>DAINBU010000129.1:8485-10534 GCA_036732755.1 Planctomycetota bacterium
AGGTGCGCGCCCACGCGCGGCGCGCCGGCCTGCCGGTCCACACCAAGGCAGAGAGCCAGGAGATCTGCTTCGTCCCGACCGGCGACTACCGCGACCTGCTGCGCGAGCGGCGGCCCGAGCTCTTCCGCGCCGGGCCGATCCGCGACGCGGAGGGGAGCGAGCTCGGCGTGCACGACGGAGCGGCGGGCTTCACGGTCGGGCAGCGGCGCGGGACGCGGCTCGCGCTCGGCGCGCCGCGCTACGTCCTGCGCACCGAGCCGGCCGCCAACGCCGTGGTCGTCGGGACGCGCGCACAGCTGCTGCAGCGGAGCGCGCGGCTGCGCCAGGTCGAGTGGCTCGCAAGCGATCGGGACGCGGGTGCGTCGGGGGGGTGGTCGCTGCAGGTGCGCGCCCACCACGTCCCGGTCGCCGTCACCGCCGTCGCGGCGGTCGATGCGACCGACGCCGTCGACGTCGCCCTCGCGCCTCCCGGCGAGGCGCTCACGCCGGGACAGGCGGGCGTCCTCTACGCCGGGGAGCGCGTGGTCGGGTCGGGCCTGCTCGCCTCGGCCTGAGCCGCGGTCCGCTTCCGCCGCCGCCCGGGCTCAAGTGGCGGCGCCCGCCGGTCGATATCGCCGGAGCGGAAGGCTTTTCCGGTGGCGCGCCGCGCCCCGACGCCTCCGCGGAGGAGAGGAAGTCATGAAGTTCGTCGCCACCGTCGCCGCCGTCGTCGTCCTCGCCGGCTGCTCCTCGAACGAGATCACGGAGCACCCTTCGAATCCCGAGATCCAGCGCGAGATCACGCAGATCGTCGAGAACGTGAAGCACGAGCAGGGCACGGCGCTCTACTCCGACCTGCGCCGCCTCGTCGCCTACGACGTCTTCGCGGTCGAGCAGGTCGCGCCGCTCGCGACCGATCCGAACGCGCGGCTGCGCTCCAACGCGATGTGGGTCCTGGCGCAGATCAGGGACTCCGAGCGTCCCGATATCGGCACGCAGATCGACGCGATCCTGCGCAAGGGGACCAAGGACGACGATGCGACCGTGAAATTCGAGGCTGCCGCCGGACTCGCGCAGCGCGGCTCGTGGGACGTCCTCCCGATCCTGATTGACGGCCTCGAGAACGACGACTCGACCGTCCGCTACCGCTGCCACGAGCAGCTGGTGTCGACGACCTCGAAGAGCTTCGGCTACAACGTCGACGCGCCCGAGACCGACCGGCAGGCGGCCGCCGAGCGGTGGCGCCGCTGGTACGCCGGCTGAGCGCGCTCGCACGGCTGAGCCGTCCGCCTCGATATCATCCGCGCCTCGTCCGGACGGGTGGGCCGGACGCCAGGAGCGTGGTCGATGCCCGGGTCCGCAGCGCGATCGGAGCGCATCCGTCCGTGCATGAAATGCGGAGCGCTCCTGCCCTTCTCGGCGCTGCGTTGCGGAGCGTGCGGCGCCGCCGTCGCAGGCGCCCCCGCCTCCGACGAACGCGTGCGTCCCTGCCTGCAGTGCGGCGTCATCCTGCGCTTCGACCAGGACCCCTGCCCCGAATGCGGCGCGCGCGCCAAGGGCGGCGACGACCGCGTGAAGCCGTGCGCGCAGTGCGGCGAGATCGTGCCGTTCGAGCAGCTCTACTGCGAGAAATGCGGGGAGCTGTCGATCCCGATCCAGCGCGACGAGATCGCGCCGCGGCTCGAGCTCGATCCCCGTCCCACGCTCGTGACCCAGTCGCCCGCGTTACTCGCGGGGCTCGCTCTCGCCATGGGCGTGGGGGCGCTGCTGCTCGCCGCCATCGAGATCGTGCGCTGACGCGCCGGCGTGCGACGAGGACCGCTCCATGAAGATCTATTTCTGCGATCTCTGCAACGAGAGCATCCCCCAGGAGGATCTCGAGCAGAATCGCGTCACGAGCGTGCGCGGCAAGATGATCTGCGCCCGCTGCGCCCCGTCGATCGCCGGCGCGGCCGGAGCCGCCGGCGGCGCCGGCGCCACCGGCGCGGGTCCGGTCGCCGCGTCCGCGGCCGCCGCGTCGGGCGGGGGGCGCCTCATCGCCGTCGTGGCGGTGCTGCTCGCCGGCTTCGG
>DAINBU010000129.1:10544-12997 GCA_036732755.1 Planctomycetota bacterium
CTACCTCGGCTGGAACGCGAACGGGCGGCTCGACCGGCAGGCCGATCCGGGGCCGCAGCTCGTCGCGCTCGACAAGACGCTCGGCGACGCCGTACGCCAGGTCGCGCAGCTCGAGGAGTCGCTGCGCGCCGAGAGCTCCGCGCGCGAGCGCGCCGCGGCCGAGCCGGCCAAGCTGCGCGAGGAGATGGGGGCGCACCTCGCGCGGCTCGAGGGGATCGAGCGCGACGTCGGGACGATCCGCAACGACCTCGCGAACCTCAGCACCGACCGCAACAAGATCGTCTCGATCGACGCCAAGCAGGGGCAGTTCGAGCAGGAGCTCGACGCGCTGCAGCGCGAATTGAAGGACGCGGTGGCGAAGCTCGCCGCCGCCGCGGCGGAGCCGAAGGCGGCCGCGGCGTCCGGCGCCGGCGCGGCGCCGGCCAAGGACCCGACGCCGCAGCTCGACGCCGAGACGAAGAAGCTGCTCGCCGACTTCGCGAGCAAGGAGGGGGCGGTGCGCTGGAGCGCCGTCGATCGCATCGCGCGGCGCCACGACCCGACGCTCCTCTCGTACCTGCTGCCGATGCTCGAGGATTCCGACGCCTTCGTGCAGTTCCGCGCGATCGGCGCGATGCGCGAGCTCAACGCGAAGACCTCGGTCGGGCGGCTGGTCAAGCTGCTGCGCGACAACGACGCGATCGTGCGCGAGGAGGCGCAGGACGCGCTGATCACGCTGACCGGGAACCCGATGCGCTTCGACGTCGGCAACGGCCCCCCTCCCGAGCGCGACAAGGGCGCGAAGGCGTGGGAGGAGTGGTTCGAGAAGAACAAGGCGCGCTTCGAGGAGGCGCCCGCTCCCACCGGGCCGGCGAACGGCTGAGGCCGTCCGCGGGTCGGTATCGTGCCGGCCCCATGAATCCGGGCGACGTTCCCCTCCAAGACGCCGGCGGGCCGGCGACCCAGCAGCCGCCGAAGGTCTTCCTCGAGACCTTCGGCTGCCAGATGAACTTCCTCGACAGCGAGCTCGTGCGCGGGAGGCTCGCCGAACGCCGCTACGTCTTCACCACCGATCGCGCCGACGCCGACGTCATCGCGTTCAACACCTGCGCCGTGCGCGACCACGCCGAGGCACGCGTGCGCGCGCGGCTCTACGAGCTGCGCGAGACGAAGGCGCGCCGGCCCGAGGTCGTGGTCGCGGTGCTCGGCTGCATGGCGCAGCGCGAGGGCGAGGCGCTGCTCGAGAAGTTCCCGCACGTCGACATCCTGTGCGGCACACGGGAGTTCGGGCACATCCACGAGCTGGTCGACCGCGTGCGCGACGGCGGCGGCCCGATCGTCGCGCTCGGGGAGAGCGACCCGCTGCCCGACGCGCACCGCGACCTCTCGCAGCGGCCGCACCGCCACTCGGCCTACGTGACGATCCAGCGCGGGTGCGACCGCGCCTGCACGTTCTGCGTCGTCCCGCGCACGCGCGGCCCCGAGGTCGAGCGGCCGATGGACGACCTCGAGGCGGAGGTGCGCGCGCTGGTCGCGGACGGCGTGGTCGACGTCACGCTGCTCGGCCAGATCGTGAACGCCTACGGGCGCAAGAGCGGCGGCGACGCGACGCTCGCGCGGCTGCTGCGGCGGCTCGACCGGATCGACGGCCTGAAGCGGCTGCGCTTCATCACGTCGTTCCCGACGCTGGTCACTCCCGAGCTGATGCAGGCGCTCGCCGACTGCGGGAGCGTCGTCTCCTACCTCCACCTGCCGGTGCAGTCGGGCGCGAACTCCTGCCTGAAGCGCATGGCGCGCGGCTACACGGCCGACGCCTACCTGCGCCTCGTCGAGCGGTTGCGCGCCGTGGTGCCGCGCGTCGAGCTCGCGACCGACGTGATCGTCGGCTTCAGCGGCGAGAGCGACGCGGAGTTCGCGGCGACCGAGGAGTTGATGCGCCGCGTCGAATTCGTGCAGGCGTTCATCTTCAAGTACTCGGAGCGGCCCGGGACCGCGGCCGAGAAGCTGCAGCCCGACGACGTTCCGCAGGCGGTGAAGGAGGAGCGCAACCAGCGGCTCCTCGCGCTTCAGGACGGGATCCAGCGGCGGCGCAACCGGGCGCGCATCGGGTCGGTGGAGGAGGTGCTGGTCGACGGGCCGAGCCGCCGCGACCGCAGCGTCCTCGCCGGCCGCTGTCGGGCGAATCGCATGGTCCACTTCCGCGGCGCGGCCGATCGCGTCGGCCGGATCGTGCCGGTGCGCATCCGCGACGCGACCGCGCTCTCGCTCACGGGCGAGATCGTGACCGCGGCGTGAGCGCGGTCGACCGCTTCGACGAGCACGACGGGCGCGCGCTGCGGCGCGCCGTCGAACTCGCCGCCCGGGGCCGGACTGAGGTCGAGCCCAACCCGTCGGTCGGCGCGGTGGTGCATCACAGAGAAGAGCTCCTCGCCGAGGGGTTCCACCGGATGTACGGCGAGGCGCACGCGGAGATC
>DAINBU010000130.1:0-12802 GCA_036732755.1 Planctomycetota bacterium
CTGCTCGCGGAGTGGCTCCTGCCCGTCGTCGGGCTCAAGCTCGAGCCGGGGGCGGCGTTCACGTTCAAGACGCAGCCCTACCCCGGTTGGGACGGCATCGTGAACTGCCGGATCCTCGAGGCCGAGGCGCCTCGGAGGCTCCGCTACGCGTGGGTCGTCGGCGACATGGACACCGTCGTGACCTTCACGCTCACGCCGACCGCGTCGGGCACGCGTCTGTCCCTCGTGCAGTCGGGCTTCAAGCCGGACCAGAAGCAGAACTTCGGTGGTGCGCGCTACGGCTGGCGAATGATGGGCGAGAAGCTCGTCGACCTGCTCGCGAGGAACGCATGAGCAGGAGTTCCCGATCCGCTTCGGGCTCCTCTTTGGAGAAGTAGACCGTGAACGGCAACCATTGGATCCGGCAGACCCACCGCTGGCTCGCCATCGCATTCACGGTGACCGTCATCGTCACCATGATCGCCTTGCAACAGAAGGAGCCGGTCGTCTGGATGAGCTATCTGCCGTTGCTTCCGCTCGCATTCCTCGAGTTCACCGGTCTGTATATTCTCCTCCAGCCGCTGATCGCCAAATGGCGCAGCGGGCGACGCACGGAAGGCCTGGAGTGAATCCCATGGCCGGCAAGATGCCCAGGAAGTCGGCGCAGGTCGCGAAGAAGGCCGGCGGCAGACGCGTCGCTGCGAAGCCGACGCTCCTCTCCGGCGACAACCCCCAGATCAAGATGGGCGACGGCGACGCCCCCGTGCAGGCCTACATCGCGGCGGTGCCGGGTTGGAAACGCGACGTCGTGCGCCGCGTCGACGCGCTCATCGTGCGCACCGTCCCCGGCGTGCGCAAAGCCATCAAATGGAACTCGCCCTTCTACGGAATCGAAGGCGAGGGTTGGTTCCTCACCCTCCATTGCTTCACGAAGTACGTGAAGGTGGCCTTCGTCCGCGGCACGTCGCTGCAACCTCTCCCCCCCGGTGATTCCAAGGTCCCGGGCACGCGCTACCTCGACCTCCACGAAAACGAGCCGATCGACGAGAAGCTCGTGGGGAGCTGGATCCTGCAGGCATCGGAGCTGCCCGGCTGGGTCCCGTAGCTCAGCGACGCAGCTAATCGGCCCGCTTGCCGCTCCCTCGTCGGGGCTTCGGTTTGCTCTTGCCCTCGAGATTGTGCGCCGCGGCAGCGCGCACGAGGTCCTTCAAGGCCGCCTCGTCGATCTTGTCGCCTTCGTGGATGTCGATGGCGCGCCGGGTGTTCCCGTCGAGGCTCGAGTTGAACAGTCGCGAAGGGTCGCGCAAGGACGCCCCTCTGGCGAACGTCAGCTTCACGACGGCCTTGTAGGTTTCGCCGGTGCAGAGGATGCCGCCGTGGGACCAGACGGGCGTCCCCATCCATTTCCACTCTTCGACGACCTCCGGGTCCGCCTCTTTGATGAAGCGGCGCACCTCTCCGAGCGTCGTTCCTCGCCAGTCGCCCAGCTCTTCGATCCTGCGGTCGATCTTCTCGGAAGCGCCTTCCCGGTCTTTCGATCCTGGATTCGTCATCGAGCGAACTCCCCCATCATGCGTGGCCGAGAACTGCATCTCCGAGGCGAATCGCTCGAGCGGATCCGAAGCTAGGGTCGCGACTGCCTGGCCGCAAGTTCGACCCGCAATGGCTGAACGCGCGTACGTTGCATCCGGTATCCCGCGGCCTCGTCCAGGTTCCAATCGGAGCGCATGCCGCTGCTCGTCGCGACGATCGTCTCGTGCGCCTGGATCTTGGAGCCTATCCCAGTAGGCCTCCCGTCGCCGTTCGGGCGGCGGACCCGCATCCGCTTCGTTGCGCCTCCTCACCGAATCTCTCCGTTGATTCGCCTCGTCGGCGCGCCTCGCGTCTGCGGGTCCGGCGCTCCGAACGACTCGGTCCGGCCTACTGGGATAGGCTCTTGGTCGCCGCCCGGGATTCTGCCGCCGGTACCGCCGTCGACGCGAAGCTCGTGCAGAAGATCACCGCCGAGGCGGCGTCGGCGATTCGAAAGGGCCCCGTCGCGGGAATCGCGGTCGGCGTGCTGCGCGCCGGCGCGACCCTCTTCTGCGGCGGCTTCGGCCTTGCCGATCTCGAGAACGAGGTGCCGGTCACCGAGCGGACGTTCTTCCGCCTGGGTTCGGTGACGAAGCAATTCACCGCGGCCGCGCTGCTCCAGCAGGTCGAGGACGGGAAGCTCGCGCTCGACGACCGGCTGTCGCGCCACCTGCCTCAGGTCCGCGCGCCCGGCGGCGACCCCACGCTGCTGCATCTCCTGAATCACACGTCGGGCGTCAAGAGCATCACGAGCCTCCCCGACTTCCGGCTGAAGTGCGCCGCCGTCCAGTCCGCGCCGGACGTCCTGAAGATGATCGACGGGCTCCCAGCCGACTTCGCGCCCGGCGACGGCTTCGAATACAACAATCCGGCGTTCGTCCTCGCCGGCGAGATCGCCGCACGCACCTCCGGAGGCGACTCTGCAGCGCTGATCGAGCAGCGCATCTTCGCGCCGCTCGAGCGGAGCCGATGAACATGGAGGTGCCGCGCGGCGCCGGCGGGCTCGGCTCGACCGCGCACGACCTGCTCCTCTGGGCGCGCGCGCTGCCTGCGCTCGAGGTCGTCGGCGACGAGAGCTTCGCGCGGATGACCGCGCCGACGCAGCTCGGGGACGACGTCGTCGAATACGGACTCGGGCTGCAGCGGGGCCACCACGGCGCCGTCCCCTGGTACGGCCACGGCGGCAAGATCGACGGCTTCAACATCTGGATCGAGTGGCTTCCCGAGCAGGACGCCGCGCTCGTCGTGCTCGTCAACACCGAAGGCAGCCACGCGCAGCGGCTCCGGGAGCAGCTGGTGCCGTACCTGGTGCCGGATGCGAAAGCCGCGGTCGCCGCGAACGGCGCTGCACCCGGCGCGGCGAAGGGCGGCGGCACGGCGGCGTCCCTCGACGCCACGCGCGCCGCGCAATGCCTCGGCCGCTACGTCGGCGGCGAGACCGTCGTGACGATCGCGCGCGCGTCGGGTGGATCGGACACGTCGGAGCCCGCGCGCCTCACCGCGCAGCTCGGCGGCCAGTCGCCGGTGCCACTGCGCTTCCGCGGCGAACGCAACGGTCGGCTCGATTTCGAGATCGAGCCCGATCCGACGCAACACCTTCTGTTCGAACCGGAGGCGAGTCCATCGCGCGCGACGATGACCCGCCCCCTCGGACTGCGCCGCCTGCTTCGCGCGGAGAAGTGACCGCGGCGCTACTTGCCGTCGCTGACGGCGTATCCGAGCCGTTTCAGGTGCTCGCGCGACTCCGCGTCGATCTCGTCCGCGCCGTGCGGTCGCGCCAGCGCCATCTCGAGGCAGCGGCGCCACACCTCCTGCAGGGGGCCGCCGGCGATCCGTTCCAGGATCGTGTGCTGTTCGGCGCGCGTCTCCTCTTCGCGCCCCGCGAGATCCTCGCGCTCGCCGCTCTTCGTCATGTCGTAGAGCCAGTCCTGGCCCGTCGACGAGGCGACGAGCTTGTAATGGCGGCCGCGAACCGCCATCAGGAGCCGGTCGAGCACCGACGCGTCGAAGTCGGGATACGAGGTCTTGAGGTAGTGCATCATGTAGACCGGCCGCGAATACGCGGCGAGGCCGGCGGACCGCGGACGCGACGCGAGCAGCGAGCGTCCGTTCCGGCTGGCCGGCTCGGGCTCGTCCGCCCCCTCTTCCGAGGATCCGGGGGAGTTCGACGCGAGCTCGAGGATCGTCGGATGGAGGTCGTGCAGGCAGACCAGGTCGTCGCGCCGCGTCCCCGCGAAACGCCCACCAGGGAACTGGACGATCAGGGGGATGCGCAGCATCTCCTCGCGCAGGTCGAAGCCGGAGCCGAGGAGGCGGTCCTCGCCGAGACCGGCGCCGTGATCGGAGGTCACGGCGACGAACGCGTCCTTCATGCGGCCGCGGCGTTCGAGCTCGTCGAAGAGCGCGCCGACGTAGCCGTCCATGTAGGCCACCTCCCCGACGTTGAGGCCGCGCAGGACGCGGCGCTCCGCCTCGTTGAGCACCTCCTTGCCCGCGAAGATCGCCGCCCAGTGCTTCGGCACCTTCGCCGGATCGATCCCCTGCGCGATCAGCTCCGGAGGGACGTACTTCAGCCGATGGGACGGCGGCGCCCAGTACGGCGGATGGGCGTCGATGAGATTCACGAACAGGAAGAGCGGCTGGTCGGAATCCATCCGCGCGAGCAGATGCTGCGCGATGGCGTCCATCAGGCGCGCGCCCTTGTCCGCGCGCGGATCCTCGACGTCGAGCCGGCCTTCCCGCTCGAAGCGGCCGAGCGCCCGGAACCACAGCGGCACGAACGGGTTGTCGTTCATGCGCCAGAGCTCGACGTAGGAGTCGAAGCCCTGCGCGAATCCGCGCGACGCGCCGAGCCACGGATTCGCGACGATGGCGACCGTCTGGTAGCCGCGATCGCGCAGCGACTCCGCGAGCGTCTCGACGTCGTCCGCGATCCGCGGCGACTCCTCCGTCGCCCCGTGGTCGAGCGGAGAGAGGCCGGTGAAGAGCGACGCGTGCGACGGGACCGTCCACGGCGCCGGCGCGATCGCCTCGCGGAAGAGGACGCTGCGGGAGGCGAACTCCTTGAGGCGCGGCGCCCAGTCGGCGATCTCGCCCTTCTCGTCGCTGACGATGTCGGCGCGCACCGCGTCATAGATGATGACGACGACGTCGGGCGGCCGCGGTCCGCGCGGGACGGGGCGCCGCGGCAGCGCGACGGGATCGTTCGCCTCGAGGACGAGCGCGAATGCCGCGGTGGCCGCAGCCACCAGGACGCCGGTGGCGGCGAACGCGATCCGCCGCGTTCGGGACCGGGCCGCGGCGACGTTCCGTCGCAGGACGAGCGCGAGGACGCCGCCCAACAGGGCGCCGAGCACGAGGCCCGCGGCGACGAGCAGCGGCAGGTCGAGCCAGCCGCGCCAGCCGTAGACGGAGAGCATGCCCTTCGTCGTCGCCGCACGGACCACCGCGGCGAGCGAACCGACGAAGGCGCCCAGGCAAGCACCGAGGATCACGATCCCGTTCACGCCAGTCTTCCAACCACATCCAGTGCGAAGGTCAATCGAAGAAGGTGCAATCTAACCCGGGCTGTTCGTACCGACATTCGCGCCTGCAATTAGGTGTGGGACGGCTCGCCTCGGTATGACCGGCCGCGTCGGGAGCGCATAGCCCCGGATTTGGAGGCGTCGATGCGCCGGAACATCGCCAGCAGCGTTCTTGCAATGGCGTGGCTGTCGACGACAGCCGTCGCCGCGCTCCAGGAGCAGGGGCCCACGGTCGCGGACCGGTTCAAGGCGCTCGTGCACGAATACGAGACGATCACGGGCGGGAGGGTCGACTCCGACGAAGAGCGGCTGAAGGTCATCGCCCGCGTGTTCCAGCGGCGGAGCGAGCTCGGACTGCAGCTCGTGGAGCTCGCGGAGAGCCACCCGAAGGATCCGCTCGCGATCGATGCGTTGATCCAGGCCGTCTGGCAGGTGAACACGAACCCGTGGCCGGTCGAAGTCGCCGGGCAGGATCCCGTCGCCGCGAAGGCGCTGGCGCTGCTCGAGCGCGACCACCTCCAGAGCGACCGGCTCGGACCGCTCTGCCAGCGGATCTCCCACGGCTTCCGCGAGGAGTACGAGAAGTTCCTGCGCGCCGCGGCGACGTCCGCTGCGCCGGCGGTCCGGGGCGTCGCGAGCTTCTCGCTGGCGTGCCTCCTCTCCAATCGCGCGCAGCGGCTCGACACGATCCGCGTGCAGCCGAAGCGCGTCGAGGACTTCGAGGGACTCTTCGGGAGCGACTACATCCAGCGCCTGTTGAAGCAGGACTCCGAACGTGCGCTCGCGGAGGCGGAGGCGCTTCTCGAGAAGGTCGCCGCCAAGGAGCCCGACGCGGTGCTCCCGGAGGGAGGGACGATCGGGGAACGGGCTGCGTCCGAGCTGTTCGGGCTGCGGCACCTGCGCGTCGGGAAGGTCGCGCCCGAGATCGAGGGCGAGGATCAGGACGGTCAACGCTTCAAGCTCAGCGACTACCGCGGCAAGGTCGTGCTGCTCGACTTCTGGCACCAGCAGTGACTGACCTGAAGGGCCCTCTGGCCCCACGAGCGGTCGCTCGTGAAGAACCTCGCTGGAGAACCGTTCGCCGTGCTCGGCGTCAACGTCAACGGCTACTCCGTCGCGCAGTTGAAGCAGGCGATGGAGAAGGAGCAGCTGACCTGGCGCTCGTTCGCCGACCCCGGCACGATCTGTCGCGGCGCGATCGCGATTCAATGGAATTTGACGGTGACGCCGACCGTCTACGTGATCGACGCGAAAGGCGTGATCCGGCGCAAATGGCTCGGCGAATCGGATGGTGCGGCCGTCGACGCGGTCATCCACGAATTGATCGCGGAAGCGAAGAAGTAGTGAATGCAAGCGTCGCCGCGCCCGCGGCGCGGGGTTTCCCGCTTGGTCATCGCGCTGCGCGCCGCTAAATTGCTTGGGTCCTGACGTCGCGCGCCCATGAGTGCGTCCGAGGGCGCTCCGCCTCTTCCTGCCTGGCTCGCACGAAGGCTCGGATCGATGTCCTGGAGCCGCGAGGTGCCGCCGCATGGAATCATTCCAGAAGCGCGATCGCAACCGCAAGAAGATCGAGCGGCGCAACGCGAAGGAGGTCCGGCGCAAGGAGCGTGCGGAACGCCGGCGCGAGGGGCCGATCCCGGCGCCGGACGCGAACGGCGGCGCAGGCGCGATCGCAGTGACCAACCCGAGCGCACCAGGAGGTGCTCCATGATCCAGGAAACGTTGAGCAAGAAGAACGCCCCCGTCGTGACCTCCGACCATTGGCACGTCGTCCACGCGCGGTGGTCGGGCGGCTCGTCGTTCGAGCGCTCGATCGTGAGCGAGCACGACGACAGCGGCTCGGCGGCGACCGCCGCGCGCGCGATGCACACGAAGATCGCGCCCGACATGGCGAGCCGTCCGCGCGAGGGCCGCGACCAGATCCTCGTGCGTCATCCCAACTACAAGTCGCTCAAGACGGCCGGCCGTGCGAAGCGCCGCCTTAAGTGACCGGGCGCGTGCGAGCCCGTCGATGACGGCCGCCGCAGCTCCCGCGGTGCAGGTTCCCGGCTCGCCCCGGGACTGGAACGCGCTGCTCGCCCGCTATCGCGAGCCCAGCTTGACGCGCAGCCTCGTGCAGCTGCTCACGACGACGGCGGTCTTCGTGGGGCTCTGGTGGCTGATGTTGTGGTCGATCGACATCTCCTACTGGATCACTCTGCCGATCACCATCGTCGAGGGCGGCGTCACCGTCCGGCTCTTCATGTTCCTCCACGATTGCGTCCACGGCTCGTTCTTCCGGAGCGAGGCCGCGAACTCGTGGATCGGCAGCGTGATCGGCATCCTCACCTTCACGCCCTTCCGCTACTGGCGCAGGAACCACGTCCTCCACCACGCGACGGTCGGCAACCTCGACAAGCGCGGCTACGGCGACATCCACACGCTCACCGTGAAGGAGTACCTGGCGCAATCGTGGCTCGGCCGGCTCGGCTACCGGTTCGTGCGACATCCCGCGGTCTACCTGCTTCTCGGGCCGGTCTACATCTTCCTCCTGAAGCACCGCCTCCCGATCGGGATGCCGCTCTCGTGGAAGAAGGAGTGGATCAGCATCCTCTGGAACGACGTCGCGCTCGCGGCGGTCGTCGTGCTGATGTGGCAGACGATCGGGCTCACGCCCTTCATCAAGATCCAGGCGCCGGTCTTCGTGGTCTCGACGATCGCGGGCATCTGGCTCTTCCACGTGCAGCACCAGTTCGACACCACCAGCTGGAAGCGCGACGAGCGCTGGGACCACGTGGACATGTCGATGAAGGGCAGCTCCTACCTCGACCTGCCGCAGCCGCTGCGCTGGTCGACCGCGAACATCGGTCTGCACCACATCCACCACCTCTGCAGCGCGATCCCGAACTACCGGCTGCTCCAGTGCCAACGTGAAGTGAAGGAAATTCCGCCGGTCCGGCGCCTGACGCTCTGGCAGAGCTTCCGCTGCGCGCGTCTCGCGGTCTGGGACGAGGAGGCGGGCCGCCTCCTCAAGTTCAGCGAGGTGCGGAAGCGCTGACCGCCGCGCTGGCGGCCCGATTGCGCGTCGCCAGATGGAACAGCAGCCCGGCCACCCCGCCCACGACCGGCGTATAGACCAGCGACCAGAAGATGAGCTGCCCGACGAGGGTCGCCGCGACCTTCTTCCAGAGCGCCATCCCTGCGCTGTCGGGGCCGAAGTTGTTGAAGTGCGTCTCCCAGCCGAAGGCGATCGCCAGGAACGTGATGACCACGACCGGGATGCGCGCCGACCATCCGTAGAGCGCGAGCTTCTTGAGCAGGCGCTTCAGCAGCGTCCAGGTCGACTCCGTGCCGGTCCGCAGCCGGTGGGTGAAGTAGGGCCCGAAGAAGAGGGGCAGCCAGGCGATCCCGATCAGCGCCGCTCCCCCGCCCGCCTCCCGGCTCGCGAGCCACGCCGGCGCCTTCTCGAGCTCGAGGAAGAGCCGCAGCAGCGTCACGGAGAGCGTGATCAAGGCGGCGCCGAGCACCATCCGGCGGGTGCAGGGTGCGGCGGCCGTCGTCGAAACTCCGGGCGAATCCATCGGGGCGCTCCTTCTCGGGGGTCGTGAATGACTTGCGACTCGCAATCGTTCTACGAGATCGATTGCAACTTGCAAGCGACAAGGTAGGGTGCGGGACGATGCGCCGGAAGAACTCCCGTCCACGCCGGTCGGAGTGTCCGCTCAACGCCGCGCTCGAGATGGTCGGAGACCGCTGGTCCCTCCTGATCGTGCGCGACCTGATGCTCGGAGGACAGCGCACCTACAAGGCGTTCCTCGCCGGCGGCGAGCGGATCGCCACCAACGTCCTCGCCGACCGCCTCGCGAAGCTCGAGGAGATCGGGATCCTCGGGAGCGTCCGCGATCCGTCCGACCGCCGCCGCATCCACTACAAGCTCACCGCCAAGGGCATCGATCTCGCTCCGGTCCTGATCGAGCTCGTGCTCTGGGCCTCCCGACACGAGCGCACCGCGGCGCCGAAGGAGCTGCTCGACGAGATGGTTCACCATCGCAGGCGTTTCCTCACGCGCCTGAAGCGACAGTGGTCCGCGATGGAGTGACACGTTCGCCTCGTAACCGCGCGGAACGCGATCGCTAAGATCCTCCACCGCAAACCACGAGAACGGCGCGTTCGCCGCGGAGCGGATCGAGTGCTCGAGTCCAGACTCTCCCTCGGATTCTTCGTGGCCGCTGCGCTGCACCAGGCGAGCCCGACTCCCGCCCCCGCCGCCGCGACGTCCGAGACGTGCTGCGGACGGAAGACGCGCGCGCGCGACGCCTCGGGACCGCTCCCGACCGATCGCAAGTCCGTGCTCCTGCGCGCGCTCGGCGAGAAGATCCGCCGGAGCGACGCGCCGCTCTACGGCGAAGGCGCTCTCGCGTCGCTGCCCGATCGCATCGCGGCGCTGCCCGCGGACGCGCCGGTCCAGCAGCTCTTCCCGCTGCGCTTCGCGCTCGCGGACGCCCTCCTCTCGCAGGGCCACCTCGACCGGGCGATCGAGCAGCTCGAGGAGTGTCGCAAGCTGGCGAACGCGGCGCACGACCCGGAATCGGCGGCCGACGTCACGCGCTGGATCGCACTCGCGTGGCTGCGCCTCGGCGAGCGGCAGAACTGCGTCGCGAACCACAACCCCGAGAGCTGCGTCCTCCCGCTGAGCGCCGCCGCCCGCCACGTCGACCGGCGCGGCAGCGAGCGCGCGATCGCCGAGCTCGAGTCGCTGCTGCGCGCCCGTCGCGACGATTGGGTCGCGCTCTGGCTGTTCAACGTGGCCCACATGACGCTCGGGACCTGGCCGCAGGCGGTCCCGGAGCCGTGGCGGATCCCTGCCTCCGCGTTCGAGCCGGAGGCCGACGTCGGACGTTTCCGCGACGTCGCCGCCGAGGTCGGGCTCGCCACGTTCGGGCGCGCCGGCGGCTCGGTCATGGACGACTTCGACGGCGACGGACGGCTCGACGTGCTCGTCTCGTCGTCGGGCGTCGACGAGCCGCTCGGCCTCTTCCTTCAACAAAAGGACGGAAGTTTCCGCGACGTCGCCGACGCGGCCGGACTCGCCGGGCAGGTCGGCGGGCTGAACTGCTTCGCGCACGACCTCGACAACGACGGCCGCCTCGACCTCCTCGTGCAGCGCGGCGCGTGGATCCACCGCTGGGGCGAGGTCCCCAACTCCCTGCTGATGCAGCAGCCGGACGGCACCTTCGTCGACCGGACGCTCGAGGCGGGTCTCGAGGTCGCGGCGCCGAGCCAGGTCGCCGCCTTCGCCGACGTCGACAACGACGGCGACCTCGACGTCTTCCTGGGCGGCGAGAGCCGCGGCGCCGGCAGCGACGAGGACTACCCCTGCCGCCTGTTCCGCAACCGCGGCGACGCGACGTTCGAGGAGTGCACGGCGTCGGCCGGCGTGCGCAACGACCTCTACTGCAAGGGCGCGACGTTCGGCGACTACGACGGCGACCGCCTGCCCGACCTCTACGTCTCGAACCTCGGCGGGAAGAACCGCCTCTACCACAATGAAGGGAACTGCAAGTTCGTCGACGTCGCCGAGAAGCTCGGCGTGACCGGCCCGATCCAGAGCTTCTCCTGCTTCTTCTTCGACTACGACGCCGACGGCTGGCTCGACCTCTACGTCTCCTGCTACGGGACGCCGCGCACGCGCACGCCCGAGGTCGCCGCGTGGTACCGCGATCGGACGCCCGGCGCCGACACGCAGCGCCTCTACCAGAACGACGGGCACGGCGGCTTCCGCGACGTGACGCGCGAGCGCGGGCTCGCCCGCGTCGTCTTCCCGATGGGGTCGAACTTCGGCGACGTCGACGAAGACGGCTTCCCCGACCTCTACCTCGCGACCGGCGATCCCGAGTTCTCGTCGCTGTGGCCCAACGTGCTCCTGCACAACGGCCGCGCTCCGGGCGGCGGCCGTCGCTTCGAGGACGCGACCGCGTCGAGCGGGACGGGCCACCTGCAGAAGGGGCACGGCGTCTCGTTCGGGGACATCGACGGCGACGGCGACTCGGACCTCTTCGTCGAGATCGGCGGCGTGCTCGCGGACGACGCGTTCCAGAGCGCGCTGTTCCGCAATCCCGGCCACGGAAACCGCTGGCTCACCGTGCGATTGCATGGGCGGGAGTCCAATCGCATGGGCGTCGGCGCGCGCATCCGCGCGACGATCGAGGAGGGCGGCGCGCTCCGCGACGTCTTCCAGACGGTCGGGGGCAACTCGAGCTTCGGCGGCAACAGCCTGCAGGCGGAGCTCGGGCTCGGCCGGGCGACCCGGATCGTCGCGCTCGAGGTCGCCTGGCCGCGCACGGGCAAGACGCAGCGCTTCGAAGCGGTCGCCATGGACCGCGTCGTCGTCGTCGACGAGGGCAGCGCTTCGCTCGGCGAGCCGCAGCGATGAACGCGCGGCGCGGGAGCGGGGTCGCGTTGATCACCGCGATTGCGACTTGGGGCGCCCTCCTCGCGGGCTGCAGGCCGCGCGACCCGGCCGGCTCCGCGGAGACGTTCGCGCTGCTCCGGTCGGCGCGCGACCTGGTCGTCGAGTCGCGCCTGGACGAGGCGCGCACGCGCTTCGAGCAGGCCATCGCCCTCGAGCCCGCCTGCGCGCCGGCGCACGTCGAGTTCGGCTACTTCCTGCTGGAGGACGCCGTGGTGTCGGAGTACGGCCGCGCGATCGAGCAGTTCGAGCTCGCGCAGCGCCTCGATCCCGATGATCCCTTCGCTCTCTGCGGGCTCGGGATCGCGCTCCAGGAGCTGGGGGACGCCGATCGCGCCGAGCCGCTGCTGCGCGCCTCGCTCGCGTCCGAGCGGGTGCAGCGGACGCCCGGCCGGACGATGGTGGCGACCGCCGCGCTCGCGAAGATCGTCGCGATCCGCGGCCGGACCGACGAGGCGCTGGCCCGTTTCGCCGAGGCGGCGCGCTCGCCGGCGGCGACGCCGCGTGCGCGCGCGATCTATCTCACGAGCCGGGCAGAGCTGCTGAAGGAGGCCGGCCGCGAAGCGGAGGCGGAAGCGGAGCTGCGCGAGGCAATCGGGCTCGACCCGGAGGACCCGCGCGCGCACCACCACCTCGCCTCGCTCCTCTCGAGACGCGGCGAGCGCGCGGAAGCGCAGAAGGAGCTGCGGATCCACGAGATCCTGCGGCAGCTCGTCGACTCCAAGGCGCGACGGTTCCGCCTCGACGTCGAGGGCACGCTCCGGCTGCGCCGGGAGCTCGTCGCCGTCTGGCCGGAGTTCGAGGCCCACGCAGCCCGCGCGAACTCCGCGAAGACCGGCCAGCGATGAGGAGCGCACGCGCCCTGCGTGCGCTCGTCGCCGCCGCCACGACGCTCCTCGCTGCGGCCGCCTGCCGCCGGGACGCATCCACTCCGACGGTGCCGCCGCTCTTCCGGACCCGTGCGCAGACCGGCGTCGACTTCGTGCACGACTCCGGCGTGAGCGGGAAGAAGCGGCTGATCGAGATCAACTCCGGCGGCGTGACGCTCCTCGACTACGACGGCGACGGCGACCTCGACCTCTTCTTCCCGCAGGGCGCTCCTCTGCCCGGGTACGCGGGCCACGGCGACTTCCGCGATCGCCTCTACCGCAACGACGGCGGGTTCCGCTTCACCGACGTGACCGCGGAGAGCGGCGTCTCCGACGCCGGCGCAACGCTCGACGACTTCACCTACTCGGCCGCGGCTCCCGACTTCGACGGCGACGGAGACCAGGACCTC
>DAINBU010000131.1:0-12682 GCA_036732755.1 Planctomycetota bacterium
GCCGTCGGCAGCAGCGCGAGCCCCCACGCCGCGCGATCGCCGCCGTGCTTCGCGTCGAGGTCGGCGCGCAGCCGCTCGAGCGCCCGCTTCAGCCGCGTGCGCACCGTCTCGACCGGCACGTTGCTGCGCTTCGCGATCGCGCCGGGCTTGAGCGCGTCGAAGTAGCGCAGCACGATGGTCGAGCGGTAGGGCTCGTCGAGGCGGCGCACCGCGGCGACCAGCCGCTCGACCGTCTCGAGCCGCGCGGCCGCGTCGGCGGCGGAGGGCAGCGCCTCGGGCCGCGCGGCGGCGCGCTCGCGCTCGCTTCGGCGCTGCTCTTCGCGCAGGCCGGAACGCGCGAAGTTGCGGACGACGCCGCTGAGCCATTCGCGCAGCGAACGGACCTTTTCCTGTCCCGGCTTTCGCTGCAGCGCGAGCAGCAGCGCGCGCTGCGCGACGTCGTCGGCCGCCGCCGGATCGAACAGAAGCCGACGCGCGAGCACGCGCAGGAAGTGCGCGTGGCTCGCGAGCGGCTCGGCGTCGTCGGCTTGCGGGCGCGGGTCCATGGGGTGTCCGACGTCGGTTGTCGCGGACCGGAAAACCGGTCCAGCCCTCGGGCCGGCGCGCCGTCCTCCCCGGGGCCCGGCGGCTTCCGCCACGGGACTACAATCTCGCCTCCCGATTGCCGAAGGGCCACGACATGAGCCGTTCCCTCACGCCCCCTCCGACGCCGCCGCCGAGCTTGCGGCGCGTCGTCTCTGCGGAGGAGGTGCGCGTGCGCATCGAAGCGCTCGCGGCGACCGTTGCGCGGGATTTCGAGGGGATGGTGCCGCTCTTCATCGTCATCGCCGAGGGGGCGCGCCGGTTCGCGGGCGAGTTGCAGCAAGGTGTGAACGCGCGCGGCGGCTTCGTCGAGACGCTCGTCGTCCGCGCCCGCCGCACGCGCGGCAGCGACCTCGTCGAGGTGAAGCTCGACGACTTCGACGTCACGCGCTGCACCGACCGCGACCTGCTCGTCATCGACGACATCGCCGACGAGGGGCGCACGCTCGCCGCCGTCCTCGCGCGCGTCCGCGCCGCCGACCCGCGCACCGTAAAGAGCGCCGTGCTGGTGAGCAAGCACGCGCGCCGCTGCATGCCGATCGAGCTCGACTACGTCGGCTTCGAGGTCGACGACGGCTGGGTCCTCGGCTTCGGCATGGACCTCGACGGGAAGTACCGCGAGCTCGACCACCTCGCCGTGGTCGTCGACGCGGGCGAGGTGAGCGAGCCGCGTGCGCCGCGCAAGCGGCGCGAACCGGGCGAGCCGCGCGCGACGAGCCGGCGGCGGTGAGCGCGGTCGCCCGGGTCAGTGCGCGAGCTGGGCGAGGCGCGTGAACAGCAGCGCCCGCGCCGCCGCGCTCCTGTCGTCATCACCGCGTACGGCATCGGTCAGCGCCTCTTTCAAGAACCCGATCCCGCACCTCACCTGCAACTGCACCATCTCCTCCGGCGACTTCGTCGCTCGCGCGATCCTCGCGACGGACTGCTCCTCGAAGAAGTGCAGGATCACCGCGCTGCGATTCGGCTCGGCGAGCGCGAGCACCGCCTCGACGACGCGGCGGCGCAGCTCGGCGCGGGCGAGTGCCTCGTCGGGGGTTGCGGGGGCGGGCGGCGGCGGGATCGCGCCGTCGCGCGCGACGAGCGCCCGCGCGAGCCGCGCAAGCCATCGGGAATGGCGCAGCAGGACCTCCGCATCGATCGGCGCATACGCGGGCATCGCCGAACCCAACGGCGCGGACCGGCGATTCCGTTCAGCTGTTCGAAAAGCGTCAGAAGCGGACGCGGGCGACCTGGAAGGCGCGCGCCTCGACGTCGCGGGAGGCGATGCGGGCGCGGGAGGACCAGATCTCGACGGTGAGCTTCCCGGGCGGGACGGCGAGCTCGCCGTGGCCCGCGGGCGAAAGGCTGGTCGTCGCGACGACCGCGCCGTCGCGGCGGACGCGTACCTGGTATCGGTCGGAATTCCGAAGGGACCGGGCCGTGCCCTCCTCGAGCGCGGGAGCTGCGAAACGCAGCGTGGTGCTGGGTTCCACGCGGACGACGACGCCATCGCGTTGCTCGCCGGATGCGAGCGACAGGGACGGCACCACGCCGACCCAACCGTCCACCGTCACCGCGACGACGTCGTATTCGCCGGCGCGGACCCGGGCGAACTCGAATTCGCCCGACGGCGAATGGAAGCCGGAGCGAATCGCCAGCTCCTCCGTCGCCTCGTCGCGCCGGATCAGGGTCACGTACATGCCGACGTTGGCGGGCTTGCCGGGCCCGAACTCGACCGTGCCGTGGAGAGTCGCGACCGCCGCGCAATCGACCACGCAGTCGTGCTCGCCGTCATGGAGGAAGCGGGCACGGCCCGTCCACTCGGCGGCTCCGACGCGCGCCGCCACTCCCACATCCACTTCGCCGAGCTGCACGGCTTCGAGGGTGACCGTCCCGTCCGGTCCTCCCGTGCCCTGACTGTTCACGACCCGGCGATCGACCAGGCTCGCAACGTCCGCGAGCAGGCTCGTCGGGACGCTCCCGTCGGGAAGGCGAGCCCGCACGACCAGCGGCGCCGCGCGCGGCAGCTCGATCACGACGCCGCGGCGCTGCTCGCCCAGCGCGAGCGAGCACTGGTACGTCCCCGAAGAACAACGTCGATCCGGCGATCGGACGTCGAGGATGCAAGGTCCGGCACCCAGCCCGCGCAGCTCGAATTCGCCGTTCGCATCCGATTTCTGACCGCGGCCGTCGACGCTCTGCCCGACGGATGAGCCCGTCACTTCGACGAAGACCAGACCTTCGGAGCTTCTCGACCGGCCGATGGTCGCACCCGCCACCGGCTCGCCCGAATCGTCGACGACGCGCCCCGAGAGGCTCGACCGGCGACCCACGTGCCACTCGATCTCGCGCCGCTCGCCGGGTTCGAGGTAGAGCGTCAGCGAATCCTGCCGTTTCTCGCCCGCGTCCTCGCCATACGTGGCGGTGAGATTGAGATCGATCTCCGCCGGCACGTCCTCGAAGAGGAACTCGTTCGGGTCCAGGTCGCGCGGCGACGCGCCGGGTGGCTCGGCGGAGTGCTTCCAACGCCGAGTACGCAATCGCATGCTGACGACGTCCCACGAATTCGTCTGCAGCGAGAGGCGATCACTGCTCAACGGCTCCCCGCTCGTGCCGAAGAGCCGGCCATGGATCGACGCCGCGCGCGGAATCGCGATCTCGAGCGGTTGCTCGGGGGTACCGATCGGCTCGTCCGGGACCAACACCTTGTCGAGCGTGAAGCTCTTCGATTCCACCGTGAGGTGGAGCCGCCGATCCGTCGGGATCGTGAAGGTCGCCATCCCGTCGCTCGCGCTGACCGCCGTGCCGAGGGGCGGCAGGCCCGCGACCTCGTATTTGTCGAGGCGGAACGTCATGCCCTCGATCGGGGTGCGGTCGAGCTCGTCGAAGACGTGGATTCGCAGGTCGCGCGCCGGGATCCGGACGTAGTGCTTGTCGTCGAATTCTTCGGCCACGTTGCGATCGGCGTCGGCGGCTCCATCCGCGTTCGCGCCCGAGGCGGTCGCGACGGGGACGAAGACTCGCTCTTCCGCGCGCTCTTCGGCGCGCGCCGACGCGGTGGCCGGCGTCGTTTCGCCGGAGCACCACCACCCCACGACGAACGCCGCCGCGACGAGCAGCGCGACGCTCGCGAGGACGACGCTCCTTCGCCTCAAGACGCGCACTCCGCGTGACGAACCGGGCGGCCCGCGCGAACCACGTGAGCCGAACTCGCCGCGGCATTAGAACCGGACGCGCACGACTGCGCCCACGCGCGCCTCGACTTCCCGCGTGCCGACGACCTCGCCGGCGGCGATCGCCGTGATCGTGAGGCGGCCGGGCGGGACGGTGAGGGAGGTGCGGCCGAGGGGGGCGGCGAAGGCGGCGCCGACGAAGGCGCCGGCCGCTCGCGCCTCGAAGCGGATCGAGCTGCCCTCTTCGGAGTTGGTTCGCGGAGGAGCGACGGAGGGCGGCACGACGAGTTCGAGCGTGGCGCCGCGCGCGAGCGCGACGACGACGTCGCCGCGCTGCTCGCCCGCGCCGAACACGACGCCCGCCGCGACGCCGACGCGGCCGTCGCCGGCCTGCGCGAGGACGTCGTAGGTGCCGGCGGCGACGTTCGTGAATTCGAAGGTGCCGGGCGCGGCCATCGACTGCATCGTCTGCGCGCTCCAGAAGCAGGGCGCCGCGCCGCGCCGCAGGAGCGTCGCGGACGCGGCGACGGGCTGCTTCGGGTCGAGCGCGTCGACGAGCGTGCCGCCGAGCCTTCCGCCGACAGCGAACCGGACCTCGCACTCGTGCTTGCCGTCGTGGTGGAACTTCGTCTCCACCGCGGGCCACGGGCTCGCGAGCGGCGCGACGACGCGGACGGTGACGTCGCCGAACGGCACGCCGGGGACGATCGAGGCCGTGTCCGCTTCCGGCGCCGAATCGTGGACGACGTCGCGGCGGACGAAACGGAACGCGAGCGGATCGACGTGCACCTCGGCCGGGTCGACGCGCGCGCCCTCCGGATCGAGCGCGCGCACGACCAGCGGCGCCGCGTCGGGGATCCGGATTTCGACGCCGCTGCGCTCCTCGCCGTCGGCGAGGGTGAGCGGCACGACCTCGACGGCCCGATGTGCGTCGCGCGGATCGACCTGCAGCGCGATCTCCCCCGACGGCGCGGCGGGGACGCGGAAGCTCCCCGAGTCTTCGCACGTCGCGGCGGCGACGATGCCGTGGACGAAGTCGACGACGAGCACCATCGCCCCCGCGACCGGCGTCCCGTCGGCGCCGACGACGCGGCCGCTCACGCTCGCGCCGCGCGGCAGGATCCAGGTGAGCTCGCGCTCCTCGCCCGGATCGAGCCAGAGGTCGTGCCGCCACCTCCGCATCTCCTCCTCGTCCGAGCCGGCGTTCAGGTGGAGCTCGACGTCGGCCGGCAGGCCGGGGATCGAGAACCTCCCCGACGCATCGGGCACGACGCTGCACTCCCCCCTCACCGCGCCGAACATCGACGCGAACGGCGGCCGCGGCCGCTCGAGCCCGCGCCGATCGAATTGGCAGAGCAGCCGCAGTCCCGCCACCGGCTGCCGGTCGGGCCCGAGCACGATCCCGCGCAGCGACGCCGAGCGCGCGAGCCCGACCTCGAGCGGCCGCTCCTTCGTGCCGCGGCCGGCGGAGGCCGAAAACCAGACCGGCGTGTAGCCCGTCGCAAGGACGTCGACGAAGAGCGCCTCCGACGGCGGCACGTCGAACTTCGCGTCGCCGGCCGCGTCGCTCTTCACCGTGGTGCGCGCGGTGTCCGTGATCGGCGGCGCTCCGCCGTGCAGCACGAGCGCGGGCACCGGCCCCCACCTCGTCGTCGTGTTCGCGAGCGCGTCCGCGCGCAGGAACGAGACCAGCACTGAAGCGTTCGCGACCGCGCACCCGTCCGCCTCGTCGAAGACGTGGACGTGGAAAGGGCGCGGCGTGTCGGCGGAGGTCGAGTCGGCGCCCTCTCCCGAGTCGGGACCCGGCGCGAACTTGCGTTCCACCGTCGCCTCGAGCGGCTCCTTCGTCGGCCCCGCCGCACCGGCGGCGTCGAGTTTCGCCGCGTCCGCGTCTTCGCCGCCGCGGCGCACCGCGTCTCGCGCGGCATCCTCGGTCGATTCGCGCAGCAGCCACCACGTCGCAGCCCCGACCAGCGCAATCGCGACGACCACGAGCGCGCCGCGCGCCGCCGCACCACCGTTCCGCCGCTGCTCGCCGAACTTCACCCATCCGCTCCGCGCGCGGTCCACCGCCCGCCGCGCGGCGCGAAGGCTAGCGCCCCATGTTCCGCGGAAGTTCGACCGTTACGTCGGCGATACCGCGCGGCTCGACGCTCCGCGTGGAAGCAGGGGAAGCGCTCCGCGAGCTCGGCGGCCAAGGGGGCCTCAGGCGGATCGTCGTCCCTCGTGGATGAAGTTCAGGATCTCCTTTCGACTGAGCCCGAGCGGAACGCCGGGGACGTCCAGCGGCGACTTCCCCTTCGAGGATTTCGCGGCGGGCCGAAGCTCGAAGATCTGGCCGTCGCGCCGTCGGATCTGCACGGAGCCGTCCCGACGAGCCTCCTCCAGGAGGGAGGCCAGGTTCTGGCGCGCTTCAGAGTACGTGTAGACCTTCACGAGGAGATCTCCCAGATGTCGAGATCCATCGACTTCGCAACTTCGACCATACCGGTGTCGAGCGAGAGAAGCGGAGTGCCGAGTGCCTTCGCGCACGCCAGCACGTACGAGTCGTAGGCGTACAACCCGGTCGCGTCGCTGATCCGCAGCGCCTCGTCGATGTCCACGTCGATGAACCGGATCGCGATCTGCCGATAGGCGGCGACCGCCTGTTCGGCCTGCGCAAGGCGGATCCGGCGCCGCTTCAGCATCGCCGAGAGAGCGTTGCCGACCTCCCACCGGAGGCGCGGTGACGTTCGGTCGCCGCGTAATTGCGCGCCGCTCGATCACCGCTCCGCGTGGAAGCAGGGGAACCTCTCCGCGAGGTCTGCGGCGATGCGCGCTCCCTCGTCCGGCCCGCCGCCGATCGGCGCGCAGCGCGACACGAGCAGCGTCTGCTGGAGCTCCGGACAGTTCCAGGCGACGACGACGGTGCGAAGGCCGGCGGATTCGGCGAGGATGGCGATGGCTTCGTGGCCGGCGACCTTCGCCGGGGTGCGCGAGACGAGGCCGGCGCCGGCGAGCGCGGTCGCGGCGTCGCGCGCCTCCTCGGGCGTCTTGACGGCGTCGGCGAGGCGCAGCAGACCGAGGCGTGCGCCGTTCAAATCGAACTCGCGGCCGATCAGGACCCAGCGCTCGATCGAGTCGCTGTCGCCTTTGGGCGCGGCGACGACGGTCACACCGCGCGCGACCACCGGTCCCTCGGGCACGCCACGCGTCGGCGCGAAGCCTTCGGAGCGCAGCGTGGCGACGTCGGGCGGCGGGGTCGCGGCGGGGGCGCGCGCGCCGGTGCCGAGATGGAGGCGCTCCGACGACGCGATCAGCGTGTGCAGCGTCTCGAAGTAGTAGTCGGGCTTGAAGCGGTCGGCGGGCGCCTCGAACTCGAGGATCGGATGGTCGTCGGTGTTGAGGGGACCGTCACCGCCGAACGCCGCGAACGTCTCCGGCGTCGCGATCAGCCCGCCGAGCAGCGTCTGCGTCCCGGCGTTCCCGACCTCGGCCAGCGCGGCGCGCGCCGCGGCCGGCAGCGTCGGATCCTCGGGCAGGCGCGCCATGCGCAGGTCGCCCTTGGCGCCGATGATCACGATGTCGCCGGTCGGCTGCGCCCCGCGCAACACGAACAGGCACGACTGCGGGAAGTGCTTGCGGAACGTCCGCGCGAGCAGCCGGATGTGCGGCAGCGACATGTTGTAGTAGTGGAACCACTGGCAGACCACGCCGCCGGGCTTGAGCTTCGCGTACACGTCGGCGAAGAACTCGTCGGTGAAGAGCGCCGAGACGCCCGCCATCCACGGGTTCGACGGCTCGCTGATGATCACGTCGTAGGACTCGGGCGGCTGGAAGCGCAGGAAGTTGCGCCCGTCGTCGAGCCGCAGCCGGACGCGCGGATCGGCGGTGAAGTCGTCGTTGATGTCCTTGAACTTCAGCTGCGCCGCCTCGCCCACCTCGGGCGAGATCTCGGCCGCGTCGATCGTCTCGAACGGGAAGCGTTTCAGCGTCGCGACCGTCGTCCCCGAGCCGACGCCGATCACGAGCGCGCGCTTGGGATCGGGATGGAACAGCGCCGGGATCAAGGCGAGCAGGCGCTGCGCGATCATGTCCTCGCCGACGTTGGAGGCGTCGGGCTTGCCGTTCACGTAGAGCGACCGAAGGCCGCCCTTGAACTCGCACACCGACACGGTCGCCTCGGTCCCCTCCTTGAAGTAGATGAGCTGGTAGCCGGCCATCGTCTTCTCGACGGCGCCGCGCCGGTAGCGATCGAGGAAGGAGATCGGATCCTTCACGTACATGGCGTGCGCGAGCTTCCAGTTCCAGCGCGGGAGGACGAGGACGGCGAGGAAGAGGACGGGGAGCAGCAGCGCGGGCACGCGGCGGCGCGCGACGGGCACGACGGTCGGCGCGCCGCGAATCATGGTCGCGGCCGGACCCGACAGCGCGAGCGCCGCCGCAATCAAGAGCACCGCGACTTCGAGCGTGCGCTGCGTCCCGAGCATCGGCACCAGCCAGAAGCCCGCGCCGAGCGAGCCGAGCGTCGTGCCGAGCGTGTTGACGACGTAGGCGAGGCCGACGCTCGCGCCGACGCGGCGGCCATCACGCGACAGCAGGTCGACGACCGCGGGGAAGACCAGCCCGAAGCCGATCGCCGGCAGCAGCACGAGGCCGACGATCACGAGGCCGCTGGTGAGCAGGAAGTTGGCATGGGTCACGCCGAAGGCGAGCAGCAGCTCGACCTGGGGGACCGGCAGGCGGTCGAGGAAGGGCAGCGTCGCCGCGACCGCGACCGCCGCGAGCAGCAGCCCGCCGCGCAGGAGTTTCGTCGGCGCGACGCCGCGCGCGCTGAACTTCGCGTAGGCGCCGCCGCCGATGAAGAGCCCGAGCAGGTAGCCGAACAGCACGAACGCGAAGGTGAAGATCTGCGCGCCGAAGAAGATGCAGAGGTGGCGCGTCCAGACCGACTCGAGCGCGAGCGACGCGAAGGAGGAGAGGAAGAAGCCGAGCAGGAGGGCGCGGCCGGCGGAGCGGTGCGCGGGGGCGGCGGGACCGGGCGCGGACGCTGAAGAGGCGGCGACGGCGGGCGCCGGCGCCAGCTCGGCCTTCACGCGGCGGGAGTACCACCACGTCGCGGCCGCGGCCGCGAAGTTGGCGAGCGCCGCGACCAGGAGCGAGCTCTCGATCCCGAGGAACGGCAGCAGCAGCGACGGCAGCGCGATCGCCCCCGCCGCCGCGCCCGCGGTGTTGACCGCATAGGCGCGCCCCGTCGCCCGCCCGACATCGACGCGCCGGACCTTCAGCAGGTGGACCATCAGCGGGAAGGTCCCGCCCATCAGCGTGGTCGGCACCGCGACCAGCACGAAGGAGACGGCGAAGCGGACGAAGAGCAGCCGCCCCGCCGACCCCTCGGCCCATGCGTGGGTCAACTCGTAGAGGGAGGCGCCGCGCTCGAGCAGCGCGTGCGACGCGATCCCGTACAAGCCGATCCCGACTTCGATGGCCACGTAGAGCAGCGGCCGCGCGCCCCACCGGTCCGACAGCTTCCCGAACCCCCACGCCCCGAGCCCGAGCCCGAAGAGATAGGCCGCGAGCAGCGTCGAGGCCGCAGTCGCCGTCGACCCGAAGACGTGCCCGAGCTGCCGGAACCAGAGCAGCTCGTAGGTCAGCGCCGCGAACCCCGACAGGAAGAACGCCGTCGCGAGCGCCGGAGCGAGACCCGCGGCACGCTCGGAGGACGACTCGACGGAAGACGGGGCGGCGGAGCGGCGGGTGGTCGTCTTGGTCAGAGGGGGCCCTTCTTCGATTTCCTGGCGCGGGCGCAGGTGTTAGCGCCGGATTCGGGGGAAGGAAGAGGGGGGGACGGCGACGACCCGGGAAGCAGTCATCAGCTCCGGGTCACGGCCTCGGAGCCTGCGACGGCAAGTGGAACTCCGAGGGCCCGCTTGGGAGCGCCGGTCGTTGCTGTCTCGACCGCGTCGGCATTAGTGGAACGACTCGGCTGCGACTTCCGCAAGCACGAGCGTGGCGCATTGACCTATCGCAATGTTGCGATAGCCTCCCCATGCCGAAGACGACCGTGTACGCGTACCAGGACCCGGACGGGGGATCTCCCATCCTCGCTTGGCTCGAGAATCTCCGATCGACCGACACTCGGGGCTACGAGAGCAATCCGGAGCTGCACTCCCTTGAGCGAGAGTTTCCATGAGCTCGATCACTCGACGGCGTGTTCGACGAGGGACGCCGATCCAAAAGATCCTCGACCACATCACCGGTGACGATCCTCGCCTTCGATCGGCGATTCGCCGCCAAACGAGGAACCTCGTGGTGGGCGAGATGATCTACGCCGCTCGCGTCGCCGCGGGCCTCTCCCAGACTCAACTCGCCAAGCTCGTGAAGACCACGCAGAGCGTGATCTCGCGCCTCGAAGACGCCGACTACGAGGGGTACTCGCTCACGATGCTCCAGCGCATTGCCGATGCACTGACCTGTCGACTCGAGGTGCGCCTCGTCCCGCCGAGGTCGCGAAAGGGCAGGTCGGTCGTGACGCGCTCGTCACCCTGAGTCGCGCTGCCCGACGCCCGATCACTCCGACTTCCCGAGATCCGCCAGTCGGTAGCTCGTACTCCGGCCCTGTCCGGGGTTGCGTTCGAGGAGGCCGCGTTCGACGAGGGACTGGAGGTCGCGCAATGCCGTGTCCGTGGAGCACTTCGCGAGCTTTGCGTACTTCGACGTCGAGAGGAAGCCGGTGAAGCCGTTCAGCATGCGGTTGATCACCAGGCGCTGCCGCTCGTTGACGGGACGTGGGTCCTGGTGGACGCGCTGCCAGAAGCGGGCCTTATGGAGTACCGACGCGAGCGCCTGCTCAGCCGATTCGATCGCACGCTCGAGGCAGCCGAGGAACCACGACAGCCAGCGCGTGATGTCCAGACTGCCCCGCTGAGCCGCTTCCAGCTCGCGGTAGTAGTCGTTGCGCTCCGCCTCGATCTGCGCCGACATGCTGTAGAAGCGGTCCGCCGTCCCGTCCGCGCGCGCCAACGCCAGGTCCGCGATCGCGCGCGCGATGCGTCCGTTCCCGTCTTCGAACGGATGGATCGTCACGAACCAGAAGTGGGCGATCCCGGCCTTCAGCATCGGGTCGATCGAGACGGGCGAGTTGAACCAGTCGAAGAACTTCCCCATCTCCGCCTCGAGACGTCGGGCGTGGGGCGCTTCGAAGTGCACTCTCTCGTGCCCGACGGCGCCGGACACCACCTGCATCGGGCCCGATTCGAGGGTCCGCCACGAACCGGCCTCGCGCGCGCGCGCGCCTCGCTTGGAGCCTGCGAAGAGCGACGCGTGCCACCCGAACAGGCGTTTCTTCGTCAGCGGAGCCTGAAAGTTGCGCGTGCCGTCGAGCATCATCTCGACGACGCCCTCGACGCTCCGACTCGCCTTCGGCAGCCCCCCCACGTCGAGCCCGAGCCGCCGCGCGAGGGACGACCGGACCTCGTCGACGTCGAGCTTCTCGCCTTCGATGGCCGAGGACTTCACGACGTCACGGGTCAGGGTGAGGAGGCTCGCTTCGGACCGGAGATCGAAGCCGAGCGCCTCCATCCTTCCGAGCAGCCGGCCATGCTGGTGTCGAACGGTCGCGCGCAGGTCGGCGAGCGCCTCGCCGTCCCAGGCGAGCTCGGGCCAGGCGGGTTTCTCGTGGATGAAGGTCAAAGGCGATCACCGCAGGACATGCGTCGATTATGCTCTGTATCCGATCTGTCGTCCACGCTTTCACCGCACTCCCTGGGACTCGGGCGACCCCGACCCTTCGCAGAGCCGGCTCCGTCGATCCGGCTCAACGACGCATGGAGAGTTCGAGCGTCGTCGTCTCGCCGGGCAAGACGGCAACCGACGCGGTGCCGGCTCCAGCGGCGGAGATGTGGTCGTCTTCGCGTAAGCGCCGCATCGCGACGACTTGACCCGGCGCGCGGCCCGGTTCGCGGGAATCGCTGCTGGCGCGGCAATCCTGGTGGTCGCCGTGGCGGGGTTCGCTTGCGGGATCGAGAGCGATCGCCCGCCGCTGTGGACGCTGCGCAACGTGGCGGCACGGGCCGAATTGTACGAGGCGAAGCGCGTCTCCAGCGTGAGGTTGTGAGCGAGGTTCGATTGAAATGGGAACGCTCGAGTCGCGACGGACCAGTGGATACTGCTCGGAGAGGTGGAGAGCGAGGAAAGAACGTTCTCGACCCCCCGCAAGAGCACTCATTACCGGCGTCGAAGCCAAGCCTTAATCACTCGAACACTACCGAGCCGCACCCGTCGGTCATGAATCTCGCCGCGACTACGCCATCACCACGGGCGGAAAGCCGATCTTCGAATCTGTCTCACGGTCATGAATAGATCGGGCTAGAGTCTGTCTCGCCGCGTGCCCACCTATCCGTCACTTCGACGCGCCAGGGCGGGCATGCTACGTCTACTTCGGAAGGCTGACATGACAGGAAGGGACAACGGGCCCTATGGCCCTAACAACCCCCACCCCCTCTCGAAGCTCCGCACTGAGTTGGTCTGGGAAGGCAAGTACGACGAGTATGGTAACCGTCGCGACATAGACATCGCCGGCGCCGCGATGCCCCTTCAGCGCATCGAGACCGTCGACGAGCCACGGGCTCGTATCGAGGCGCAAGGGAATCTCTTCGACGCAAAGAAGGCACACCTCGACGACTTTCGGAATATGCTCGTCTGGGGCGACAACAAACTAGTGACGGCGTCGCTCCTTCGCGAGTTCCGCGGCAAGGTCGACCTCATCTACATCGACCCGCCGTTCGATGTCGGCGCGGACTTTACTCTAGAAGTGCCGCTTGGCGACGGTCGAGAAGCCGTAGAGAAGACCCAGTCCGTGCTCGAGTTCGTTGCTTACAACGACACCTGGGGCAAGAACACTGATTCCTATTTGCTGGACTTTCGCAGGTTTTTCGCGTGAGCATCTGCGGTCCCACGTGATCTGAAAC
>DAINBU010000132.1:0-315 GCA_036732755.1 Planctomycetota bacterium
CACCAACGTCGCCGAGACGTCGGTCACGCTGCCCGGCGTCACGGCCGTCGTCGACAGCGGGCTCGTGCGGCGGCTGCGCTTCGACGCGGCGAGCGGTCTCGACCGTCTCGAGCTCGGCCTGGTGTCGAAGGCCTCGGCCGAGCAGCGGCGCGGCCGCGCGGGGCGCGTCGCGCCGGGGCTCTGCATCCGGCTCGGGAGCGCGCTCGACCTGCGCGGGCGCGCCGAGCGCGAGGAGCCGGAGATCCGTTGCGTCGACCTGTGCGGGCTCGTGCTGCAGCTGCTCGCGTTCGGCGAACGCGATCCGACGACGTTCCC
>DAINBU010000132.1:325-12449 GCA_036732755.1 Planctomycetota bacterium
CGTTCCCCTTCTTCGAGGCGCCCGACGGCCGCGTGCTCGCGAGTTCACTCGAGCTGCTGGAGCGGCTCGGCGCGACGCGCGGCGGCCGGCTGACCGACGCGGGGCGGACGCTCGCGCGCTGGCCGGTCCATCCGCGCCTCGCGCGCGTCCTCCTCGAGGCGAGCGCGCTCGGCGTGGCGCGCCGCGGCGCGCTCGCCGCCGCGCTGCTCTCCGAGCGCGATCCGTTCGAGGCGCCGCGCGACGGACGGGGCGCGCGCGCCGCGGCGCACGAGTCGGACTCCGACGTGGTCGACCGCGTCGCCTGGCTCGAAGATGCGGGCGAGCGCGCCGCCGGACCTGAACGCGGCCGCACGCGCCTGGTCGTGCGCGCTGCCGAGCAGCTCCTGCGGTTGCTCGAAGGCGGCCCGCGCGGCGCGGATCCTGTCGAGCGCGCCACCGACGCCGACGCGGCGCTGCGGCGCGCGCTCCTCGCCGGCTTCGCCGACCGCCTGGTGCGGCGGCGCGAGCCCGGCTCTCCCAAGGGGCTCATGGTCGGCGGGCGCGGCGTCGAGCTCGCCGCCGGGAGCGCGGTGCGGCGCGCCGATCTCTTCGTCGCCCTCGACGTCGACGGCGCCGGCGACGCGGCGCGCGTGCGCCTCGCCTCGGCGGTCGAGCGCGACTGGCTCCCGCCGGAGCAGCTCTCGACGCGCGACGAGCTCTCCTTCGACGCGGCGCGCGAAACGGTCGTCGCGCGGCGCACGACGCGCTTCCTCGACCTGCCGATCGACGAGCGGCCGATCGCGGCGCCGGCCGACGACGCGACGGCGCAGCTCCTGGCGGCGTCCGCCGGCGAGGACGTAGCGCGCGCGCTCGGCCTCGCGCGCGACGAGCTCGCCGGGTTCGCGGCGCGCGCGACCTGCCTCGCCGAGTGGATGCCCGAGCTCGCGCTGCCGCGCGTCGACGAAGCGTTCTGGCGCGCCCTGCTGCCCGAGCTCTGCGCGGGAAAGAAGAGCTTCGCGGAGCTGCGCGCGCTGCCGCTGGTCGAGATCGCGCGCGGCCGCCTCACGCACGCGCAGCTGCGCGCGCTCGAGCTCCACGCGCCCGAGCATCTCACCGTGCCGAGCGGCAGCTCGATCCGCCTCGACTACGTGCCGGGCCAGGCGCCGGCGCTCGCGGTCCGCATCCAGGAGCTGTTCGGGCTGGCGGAGACGCCGCGCGTCGCGAACGGGCGCGTGGCGGTCGTGCTGCACCTGCTCGCGCCGAACCACCGCCCGCAGCAGGTGACGCGCGACCTCGCGAGCTTCTGGTCGAACACCTATCCGAAGATCCGCGGCGAGCTGCGCGCGCGATATCCTAAGCACGCGTGGCCCGACGATCCGCGTAGCGCGGAGCCGCAGCGCGGCGCGAAGCGGCGGCGCTGAACGCACGGCCCGGAAACAAGATCGGCGCGGCGGACCGAGGGCCCGCCGCGCCGACGTTCACGATCTTGTTGGTGCGAAGATCAGCGCGTGCGGCCCGTGGTCGTGCGCGTGCCGCCGGTCGAGCCGCCCGACGAACCACCCGGCGACCAGCCCCTACCCGGAGCACCGCGGCCGCCCGACCGGCCGCCCGTGCGGGTCGTGCCGCCCGTGAGCGACGTCGAGGTCGAGTTGTCGAGGCTGTTCACGTAGTCCGCCGCGACGGTGATCGTGACGAGGAGCGCGAGCGAGGCGAGAGAACCCTTCATGAGACTCTCCAATGGGACGGTTCAGGGGGGACTGACCGACAGAGTCGACTCGCGAAGTGCTGCCACACTCCGTTCGCCGTGGGCGGGGATCGTACCAGTGGTCCGGGAAGGGGTCCAGGGTGCGCACCACGGCGTGGCCCGCGGCACGCCGCATCAGCTTCCGCCGCGAAGATGACGGCATCGGCTCCGGGCGCGTCCCGGGCAGGATGGGCGTCGATCGGAGCCCCCCGATCGGTCCGGAATCGCGAAACGAAGGGTGCTCGACATGGGGATACCACTCAGCCGGCGGCTCGCGACGTTCGTGATCCATTCGTTCGCCGCGCCGGCGTTCGCGCTCGTTCCGGTGCCGCAGGAGGCCGCGCCGGCGCCGGTGACGTCGCCCGCCGATCTGCGCGTGCAGCGGTGGCGCGAGGACCTCGCGTTCCTCGCGAAGGAGCTTCCCGCGCGCCACAAGAACCTCTTCTTCCAGCTCCCCGAGGAAGAGTTCGAGGCCGCGGTCGAGGAGCTCGACGAAGCACTCGCGCGTCGCTCCGACGGCGAGCTCGTGGTCGACTTCATGCGGCTCGTCGCGAGCGCGGGCGACGGCCACACGTCGGTGCAGTCGGGCCGCGGGCCGGTCGCTTGGACGCGCCTCCCGATCCGGCTGCGCAAGTTCAGCGACGGCCTGCGCGTCGTCGCGATCGCGCGCGGCCGCGAGACGGCGCTCGGCGCGGAGGTGAGCGCGGTGGGAGGCGTGCCGATCGACGAGGCGTGGCGGCGCGTCGCGTCGATCGTCGCGCACGAGAACGAGTCGGCGCTCGCCGCCTTCGCGCCGGGCGACTTCGAGGTGCCCTTCCTGCTGCACGGGCTCGGGCTGGCGCCGGACGGGGCGCACGCGTCGTTCCGGGTGCGCGACGACGCCGGGAAGGAGAGCGACCTCGACCTCGACACGACGCCGACGCCGAACACCGCGCTCGGACTCGTGACGGCGCAGACCAAGGAGAAGACGCCGCTCTGGCAGTCGCGCCCCGACGCGACCTACTGGTTTCAGTGGGTCGAGTCGTCGCAGCTCCTCTACCTGCAGTTCAACTCGTGCCGCAACGACGCGGCCAAGCCGTTCGCGGACTTCTGCGCCGAGCTCTTCGCGGAGGCCGACGCGCACGAGATCGAGCGCCTCGTCGTCGACCTGCGCCGCAACGGCGGCGGCGACTCGACGGTGATCGCTCCGCTCTTCCAGGGGCTCGGCGCGCGCCGGCGGCTGCGCAGGAAGGGGCACCTCTTCGTCGCGATCGGCCCCTCGACCTTCTCCTCCGCGATGATGAACGCGATCCAGATGCGGGCGGGCTACGGCGCGCTGCTGGTCGGCGAGCCGACGGGCGGGAAGCCCAACGCCTACGGCGAGGTGAAGGGATTCGAGCTGCCCCACAGCAAGCTGCTCGTGCAGTACTCGACCAAGTACTTCGACCAGGTGCCGGGCGATCCCGCCTCCGTCGAGCCCGACGTCGTCGCGCCGCTCTCCTGGGCGCACTGGTCCGCGGGCCGCGATCCGGTGCTCGAAGCGGTGCTCGCGCGCGAGCTGCCGGCCAAGTGACGCGCGGACGCCGTCCGGCTCACCCCGCCTGGACGTCGAGCTCGAGCGTCGCCTCGGTCTTCATCTGGTTCGCGATGATGCAGTACTTCTTCGACTTCACGAGCAGGTCCTTGGCCGCCTCGACGTGCTCGGCCGCGACGGTCGCGGAGACTTGCAGCTTGATCTCCGTGAAGACGATGCCGAGCGCCGTCTTCTCGAGCTTGGCGCTCGCCTTCGTCGCGAACGACTTCGCCTGGATGCCCGGCCGCGCCGAGAGCGCGAGCCACGTCCCTCGGTAGCAGAGCTGCAGCGCGGCGAGCTGCAGGTGCTCGGGGCTCCAGGTGTCGGGCTTGCCGTCGAACTCGGGCGGATTCGAGCCGAGGATCGCGGGGCGCGACGGAGCCTGGAGCACGCTCACGACGGCGTCCTTCACCTCGAGCTCGGCCGTGTAGTGGTGGGGGAAGGGTTGCGGCATGGCGGGGTCGTCTCTCGCGGGAGGGGATGCAGTGCGGCGCGCCGGCTCCGGCGCGAACGGATCACTTTACGCCGCCGTCTCTCCGCTTCCGCTTCTCCGCGCGCTCGGCCATCCACTTCTTCACGTTCGCCTCGTGGCCCGATTCCAGCGGCTCGTAGTACCGGCGGTCGGCGAGCGCGGGCGGCAGGTGGTCGTGGCTCGGCAGCGCGTCGGGCCGGTCGTGCGCGTACTGGTACCCGGCGCCGTAGCCGAGGCCCTTCATCAGCGCGGTGGCGGCGTTGCGCAGGTGGAGCGGGACGGGATCGTTGCGCGTCTGCGCGACGTCGTCCGCGGCGCGCGAGTAGGCGACGCCGCTCGCGTTGCTCTTGGGCGCGGTCGCGAGGTAGGTGGTCGCCTGCACCAGGGAAAAGTGGGCCTCGGGCATGCCGATCAGGTGGGTCGCCTGCATCGCGGCCACCGCGACCATGATCCCGCGCGGGTCGGCGTTGCCGACGTCCTCGCTCGCGAAGATCACGAGGCGGCGCGCGACGAAGAGCGGGTCCTCGCCGTTCTCGAGCATCCGCGCCAGCCAGTAGACCGCCGCGTCGGGATCGCTGCCGCGCATCGACTTGATGAAGGCCGAGACGACGTTGAAGTGCTCCTCGCGGTCGCGGTCGTAGTTGGCGGTGCGGCGCTGCGTGACGTCGGCCGCCGATTCCTTCGTGATGCGGCGCGCGCCGTCGACCTCGGGCGCCGCCTCGACGGCGAGCTCGAGCACGCTCAGCGCCTGGCGCGCGTCGCCGTTGGCGAGCCCCGCGATCCGCTCGAGCGCCCCCTCCTCGAAGACGAGCTTGCGCCCGCCGAGCCCGTGCTCGCGGTCCGCGAGCGCGCGCTGCACGAGGGCCATCACCTGCGCGTCGCTCAGCGCCTTCAGGACGAAGACGCGGCAGCGCGAGAGGAGGGCGGCGTTCACCTCGAACGACGGGTTCTCGGTGGTCGCGCCGACCAGCACGATCGTCCCGTCCTCGACGTGGGGCAGGAAGGCGTCCTGCTGCGCGCGGTTGAAGCGGTGGATCTCGTCGACGAAGAGGAGCGTCGGCTGGGCCGACGCGCGCCGGTGCTGGCGCGCCCGCTCGATCGCCTCGCGGACCTCCTTGATGCCGTTGGTCACCGCGGAGAAGGGGAGGAACGGGAGTCCGCTCTCCGCCGCGAGCAGGCGCGCGATCGTCGTCTTGCCGGTGCCGGGCGGGCCCCACAGCACCATCGAGGGCGGCACCGCCTTCTGCGCGAGGATGCGGCGCAGCGGCCGCCCCTCGCCGAGGAGCTCCTCCTGCCCGACGACCTCGGCGAGCGTCCGCGGCCGCATGCGGTCGGCCAGCGGCGCCGTGCGCGCGAGCTCCTCGGGCGACTTGGCGAAGAGGTCCATGGCCCGGCGATCCTATTCCGGCGCGGGACGACGGGCGCGCCGCAGTTGCTTCGCCGCACCATCGAACGCATTCTCCGCGGGCGCGGTTTCACCCGCTCACGGTTTCGAGGAGACGCGGCGGCCGGTGCTGCCCGGCCGTTCGCCGCGCAGGGAGGAAACGGGATGCGGACACTGGTCGCAGGGATTGTCGGAGGCGTCGTCGTCTTCCTATGGGGATTCGTCAGCCACCCGCTGCTCGGCCTCACGGAGCAGACGATCAAGCCGCTCCCGAACGAGGCGACGATGTCTCCCGCCGTCGCCGGACTCGACGGGCCGGGCATCTACCTGGTCCCGAGCTTCTCCCACGAGGAGTTGAAGGACGCGGAGAAGAAGAAGGCGCACCTGGAGAAGGTCGGCACGGGCCCGAACGCCCTGGTCGTCCGCATGCCCGACAACCTGAAAGAGATGGACCTGACGCAGTTCCTCTACTCTCTCGGCTTCGACGTCCTCGCGGCGCTCATCGCCGCGCTCTTCATCGGAGCGTCGACCTCGATGGCGGGCGCGCTGCCGCGCGCGATCGCGGGCGGCGGGCTCGGAGTGTTCGCGTGGTGCTCTTCGAACGCGCAGTACTGGGTCTGGTACCACTTCCCTTGGGAGTTCGAGCGCGCGGAGCTGATCAACTCCGTGGTCGCGTGGTCGGCGGCGTGCCTCGTGATGGCGCTCATCCTCAAGCAGAAGAAGCCGGCGGCTCCCGCGAAGCCGGCGTGACGCGCGCGAGCGCGCCGCGGCGTCGGTTCGGGACGGTCCTCGCGACGCTGCTCGCCGCTCCGGCGGCGCGCGGCGCGCAGGACGTCCCGACCTGGGCGCGCGACGTCGCGCCGCTCGTCCACCGCGAGTGCGCGAGCTGCCATCGGCCCGGGGAGGCGGCCCCCTTCTCGCTCCTCGACGGGGAGGAGGCGGCGCGCCACGCACGTCAGATCGCGCGCGTCGTCGTGGCGCGCCGCATGCCGCTGTGGCTCCCCGATCCCTCCGATCCCCCGTTCATCGGAGCGCGCCATCTGTCCAGCGAGCAGATCGCGCTGCTCGCCCGCTGGGCCGAGGCGGGCGCGCCGCTCGGCGACGCCGCCGCGGCCCCGCCGCCGCCCGTCTTCGCGTCGGGCTGGCAGCTCGGGAAGCCCGACCTCGTGGTCGAGATGCCGCAGGAGTACGTCCTCGCGCCGGCCGGCGGCGAGACCTACCGCAACTTCGTGATCCCGGTCGCGGGCGCGACGTCGCGCTACGTCCACGCCGTCGAGATCCACCCCAAGAACCTCGCGGTCACGCACCACGGCGTGCTCAAGCGCGACCGCTCCGACTCGTCGCGCCGGATGGACGCGCTCGACGCCGCGGTCGGCTTCGACGAGATGGACGCCGGCCTCGCGGCGAGTCCCGACGGCCAGTTCCTCGGCTGGACGCCGGGCCGCACGCCGCGTCCGCTGTCGGAGGGGATGGCGTGGCGGCTCGCGCCGGGCGACGACCTCGTGCTGCAGCTCCATCTGCTCCCGTCGGGAAAAGAGGAGCGCGTCGGCGCGAGCATCGGCCTCTACTTCACCGACGAGCGGCCGACGAAGGTGCCCTGCCTGATCCACCTCGGCTCGCGCTCGATCGACATCCCGGCCGGCGCGCGCGACCACGAGGTACGCGACCAATACGTCCTGCCGGTCGCGGCCGAGCTCCACTCGCTCGTGCCGCACGCCCACTTCCTCGGCAAGAGCGTGGAGGTGTGGGCCGTCCTCCCCGACGGGAAACGGCGCACGCTGCTCACGATCCCGCGCTGGGACTTCTCGTGGCAGGACGAGTACCGCTTCGCGACGCCGATCGCGCTGCCGGCCGGGACGCTGCTCGCGTACCGGTTCACCTTCGACAACTCCGACGAGAACCCGCGCAACCCGCATCGGCCGGCGACGCGCGTGCGGTTCGGCGCGAGCTCGCTCGCCGAGATGTGCGACGTCTGGGTGCAGGTGCTGCCGGGCGGCGGCGACGACTTCCTCAAGCTGATGCGCGACGCGGCGGCGCACGAGTCGAACATGTACCGCCGCGGCTTCGAGGCCGACGTCGCCTGGAATGCGCGCGATCCCCAGGCGCGTCTCGGGCTCGGGCTCGTCCTGCTCGGGCAGGGCGAGCGGGAGCGCGCCGTCGCGGAGCTGCGCACGGCGGCGGCGCTCGCGCCGAAGGACGCGCCGATCCGCTTCCAGCTCGGGCGCGCGCTCGCGCCCGCCGACGCCGACGCCGCGCGCGCCCAGTTCGAGGCGGCGCTGCAGATCGAGCCCGACGAAGCGAACGCGCTCGCCGGGCTCGGCGCGCTCGACGAGGCCGCCGGCAAGGCCGAGGCGGCGCGCCAGCGCTACGAGCAGGCGGTCGCGGCGCGGCCGAGCACGTTCGCGGCGCAGGCGGGGCTCGGCCGGCTGCTGGCGGCCGCGGGCGAGTGGGACGCCGCGGCGGAGCACCTCGCCGTCGCGCTCGACGTCGACTCCACCTCGACGGCGCTGCGGCGGCTGCTGATCGACGTCGAGAAGCGGCGCGGGCGCTACGCGTCGGCGGTGGCGCACCTGAAGAAGCTGCTCTGGTTCGGGGTCGACCTCGAGGCGCAGCGCGACCTCGCCTGGCTGCTCGCGACGGCGCCCGAGGATTCGGTGCGCGACGGCAAGCAGGCGATCGAGCTCGCGCGCGCGCTGGCCGAGCGCGGGCCCGACGACCCGCGCGCGCTCGACGTGCTGGCGGCGGCGCAGGCGGAGGCGCGCCGCTTCAAGGCGGCGGTCGAGACGGCGGAGCGGGCCAAGGCGCGCGCCGAGGCGGCGGGCGACGCCGACCTCGCGCGCGCGATCGAGGCGAGGCTCGCGCGCTACCGCGCGGGCGCGCCGTGGCGCGAAGCGGCGCCGGCGAAGTGAACGACGAGCCGACGCTCGTCGTCGCGGCGACGCGCGCGCTGCGTCTCACGGTCGCGCCCGAGATCGGCGCGAGCGTGGTCGCGCTCGAGGCGTGCGCCGGCGGGTCGTGGCGGCCCGTGCTGCGGCCGACGCCGCCCGACGCGATCGAGCAGCGCAACCCCTCGCTCTGCGCGATGTTCCTGCTCGCCCCCTGGTCGAACCGGATCGCCGGCGCGCGCTTCGGGTGGCGTGGCCGGGAGATCGTGCTGCGCGCGAACACGCCCGAGGGCCACGCGATCCACGGCGACGTGCGGCGGCGCGCGTGGCGGCTCGACGCGGACGACGACGCCTCGATCGAGTGCCGCTTCGCGTCGCGCGACTTCGCCGACTTCAACTTCCCCTTCCCGCTCGAGGCGGCGGTCCGCTACGAGCTCGCCGGCGCGCGCTTCACGGCGCGCCTCACCGTGCGCAACGCCGGGACGGAGGCGATGCCGTGCGGGCTGGGCTTCCACCCCTACTTCCCGCGGTCGGGGGCGGGCGCGCCCGACGACGCGCGGCTGTGGCTGGCGGCGCGTTCGGTCTATCCGCCGCTGCCGTCGGGGCCGACGCAGCCGACGCCTCCCGAGCTCCTCTTCGAGAGAGAGCGCGCGCTCGCCGCGTGCGCCGCCGACCACTGCCTGCGCGACTGGGACGGCCGCGCGCGGCTCGTCGATCCGGCGCACGGTCTTGCGAGCGAGCTCGCCGCCGGCCCGACGCTCGACCACGTGATCCTCTTCACGCCGCCGGGAAAGCCGTTCTATGCGGTCGAGCCCGTCTCGATCTGCAACCACGGCTTCGCGCTGCACGCGCGCGGGCAGGCGGGCACCGGCACGCGCGAGCTCGCGCCCGGCGCCGAGCTCGTCGGCGAGTTCACGCTCGACGTGGCGGCCGCGGGCTGAAAAGTCCGCGACCGGCGCATCGCCTGCCGCGCCAGGCGAAACCCGAAGGGACCGCCCCCACGGGTTTCCGGGGCGACGCGCCGGTCGCGAGACCTTGTTCTCTCGATGCGGAGACGGGACGCCCGACCTGGGCAGAGGGCGCCCGCCTCGACGCGGATTCACACTTTGGGCTTCACTGCCGCGGTGAGACGGTGCTTGCCGAACCGGATCTCGAGTGTCTGGAGCTTCGGGTCCTTGGCGTCGCCGACGAACTTGATCGAGAGCGTGTCGGCCGCCTCCTTGGACTCCTCGTACTTCATCGGGGCGAGCAGGCCGCCCTTCGTGCCGTTCGAGCTGTAGGCGTCGACCTTGCCCTTGCGGAGCGGCTCGGGGTCGAGCAGCACGAGGCTCCACTGGTTCTTGTCGGAGCACTCGAGCGCGAGGAAGTACTGGCCGACCTTCACTTCCATGTCGCCGATCGTGAGGCCGTTCCACGTATCGAGCGTCGTCCAGTAGTTGTTGCCGAGCCGCACGCGGCCCTTCAGCATCTTGTCGAAGTCGGGCTTCCAGGCCGGCTTGCCGTACTCGATCGAGTACTCCGCCGCGATGCCGTGGTCGCCGAAGTAGACGACGCGCGCCAAGCCGCGCGGCTCGTCCTGGATGTAGGGCTTGCCTTTCTCCTGTGCGTTGAAGTGCACCGGACGGGAGGCGGAGGCGATCGACGCTCCGAGCGCGAGGCTGCCGAGCGCGATCCAGAGGGTCGGCTTCACGGGACAAGACTCCTGGCGTCACCGCGGTGGGGGGCGATCCGCGGCATCGGGCAATGGCGGTGTGAGCCAACTTCGTGCCGTCGATGACTGTCGCATGACGCGACGGCGCGTCGTGCGCTGCCGCTCGCGCCCCCGCGGCGACCCGCCGCGTCATCGATCGGCGACACGAACGGACCCCAAACGGAAGCGGCGGGACCGGTGTGTCCCGGTCCCGCCGCAGGAGTCACATGCGCGCCGTCACGCGCGCGGGTCGGCTCAGAACATGTTCCACAGGAACTGGTTCGTCACTTCGTGGTGGAACTGCACCTCGCCCGCCTTGATGAAGGAGCCGAGCGCCTTGGGGGAGCGCTCCGCGGCGGTGCTCTTGAGCTCGGCGAACTTCTCGTGCACGCGCTCGCCGAGGAGGTCCATCGCCCACTTGCTCCCCTTGAAGAGCCGGATCGCGTCGAAGATGTTGTCGGGGAGGAAGCGCGTGCGCGAGCGCTTCGCCTCGTCCTTGTTGTCGCCCACCGGCCCCTCGATGCCGGTCCGGAGCAGCGCGAAGAGCGTCATGTAGATGTTGGTGTCGGGGCCGACCGAGCGCACCTCGATGCGGGCGCTGCGCTCGTTGCCGAGCGGGATGCGGATCATCGACCCGCGGTCGATCGCGCTCACCTTGATCTGGTTGGGGGCCTCGAAGTGCGGGTCGAGGCGCCGATAGGAATTGACGCTCGGGTTCAGGACCAGGCAGAGGTCGCTCGCGCTGCTCAGGATGCGCTCGACGAACTCCCACGCCACCTTGCTCACCCCGTCCTGGCCGCCCTTCTCGTAGAAGAGGTTCACCCCCTTGCGGCCGAGCGAGAGGTTGGTGTGCGCGCCGCTGCCGTTGATGCCGGTGACGGGCTTGGGGAGGAAGCTCGCCGTCATGTCCATGCGGTGGGCGATCTGGCGGCACAGCAGCTTGTAGATCTGGAACTGGTCGGAGGCGACCACCGCCTCGGCGTAGGAGAAGTTCATCTCGAACTGCGACGGCGCGACCTCGGGGTGGTCCTTCTCGTTGGCGAAGCCCATGGCGCGCTGCGCCTCGGCGGAGGCGTCGATGAAGTTGCGCAGCGGGTCGGTCGGGAGCGAGTGGTAGTAGCCGCCGGTCGAGACGTACTCGAACTTGCCCGTGTCGTGGTAGTGGCGCTCGGCGTCGCGCCCCTTGAAGAGGAAGCCCTCGATCTCGTTGGCCGCGAAGGCGACCGTGCCGTCTTTCTTGAAGAGCCCGTCGAGGAACTTCTTCAGCTGCCCGCGCATGTCGGCGTGGTAGGGCGTGCCGTCGCGCTCGAGGACGTCGCCGAAGACGAGGACCTTGCCCGCCCCGAAGACGTCGCTCGGCAGCCAGTAGAAGGAGGACCAGTCGATGCCGAGGCGCAGGTCGGACTCGGCCTGCTGCGAGAAGCCGCGGATCGAGCTGCCGTCGAAGGTGAGGTTCTCGAGCGACTTCAGCAGGAACTTCTTGTCGTAGTCGAGCATGTGCAGGCGGCCTTCGAGGTCCGTGAAGCAGACCGTGACCGCCTTGATGCGCTTCTCCGACTGGAGGTACTTCACGCGCTCGGCCTGCAGGATCTCGGGCTCGACGCGGTCGAGCCGCTGCTGCTTCGAGGCGAGGTTCAACTCCTCGAGCTTGTCGTAGGGGATCTCGAGGAAGTCACGCAGGCCGCTCACGATCTCCATGGACGGGTCTCCGCCGGGGAAGGATGGGTCGGGTCGGGGGGCGCTGGACTGGGAGTCGGTCGCCAGCGCTTAATCCTGAAGTAGTTAGTCTTCAGAACCAGGGGCGTAAAGCAATTAGCACGCTTCTTAGAGTCCGAACCCGTGCACGAAGTGTTGACAACAAATGTGCTGATTACGATCTATCCCGGGCCCGATCCGGCAGTGCCGGGGCGCCCCTCGGGAGCGCCGCGATCACGGACGACCTGCCGTGAGGATCACGCCTCGGCGAGCGTCGTCAGCTGCATCGTCGCGTGCTGCAGATGGAGCGATCCGCTTTCGCCGTCGGGCCGGTCCGCGCCGGCCCACGGGGCGATCGCCCCATAGGAGTAGAAGCCGATCTGCTGCGTCCCGTGCGGCAGCGCGGCGAGCAGCGCCGCGACTTCGTCCTGCGCCGCGTCGGGGAGGGCGTGGCGGCGACCGACGCCGCTGATCGCGACGGCGAGCATGTCGCCGGCGCGCGACTCGTCGCCCGTGCAGTCGCGCGGGACCTTCAGCGGCTCGACCGTTTCGACGCGCACCGCGTCGCCGTAGAGGCCGACCGCGCAGACACCGTGCGCGCGCGGCTGCCGGTCGACGAGGACCCAGGTGCGGTGGAAGCGGTCGCCGTCGCCCGCGAGCCCGCCCGACACCACGACCGTCTCGGGCAGCGCGTCGACCAGCCCGCTCACCAGCGCCTCGCCG
>DAINBU010000133.1:0-12444 GCA_036732755.1 Planctomycetota bacterium
GTTCCCCAGATCCACGGTCGAGGTGAAGGACGTCGAGGTGGGGCGGAGCATCGTCGCCGCCCTCGAGGAGCTCGACGACGACGACGACGTGCAGTCGACGGTGACCAACTTCGAGATGAGCGACGCGGTCGTGCGCGCGCTCGGCGGCTGAGCGGCCGCGCGCCTCCCGCCAGGTTCCGCGCGCCACGCCACCCCCCGCCGCAGCGCGGCGGCGACCCCGTTCGCCGGGCGCAGAACTTTTTTCTACGGTTTCGCGCGCCGCCGTCCGATCGACGGAGGCGGGTCGCGGGCGCGCCAGCCGGCGCGTTCGAGACCCGTCGTGCGCCGCGCCCGCGGCGCGGCCGACCGCCGCGTCCGCCGCGCGGGAAGGAGACGATCGTGCCGGTTCCATCGCGCGTCCTGCTGGCGCATTTCGACGCCGCCGAGCGAGAGCGCCTCGCCCGCTTCCTCCGGGACGGCGGCGCCGAGGTCTTCGTCGCCTCCGACGGCGCGCAGGCGCGCGCCCTGGCGGCGCAGCACGCGCCGACGCTCGCGCTGCTCACCTGCATGCTGCCCGGTGTCTTGGGCTTCGAGCTCTGCCGCGGCCTCGGCGAGGTCGAGGCGGGCGTCCCGCCCGTCCCGGTCGTGCTGCTCTCCGACGCCGAGGATCCCTACGTGCGCGCGCGTGCGCGCCACGTCGGCGCGAAGCGCGTCGTCTTCGGCAGCGTCTCGTCGACGCAGGTGAAGGAGCTGCTGGGCGAGGAGTTCGCCGGCTCCGATCCGCTCGACGTCGCGGCGCGCTCGACCGGCAAGGGCCGCGAGGACCACCTCTTCGACGACCTGCTGAGCGCGCGCAAACCGGTGAGCGGGGAGAGCCTGCTCGCGCGCGTCACCGATCCGCTGACGGGCCTCGTGAACGCCGAGTACCTCTCGCTCAAGGTCGAGGAGGAGTGCAAGCGCGCGGCGCGCTACGGCCAGACGCTGAGCCTCGTCCTGATCGAGGTGAAGGGCTTCGACCAGCTCGTCGAGAGCCACGGCCGCAGCGCGGGCGACGAGGCGCTGCTCGAGATCGCGGGCGTGCTGCTCTGCGAGTCGCGCGACGTCGACGTCGCCGGCCGCGTCGGCGCGGCGCGCTTCCACCTGCTGCTGCCGAACACGCCGGCCGAGGGGGCGCGCGTCGTCGCGCGCCGCATCGCCGAGAACCTGCGCCAGCGCCGCGTCGCGGTCGAGGGCGCGGAGCTCTCGATCGCCGTCCGCATGGGGCTCGCGGCCGTCGATCGCGACGGCGCGCGCGCGGGCGCCGCGGAATTCGTGCGGCGCGCGGAGGCGGACCTCGCCTCGGCGCAGCTCGCCTCCGACGGGCAGGGCGTCGCGCTGCGCGGCGAGGCGCCGGTCGAGCCGATCGAGAGGCCCGCCGCGCCGCGCGACGCCGCGCTGCCCGCGAAGGCCGGGAAGCCGGCGCGCTCCCCGAAGAAGAGCCGCATCGACTGAGCCGCGCGCCAGCGTCAGCGCAGCGTGAACGGAGGCTCGGGGTCGAGCCCGCGGCGCGCCCGCTCGGCGCGGATCGCCGCGCGCAGCCGCTCGAAACGCGGCACGAGGGCCATGTCGAGCGGCGGCGCCGTCCCCTCGCCCGCTCGGTCGCGCAGCCGCTCCGCCTCGTCCGCCTCCTCGAGCAGCCGGCCGCATCGAACCGCGAGTTCCCGCGCATCGATGCCGAGCGACTCGCCGTCCACCGCCTCGCAGTGCTCGCGCGCCCGCGCGAGCAGCGTGCGCGCGCCCGCGAGGTTGCCGTTGCGCCGGTGGTGCAGCGCGACCACGACCTGGATCAGCGCCTGCAGCACGCGCCGCGGCGCGCCGGTCTCGCCGTCCCACAGCTCCTCGAGCGCCTCGTGCGCCTCGTGGAACTCGTCGCGGTCGGAGAGCGTGAGCCCCTCGAGCAGCCGCGCGTCGATCGCGGTCGGCGTCCCCTCCGGGTCCATCAGCGCAGGCGCACCAGCGCGGTGCGCTCCTCGGCGGTGAGCGCGTCGCCGAGCTCGTCGAGCCAGCGGCGCGCGTCGAGCGGGTAGCCGGCGGTCGGCCGCACGCCCGGCCGGCGCGGCGCGAAGTGGCGGTTGAGCCGGTCGACGAAGAGCTCGCGCACGTACTTCGCGACCACGCTCGCGAGCGCGATCTCGAGGTGGGCGCCGTCGCCCCCGACCTCGAAGGAGACGTGGATCGTGCGCGCGCCGTCGCGGATCTCGTAGCGCGACACCGTCTCGCTCTCCTGCACGATCGCGAGCGGCCGCAGCGGGAAGATGGAACGCAGCAGCGGCGCGTAGAACTTGCGGCCACCGAGCCGGTCGACGCGGATCTCGCAGTCGCACGACGGGTCGAGCGCGGCCGCGCGCGCGAGCAGCGGAGCGACGCGCGCGAGCACCGCCTCCGCCTTGTTCAGCCCGCGCTGCAGCGACTCGTTGAACTCGTCCTCGAGGACCGGCCGCACCAGGCAGGCGAGCGGCTCGACGTCGACGCGCGCGAGCTCCGCGAGCCAGCGCTCGCGCCACGCCGCGACGTGCGCCTCCTCCGCCGCCACCGGCAGGCGCGGATGGTCGCCGCCGTACCAGCGCGGCCAGCGGCCGGCGTCGCCGCCCGCCAGCTCCTCGAGCGTGGTCGGCCGCGGCGTGCGCGGCGCGCAGGTCGCGAGCGCGGCGAGCTCGAGCGCGGCGAGGTTCGCGCGGCCGGCGAAGAGGCGTTTGCTGTCGTCGATGGCGAGGCGCTCCGGCGCCGCCTCGGGCTCGCGCGCGACGAACCCCTCGCACCGCCCGAACAGCCGGCGCCCGGCGTCGGGGGCGCGGAAGGCCGCCAGCCCGAAGCAGAGCGGCCCCAGCGTCGGCCCCAGGCCGGCCTCGTCGATTCCGGCCACGACTTTCATCCGGGCGCCCCTCCGGCCGATAGAGACGCGGGAGTGCACCCGGGGCGCGTCGCGCGCCGCACGGGGAAACCGGGGAGAGGCGCGATGCGACTGCTGCTGGTGATCGGGAACTCGCTGCTGCGCGACCAGGTGCGCGTCGGCCTGCAGGCGTTCGGCGACATCGTGATCGAGGAGGCGGACGGCCAGCTCGCGCCCGACAAGCTGCGGCGCCACGAGATCGACGCGCTGCTGGTCAGCCTCGATCCGGCGACGCCGGAGAACGAGGAGCTCCTCGAGCAGCTGCGCACCGAGGCGCGCCCGACCGAGGTCGTCGTCTTCGGCCACGAGGCGATCGCCGACAAGATGCGCGAGGAGCGGCTGCGCGGCCGGATCTTCTCGTTCTTCCTGTCGCCGCTCGACCCGGTCGAGTTCTTCCGGACCATCAACCGGCTGCGGCAGAAGCGGTCGCCCGCGCGCTCGCGCTGAACGCGGCGCGGCGTTCCGACCGGACGCCCTCCTCTCCCGCCTGAGCCGGATCTGCCCACGCGGAGAGATTGCCCGCGCCGCGCCCGCCGTGGAAGCGTCGGTTGCGTCCGCGCGCGCCCGGCGGCATGACCTTTGAGATCGCGGCCGCCCGTTCCCGAGGTTTCGGCCGGCCGCTTCCGGAGCAGGATGCCGGCTCCCGCCGGATCCGGGATTCGGATGCGGGAGCGGGGCGGGCGTCGGGCTCGCCCCGCTTCATTCGTTCCCGGCCGCGCGGCGCGCGCGGCTCAGCGGTCCGGCAGCACCATGCCGGTGATCACCGCCTCGAAGACGAGCTTCCCGTCGACGAAGCCCTGCGTCTCGAAGATGCCGAGGTTGGAGCGCATCTTCCGCGCGCGCGCCATCAGGACGATCCGGTCGCCCGGCTTCACCGTGCCGCGGAAGCGGACCGAGTCGACGCCGCCGAACGCGAAGAAGCGCTTCTCCTCCTGCATGCGGCTGAAGAGGTAGCAGCAGAGCTGCGCCGCGCTCTCGATCATCAGGACGCCGGGGAAGAGCGGCTGGCCGGGGATGTGGCCGCGCACCCAGAAGTCGGCGGGCGAGATCTCCTTGAACGCGACGCCGACCATCGCCTTCTCGTCGAAGTGGAGGATGCCGTCGAGCATCTCGAACTCGTGACGCTGGGGCACCCATTCGCGGATCGCGTCGCGCCCGGCGAGCACCCGCTCGCAGTCGATGGCGCCCGGATCCACGATCGGCTCGTTCCCTGGCATCGAGCGCTCTCCCGCGTCGGAGGAGGGACGTCAGCGTCCCGGCTTCTGCGCCACCTCGAGCTGCACGGCCACCTCGCGGAAGGCGTCGCCCGAATTGACGCCGACCTCCTGCTCCCACGTCTCGAACCCCTGCAGCACGACGCGCAGCTTGTAGGTGCCGTCGCGCACGAAGTCGAGCCGCGCGATGCCGCGCAGGTCGGTGTAGCCCATGCGGACCGTGCGCTCGCGGCCGTCGCGCTCGACCACCAGCTGCACGCGCGCGCGCGTGACCGGCTGGTCGGCGACGTTCTTCACCGTCACCTTGAGCCCGCCCAGCCGCTGCAGCGAGACGTCGCGGATCACCGTCGCGCCGGGGTCGACGCGGAAATCGGGCTCGCTCGCGAGCTCGTCGCTCATGAGCGTCGCCTTGAGCCCGTAGACGCCGGTCGGGATCTTGTTGAAGGAGTAGCGGCCCATCTTGTCGGTCTTGCACAGCCGCTGCATCGGCGGGTCGGCGCCGCCGTCGAGCCGCGTGGTGTCGACGACGAGCTGCATGTCGATCCCTTCGAGCGGCGTCTGGGTCGCGTCGGTGACGGTGCCGGTGATGGAGGTGCCGCGCTTGAGCCGGATGCGGAAGTTGCCGTCGTAGGGAATCTTGATCTGCCCCTTCCACGGGTCGTGCTCGCGGCTCTCGCAGAGCACGTTGTAGAGGCCGGCCGGCTGGCGCTCGAGCGCGAACTGCCCGTTCCGGAAGCGGCTCGGCGTCCAGCCCTTCGCCGCCTCGACCACGTCGCCGCGCTCGGGCGGGATCAGATAGATCCAGAAGAAGTAGACCGGCTCGTTGCTGTCGGCGTCGACGGCCTCGCCCTTCAGCGGATAGGTGTCGATGACCGTCTTGGTCTTCTTCTTGGCGTTGTAGACGTCGATCTTCTGGAGGCCGTCGGCGCGGCGTTGCCACTCGGGGTCGCGCTCGGCCTCCGGGACAATCTCGACGCGCGGATTGGCGCTCTCCACGTCCTTCGGCTCGGAAGCCGGCGCTTCGCTCGTCGCTTCGGGCTCGGTCGGCGGCGGCGCCGGCGGCGCGGCCGAGCCGAACAGCATCCAGCCGACGATGCCGCCGACCGCGACCAGCACGAAGAGCAGCGCGACGAGGAGGGCCGGCGACGACGCGCCGCGCGCGCGACCGGACGGACGGTTCGGACGGTGCTTCACGAGCTTGGGGGACGTTTCCATGGGAGGTGGCGCGCGGCGCCGGCCCGATGAGCGGCGCTCTTCGCGATCCTTGTTGGGCAACCAGGCGCGGCCGCCGGAATCTCGGCGCAGGACACTAGCCGGGGCGTCGAATCGTCGCAACGCGAAGCCCGGGGCCGGTTTCCGTGCGTCGCCCCTACAATGCCGGCCCGACAACGTGTGAAGGAGCGCGCGTGCAGGAAGGGGACGACGGCCGCGAACCGTCACAAGGCGGGTCGCGCGGCGCAACGGACGGCGCGAGCGACGGCGTCAGCGCACCCACTCCAGTCGAGGTCGTGACGGAGCCGGCCGAGACGTCGGCGGACGCCGCGGACCTGGTGCGGCGCGGCGACCGCTTCCCGCCGAACCTATTCGTGCTCGCGCTGCCGGGCACGGTCGTCTTCCCCGACTTCACCCTGCCGCTCGTGCTGCGCTCGCCGTGGGCCGAGCGCACCGTCACCCAGGCGGCGAGCCAGTCGGAGTACCTCGGCGTCGCCGTCCTGAAGTCGGCCGACGTGAAGCCGACCGCGCCGGGCCCGGCCGAGCTCCATCCCTACGGCTGCCTCGTCCGCATCCTGCGCTCGCTGCAGATGCCCGACGGCACGCGCACGCTCCTCGTCCAGGGGATCCGCCGCTTCAAGATCGAGCGCTTCCTGCGGACCGAGCCCTACCTGATCGCGAAAGTCTCCTACCCCGAGGAGGTGCTCGCGCGCGGCGACGAGATCGAGGCGCTCACGCGCAACGTCCGCCAGCTCCTGCGCCAGATCATCGAGAGCTCGACCGGCGGCGAGGCGCAGCAGGAGATGGGCGTCGCCGTCCTGAACATCGAGCGCAAGAGCGCGCTCGCCGACTTCGCCGCCTCCTTCCTGGTCAAGTCCTACGACGTCCGCTGCGAGCTGCTCGCCGAGCTCGAGATCCAGAAGCGGCTGATGCGCGTCGCCGAGGAGCTGACGCGCGAGCTGCAGATGGTCACGCTCGGCAACCGGATCCAGGAGGAGATCCGCAAGAAGATCGAGGAGCGCCAGCAGGAGTTCTTCCTGCGCGAGCAGCTCAAGGCGATCCGCAAGGAGCTCGGCGAGGACGAGGACGAGCGCGAGCTCGAAGTCGAAGAGCTGAAGAAGCGGATGAAGGAGCTGCCGCTGCCGCCGGCCGCCAAGGAGAAGGCGCAGGAGGACCTGCGCCGCCTCGCGTCGCTCTCTTCCGACTCGCCCGAGGCATCGGTGCTGCGCGGCTACCTCGACTGGCTCTTCGCGCTGCCGTTCGGGAAGGAGACGCCCGACACGCACGACCTCGCGGCGGCGCGCAAGATCCTCGATCGCGACCACTACGGCCTCGACGAGATCAAGGAGCGGATGGTCGAGTTCCTCGCGGTGCGCCAGCGGCTGCCCGCGCACAAGGGGCCGATCCTCTGCCTGCTCGGCCCGCCCGGCGTCGGCAAGACGTCGCTCGGCCGCTCGATCGCGGAGGCGCTCGGCCGCAAGTTCGTGCGCGTCTCGCTCGGCGGAGTGCGCGACGAAGCGGAGATCCGCGGCCACCGCCGCACCTACGTCGGCGCGCAGCCCGGCCGCATCGTGCGCGGCATGCGGACCGCGGGCTCGATGAACCCGGTCTTCATGCTCGACGAGATCGACAAGCTCGGCAACGACTTCCGCGGCGACCCCGGCTCGGCGCTGCTCGAGGCGCTCGACCCCGAGCAGAACAACAGCTTCTCCGACCACTACCTCGAGGCGCCGCTCGACCTCTCCAAGGTCTTCTTCATCTCGACCGCGAACGAGATCGACCCGATCCCCGCCGCGCTGCGCGACCGCCTCGAGGTGATCGAGCTCGCGGGCTACGTGACCGAGGAGAAGGTCGCGATCGCCGCCGACTTCCTCCTGCCGCGCCAGCGCGCCAACCACGGCCTCGCCGCGAAGGACGTGAGGATCACGCGCGGCGCGCTCGCGGCGATCATCCGCCAGCACACGCGCGAGGCGGGCGTGCGCGGGCTCGAGAAGCAGATCGCGCGCGTCTGCCGGAAGGTCGCGCGCGAGCTCGGAGAGAAGGTGCGCCGGCGCGGGCGGGCGGGCACGCCGGTCGTCGTCGACGTCGAGGACCTCCCGAAGTACCTCGGCGCCCCGCGCTTCCCGCCCGACCGGCTCGACCAGCAGCGCCCGCCGGGCGTCGCGATCGGGCTGGCCTGGACGCCGGTCGGCGGCGAGGTGCTCGAGATCCAGGCGATGCTGATCCCCGACGCGAGGAAGGGCCTCGAGATCACCGGCATGCTCGGCGACGTCATGAACGAGTCGGCGCGCATCGCCGTCTCCTACGTGCTCGCCCACCACGCCGAGTTCGGCATCAACGAGCCGGTCCCGAAGGACAAGGGACTCCACCTGCACGTGCCGTCGGGCGCGGTGCGAAAAGACGGCCCCTCCGCGGGCGTGACGATGGTGACCGCCCTTGTCTCGCTCCTTTCCTACCGGCCGGTGCGGCCGACCCTCGCCATGACCGGCGAGATCACCCTCACCGGGCAGGTCCTGGCGGTGGGGGGCATCCGCGACAAGGTGCTCGCCGCCAAACGGCTGGGAATCCGGGAAGTCGTCGTGCCCGCGGACAATCGGAAGGACGTCGACGAGATCCGGCCGCAGCTGCGCGCCGGCATGAAGTTCCACTTCGTCTCGAAGTACCCGGAGCTCCTCGCGCTCGCGTTCCGCGGCGCGGCGGCGCGGGGGGCGGCGGCGAACGCGCGGGAGGCGCGGACGAAACGATGAACCGAACGAACCGATCCGCAGCGGCGCGGGCGCGAGCCTGCGCGGCGCTCCCGCTCGCCGCGGCGCTGCTCGCCGCCTGTTCCTCCGAGCCGAAGGCGCCGCCGGCGCCGCCCGCGCAGGCGGCGGCCAAACCGGCGAAGCCGCCGCAGGAAGCGCCGTCGTCGAAGGAGCTGCCGCGTTCCCCCTCCGATCGCAAGCAACGCATGCTCTTCGCGATGGAGCTCGCGGCGCGGCAGGCGATGCGCGACGCGCGCCGCGACGTGACGAGCATCCGCAAGGATTTCAACGACCGCGTCGACCTGCTGCCGCTCCCCTCGATGCTGAGCGTGACCGACGACTCGCTCGGCATCTTCGGCCAGGCCGACCGCGACGCGCGCGCCAAGGCGGTCCTCGCCGCGCAGGCCGAGACCGTGGCGCGCCTGAAGGGCCTCCTCGCGCACTACGAGAAGGCGCTCTGGACCCTCGCGACCGAGGCGGGCCGGCTCGAGTCGGGCCAGGAGCTCGGCACGCGCTCGGGCTACCAGGAGCTCGACGACAAGGTCGAGGCGGCGATGCTGCAGATCGCGCGCCTCGCCGACGTCGAGGGGATCGAGCAGCTCGCGACGCTGCGCACCTACGACCACGTCGGCCTCGACCGCGAGGTCCGCGAGGAGCTCGCCGGCAAGGGGATCCTCTCCCTCTACAAGTCGCAGCCGGTGAACGGGCTGTTCGAGCGGGGCCAGGAGGGTCAGGCGGTCGTGCTCGTCTTCCAGCGCGACGGCCTCGAGCCGACCGTCCCGCTCGCGTGGGTGCAGGCGGTGCGCCACGTCGTGCAGCGCGCCGGCATCGTGGTCGCCTCGACGCCGTGGGCGATCGACCCCGACACCCCGAAGAAGGACGGCATCGTCGGCGTCGCGACCGAGGTCGTCTCCACCAAGTACTTCGTGAGCGTCGAGGCGCGCCCGGCCGTCGACCGCGGCGCTCCCGGCTTCGAGAACCTGCACGACCACGTCGTCCTGACCGAGTACCGGACCGCGCTGCGGCGCGAGGACACGAAGGAGACGATCGCGACGCTGGGCTGGCAGGTGCGCTGGATCGTCGACTTCCAGGGCACGATGCGCGTCCTGGTCGAGCGCAGCGACCTGATGCTCGTCGACGATCCGGTCCTGCCCGGACTGCTGAAGAAGCCGGCGGCTCAGCGCACCGGCTCGTGACCGCCCGTGCCGGCCGGCGCCGGCGCCGCGAGCAGCCGCGCCGCCGCCTCGAAGACGTGGCCGACGCCGATCTCTTCCATGCAGAGGACGTCGGGGCAGGTGCGCCGCGTGCAGGGGCTGCACGGCAGCCAGACGTGGACGAGGCGGCGCGGTGCGAAGCGCGGCCCGTAGATCTCCGGGTCCTTGGGACCGTAGAGGCCGACGACCGGGACGCCGAGGAAGGCGGCGAGGTGGAGCGCCGCCGAGTCGCTCGCGACGACGACGCGCGCGCCCTCCTGCAGCGCCGCGAGGTCGGCGAGGCTGCCGAGCCGCGGCGTCGCCGCGCCGCCCGCTTCCTTCATCCCGGCGGCGATCGAGCGCGCGAGCTCCTCCTCGCCCGGTCCCCACGTCACCAGCACGCGCAGCCCCAGCCGCTTCCGCAGCAGGTCGGCGAGGTGGGAGAAGCGGTCGGGGCGCCAGCGCTTGATGCTGCCGAACTTCGACGTGCCGGGGTGGAGGATGGCGTACGGCTCGCTCCCGAAGCCGAGCTCGGCGCGGACGCCCTCCGCGAAGGCGCGGCTCGCGGGCGGGATCGCGAGCGGCGGGCAGGGCGCCTCGTCGGGCAGCGACGGCTCGACGGCGCGCGCCAGCGCGAGCGCGCGGTCGATGCGGTGGCGCGCGTCGGCGGGGAGGCGCACCGTCTCGTGGACGAAGAGATCGCTCCCCTCGCGCCGGTGCGAACGGTGGTAGCCGATCTTGCGGGCCCCGCGGGAGAGCCACGCGTGCAGCCCCGACTTCCAGTTGCCGTGGAAGTCGAGCACGAAGTCGTAGCGCTCGCGCCGCAGCGCACCGAGGTGGCGCGCCGCCGCCGCCGCGGCCCGCGGCCAGCGCAGCGGCCGGCGGCCGTCGCGCGCGAGCCCGGCCCGCTCCCAGACGACCACGCGCCGCAGCCCGCCGTACATCCCGAGCAGGGCGGCGGCGCGCTCCTCGACGAGCCAGTCGATCTCGGCGTCGGGGTGGGCGAGCTTGAGCGCGTGCACCGCAGGCAGGGTGAAGAGCACGTCGCCGAGCGCGCTCAGGCGGATGACGAGGATCTTCGCGTGCGCCATCATGGGCCGCCGCAGGCTAACCCGGATCATTCACGAACCCCTACTGCGGCTTGGTCGGTTCGCCCAGGACGAGAACGCGTGCAGGCCTGCTTCGCAGCCTGCACGACGTCGGAAACGCGCGTTCCTTCCTCAGCGGGTCTTCAGACCCGCATCGTCGGAGCCGCGCATTCCCTCCTCGTCCCGGACGAACATCCCGGCGCCTCGCTACGGGGCTCGTGAATGATCCGGGTCCACCGACCGGGAGAGGCATGAGCGAGCGGCGTTCGCAGGACGGGCGGGTGCGGCTGGTCGCCGACGAGGCGCGGCTCGACGCGCTCGCCGGCCTCGGCCTGCTCGACGACGTCCCGATCGAGCGCGTGCGCGGCGCGACGCCGGCGGAGTTCGGCGGGAGCGGCCGCGGCGGCGCGGTGAGGCTCGCGCTCGGCGACGCGACCGTCGTGGTGAAGACGCTGCGGCGCGGCGGGCTCCCGGGCCGGCTGCTCGGCGCGGGGCTCGGCGCGTGGTTCTTCGGCGCGCGCCGCGTGCTCGACGCGGTCGCGCTCGCGCAGCGCCTCCTCGAACGCGGCGCGACGACGGCGCGCCCCGCCTTCGCGCGCATCCGCCGCGGCGCGCTGCCGGGCTTCCGCCGGCTCGAGCTCGCGACCGACGAGGTCGCGGGGGCGCGCGACGCCGCGGCGTTCTTTGCGTCGGCGCCGCCGCCCGCGGCGCGGAGGGCGGCGCTCCGCGCGTGCGGCGCCGCCGTCCACGCGCTCCACGAGGCGAGCGTGCGCCACGCCGACCTGAACCTCGGCAACCTGCTCGTCGCGGACGGGCGCGCCCTCGTGATCGACCTCGAGCGCTCGACGACGCCGGCGCCGCTCACGCCGGACGACCGCGTCGCGAACCTCGCGCGGCTGCTGCGCTCGGCGGAGAAGCTCGGCCTGCTCGGGACGGCGCTCTCGCGCAGCGACCTGCTGCGCTTCCTGCACGCCTACGAGGGCGGCGCGCGCCGCGAGCTCTACGCGGCGGTCGCGCGGCGCCGCCGCGCCGGCGCCTGGCACCGCCTCGGCTGGCGGCTGTTCGGCCGCGGCTGAGCGGGCCCGCCGTCAGGGGCCGCGCACGCGCTGCGGGTTGTTCTCGTTCGTGTCCCACCACGCGCGCCACTCGACGTAGTCCTTCTTCGACTCGCCGGTGAGCCGCATGAGCGAGCGCTGGCACTCGAAGAAGAGCAGGTAGTGGTTGACGTGGAGCCCCTCGATCAGGGCGTCGATCGCGTCCCAGTTGCCGATGCGGCCGAGCTCCATCGCGGCGCACGCCTGTACCAGCGGCATCGGGTCCTTGCGCAGGATGTTGAGCAGCGCCGGCTGCGTGTTGGGGTCGTGCACGCGCACCAGCGCCTTGATCGCGTGGAGGCGCACCTTGTGGCTCGGGTCGGAGAGCGCCGAGTAGAGCGGCCCGACCACCAGCGGCGCGTCGGCCTCGGTCACGATCGCGGCGAGCGCGAGCGCCGCGTTCGCGCGCACGTCCTCGGCGTGGTGCGTCACCATCAGCTCGACGAGCACGTCGCGCGGCGTCTCGGGCGACGCGATGCGGCCGATCGAGAGCAGCGCGTTCATGACGATCTGGTCGTTGCCCGAGTCGAGCGCCGCGAGCAGCGGCGCGACCGCACGCGAATGGAGGACGGGATAGTTCGGGTTGCCGCCCGGCTCGTCGGGCGCGGGGATGCGGGAGAAGCCGAGCGCCGCCGCCGCGACGATCTTGTGCTCGGGGTCCCGGCCGTGCTCGAGCTCGTCGAGGATCGCGTCGAAGTTGATGTAGACCTGCCGCGTCAGCGCCTGCTCGATGCTGTCGCGCTGCGAGATGTCGCCGACCTCGGTCGAAGTGGTGAGCCGCCGCCACGTGCGCAGGTTCTGGTCGAGCGACATGAACAGCGTGCCGCGCTCCGCGATCTTCCCGGCGTTGGGGTCGGACTTCTTGAGCCAGGCGTGCTCCTGCTGCTCCTTGGGGGTGAGCGGCACGGTGTCGGGCCCTTGGCAGCCGGCGAGCGCGACGGCGGCGACGGCCGCGACGGAAACGCGGAGCGGGCCGGCGCGGCCGGCGGCG
>DAINBU010000134.1:0-12353 GCA_036732755.1 Planctomycetota bacterium
GCCTGCTCGGGCGACATGTAGGCCGGCGTGCCGATCATCTGGCGGTGCTCGGTGAACAGCGTCTTCGTCGTCAGCTCGCAGTTCGTCGCCTTGGCGACGCCGAAGTCGATCACCTTGGGCACCGGCACGCCGTCGTGCAGCGTCACCAGCACGTTCGACGGCTTGATGTCGCGGTGGATGATCCCCTTCTGGTGCGCGTGCTGGATCGCGTGGCACACGCTCGCGAAGAGTTCCAGTCGCGCCCGGGTGTCGACCTTCTCCTGATCGCAGTACTCGAGGATCGGGATCCCCCGGATGTACTCCATCACGAAGTAGGGCCGGCCCGTCTCGGTGGCGCCGGCGTCGAGCACCTTGGCGATGTTGGGATGGTCCATCATCGCCAGCGCCTGGCGCTCGGCCTCGAAGCGGGCGATCACCTGCTTCGTGTCCATGCCGAGCTTGATGATCTTCAGCGCCACCCGGCGCCGGACCGGCTCGCGCTGCTCGGCCATCCAGATCGTGCCCATCCCGCCTTCGCCGATCTTCTCGAGCAGCTTGAAGCGGTCGATCTGCGCGCCGGCGTGCTCGCCCGCGGCGTCGGCGGCGGGCTCCGCGCCGGCCGGTGCCCTCGGCGCCGCCATGAAGCTGCCCGCCTCCGCGTCCGCCTTGAGGAGCGCCTCGACCTTCGCGCGCAGCGCCAGGTCCTTGCCGCAGGCGCCGACGAGGTAGGCGGTCCGCTTCGCGGCCGGCATCTCGCGGGCTTCGAGGAAGATCTCAGCGGCGTTGCGGCTCATCTGCGATCCTCTCCGTCGGGTCGCTCAGGTCGAGGTAGAGCGCGGCTCGCGCGTAGGTCCACAGGCGCGCCGCCGTCCGCGGCGAGACCTGCAGCGCCTTCGCCGCGTCCTCGACGTCGAGTCCTGCGTAGAACCGCAGGCGGACCAGGGCGGCCGCTTGAGGATCCTCTTCCTCCAAGCGCCGGATCGCCTCGTCGACTGCCAGGATCTCGTCGGCTTTTAGTCCAGCGAGCGCTGCCACGTCGCCCACTTCGAAGAGTCGCAGCTTCGCGCCGCCGCTCCGTCCGTGAGCCCGGGCGTGGTCGACCAGGATCCGGCGCATCGCCTCGGCCGCCGCGGCGTAGAAGTGGCCGCGTCCAGCCCAGGGAATCTCGCGCGGCCCGACCAACTTCAGGTAGGCCTCGTGGACGAGCCCCGTCGCCGAGAGCGTATGGCCCGAGCGCTCCCCCTCGAGCCGGCGCTGCGCCACCTTCCGCAGCTGGTCGTAGACGAGCGGCAACAACGCGTCGGCCGCCGCCTTGTCTCCCTCGGCCGCCGCGCTCAGGTACCGGGTCGCATCGTTGGGCTCTTGCAGCACATCCGGATGGTAGACCAGAGTGCGGTCCTCCGCACGGCGTCGCACCGCGACGAAACGATGCGTCGACGGATCCGAAGCGGGTTGATTCGACTGCGGCGCGTGACGGTGCGCCGGCGTTCGCTCATGACGCCCGAGGGTCGGGCCTTGATTGTGGTAGCGGGGGCAGTTGACGCGGATGCCGGACAACCGGGAGCGGAGTGGAACCCGGGAGAGGGACTGGCGACGTGGAAGCGAGATATGGGGGCGGAGGACCTGGAAGCGGTTCCGGATCTCGTAAGGGGAATGCGGCGGTCAGTCGCCTCCGAGGACGCAAGAATCCGTTGCGATCTCTGCCCGCAATTCCGCCTGGAGGGACGGCGTCGAGCTGCTCGTGGACTTGCAGCTCGAAAACGACGTTCGATCGACATGTCGACTATCTTGCGGCGACGGCACCACGGGTAGGGGCCGACGCCCGAAGGATCCTCGGAGCTTCGCGGAATCGTCTCCATGGCCTCGGAGCGACACGCCAATGGAGATGCGAGCCGCCGCTCCCTCGATGAGCGAGCGGTCGAAGTCTACGCGGAGTTCCTCTGTCGCCACGACGCCGACCGCGAGCCCAGTGAAAGGCAGTTCGCCGAGTTGCTCGACGAACACCCGGAGCTTCGAGAGGAGCTCATTCGGATTCGAGGCGGACTCGGTGTCTTCGAGTCGCTCGATCCGAAGCGCGTGCTCGAAGCGGTGCAGGGACAACACCGCGCGTCGAGCAGGACGATCTTCGTTCGCGTCGCGGCCGCAGCGCTCCTGGTCGTGACCATTTCGATTGCATGGCGATCGTGGGCTTCATCGCGCCGCGCCGCGCAGGTGTCCGCGGAGACGCGAGTCGCCTCGGAGCAGTTGTCGGCGGCGGTCGTCTCGCGTGGGATCCGGTGGCTCGAAGATTCGGTCAAATCGGAGAGTCCGCTCGATCGCCTCGCGCCTGTCGCCGCACTCGGTGCCAGTGGAGGCCGACCCGAGCCCGACTCGCTCCTGGAGGAGAGCTCCGCCGACGCCATCCAGGGCATGGCCGGCCTCTACCGGACCGTGGACGGCCTCGCGGTCGGCTCGTCCGCATCCGGCGATCCTGCCTCGACGTCACCGCTGGGAGCGGTCCGGTCGATCCTCGTCGACGCTGAACCAGGCAACTGGCGAAAGCAACTGCTCACCCGCATCGACGCGCGGAGAGACGACGCGCTGCCCGGAAAGCCGTTCCTCTTCGCACTCCAAGCCGATCCTCAGATCGGGGCGCTCATCGCGCGCGCGGCGGGTGACGAAGGCATGAGCGAGCGTCTCGCTCAGTTGGTCGCCCAGATCCGGACCAAGGCGGTCGTGCGCCTGCGCGCGGTGGACCTCGACGCGGGAGGCGCGGACGTCGCCGCATTCCGCGTCTTCGTCCAGCCGATCCTGCTTCCGTCGAACGACGTCGGCGAGCCGCGCGAACTGAGCGTCACGCCGCTTCGACCCTTCGAGCTCGACAGCGGCGATTGGCGGATCACCGTCGTCGACACGGAGGGCGCACGGCCGCGCCACTCCGAGTTGCGACTCCTCGCGCAGCCCGGCGAGGATCTCGGACTGCGCGTCGCCTTCCTGCGCCGAACGGAGGGCGTCCTCGCAGACATGGCGTATCGCGAGAGCACGACGATCCGCTTCGGTACGCCACCCTCGCGCGCGCCGCTCGGCTCCCTCGAGCTCCCGGAGACGTCCACACGCGTCGAGGAGCTGTGGATCGATCCGCATGAAGTCACGTGCGAGGCGTACGCGGCCTTCGTCCACGACGTGTTTTCCCATCCCGAGTGGTTCGACGGGGCGATCCCGATCCATCGGCCGCGCGTCCTCGCTCCCGACGGGACGTGTCCGCCGCACCTCCTGCAGCGACCGATCGTCGACGTGACGTGGAACGAGGCGGCGCTCTTCGCGAATTGGGCCGGCAAGCGACTCCCCACCGAGCGCGAGTGGGAACGCGTGGCGCGCGGGACCGAGCAGGAGAACCGTCGATATCCGTGGGGCAGCGAGTTCGATCCGAGGCGCGTGAACGGTCGTGCGTCGCTCGCCGCCCAGATCAAGAAGGGCGTGCCTCGGGACCCCACGACCGGCGCACTCCAACTCGCCTTTCAGCCTTACGAGTCACTGACCGGAGCGGAGGTCGAAGCGCTCGACTTCCTCGATGGCGCGACGCCCGATTCCGACGGCGATCGCGTCCTGCGCCTCGCCGACAACGTCTCGGAGTTCGTGGAGGACCTCTTCGTCGAGGGCATGTCCACGTCTTCTCCCTCGCTCGTCTCCGCGGGAGCGTTTTCGCGAGTCGCCAAGGGCGGCACGTGGCGCTTCGTCGACGAGCTGTCGTCCAGCACGTGGTCGCGAAGTTCTTTCGTCACGAGCGTCGGCTCGCGGCTCCTCGGATTCCGCTGCGTGAAGACGTCGAAGCCCGGCTTCGAAGTGAAATAAGCGACCGCTGACTTCCTGGTCCTGCGCAGCGCGCTATGTCGCGGCGCCGCGTCGCCATTGTTTTCGCACCCGGGAGCCAGTCTTGGTCAGTGAGATGATCGTCGCGCGTGGGAAAACCGCAAGGAAGCCGAAGCGGCTCAAGTACCCCAGGGCCTTCTGGATCGTTCCAGTGAAGCTCAATTCCAAAGTAGCGAGGCATGCTCACGTGCTCGGCCAGGCCGGGATCCCGCCGTGCCCGTACGGAACCGTGTTTTCCGGGAAGATCTCGATCGGGGGCATCAGCTTCTGCGTGTACGTCAAAGAGGGCGGCGCCGAGTTCCTGATCCAGTGTTGAGTCGAGCTCAGCTCGTCGGCCAAGGACGTTTCCGCTGCTCGTGCCGGTCGAGAAACTCCTGGCCGAGTCGCTGACCGATCCTCGCGAGCCCGCGCGCCAGGCGCATGCGAACCGTCGACTCGCCGAGGTCGAGCTCTCTCGCCACCGCGGCGATGCTCTCGCCTTCGAGCTTGATCCGTCGGACCGCATGCGCTTCATCCGCGGGGAGTCGTCGGATCGCCGCGGCGGCGCGCACGAAGACCTCGCGATCGCTCGCTGCGTCGGGGAGCGGGCGGCCCTTGGCTTCGATCGCGGACGACTCGCGGGCTTGCGGGTCATCTGAATCGACCTCGCTGAGCGAGATCAGGCGGCGAACGTCGCGCTTCTCGGCGCGGACGTGCTGGTCGTGCAGGTCGTGAATCACGTTCTGGACCACGCGGCGGGCCCATCGCCGGATCCCCGCATCGTCGACTGCGAGGAGGGGCGACGAGTTGGCCGCGATCCGGAGCAACGACTCCTGCACCACGTCGTCGAGCTCGGCCACTCGGTGGAGTTTCGCCCCTAGCTCGCGACGCGCGCTCGCGGCGAACGCGTCGCGAAGGCGGCGTGCGAGGTCCTCCCACGCGACGGGATCCCCGTGTCGCGCGGCACGCACGAGATCGCGCAGCGGCACCGCGTCGCCGCGGCCGCTCCCGTCCGGCGCCCAACGCGATTCGCCGGTCAATCCAGCCGACCCCCCTCTTCCGGAGCCTCCCCGGGAGCCCCCGGGGCCTGGGCCACTCTAATCGCGCCGGTGCGTTGCGGGTCGACGACGTCTTTCCGCCTGTGGAGATCGGGCGTCGCAGCGGGGTCACACGATCGCCGGCGGCGGGGGAGCCGATCGGATGGGAAGCGGACTTGCGTCGGAGGGCGAAGGCACCGAGTGGATCTCGGTCGCCTTTCATCCCGGGGTCGTTCGATTCGGGCGAGTCATCGGTCGGGAGGATCGCTCGCTCGTCGGCGAGTTCTCCAAGCTGCAGCGCCAGACGCTCGCGGTCGGCGCCGAAGTGAAGATCAGTGTCCGCCAGGGAGTCCCCGCAACGGCCCCGTCAGACGCCGCGCTGGTCGTCGAACGTTCCGATCGCTTTGCCTGTCGCCATTACCGTTTCCTCCCTTCGAGCGAACCTCCTGCCCCGTGGTCGCCGCCGGAAGCCCTCGAAACGTCGCCGTTCTCCTCGCCTCGCCTTCCTCGACCGCTTCCCGTCGCCCTGCGTTTTGGTCAGCTCGAATTCGCCGCGGAGATCATTTCAGCGGGTCACAGGGAGATCGAGATCGCCGTGACGCGAGCGGACGAATCCAGACTGCGACAGGCCGACGCCATGGAGCTTTCCGTCCCGGAGCAGGAAGAACGTCTCGAGATCCGCGTCGTCGGGTGGCTGGAGTACCGTCTCCTCCAAGGAGACTTCGTGCACTATGCCTATCGGATCGACGAGTCCTTGACCGACGACGGCGCAAGAGAGCACGCGCGACTTCGCGCGCTCGTGTCGCAGCGCGCGCGGCCGAACGGGTGAAATTCGACGTGCGCGCCGAGCGCGATCGCTGGACCGATTCCGCATCCTGCGCTACGGTCGCGGATCGTGATCGGAATCGACCTCATCCGCGACGCGGCCGGCCGGCTCGAGCCCCACCTGCACCGCACTCCGCTCCTGTCGGCGCGACAGCTCGGCGATCGGGCGGGCGTGCAACTCGCGATCAAGGCCGAGAGCTTCCAGAGGACCGGCTCGTTCAAGCCGCGCGGTGCGCTGAACATCGTGATGTCGCTGCCGGCGGAACGACGCCAGCGCGGGCTGGTGACCGTGTCGGCGGGGAACCACGCGCAAGCCGTCGCCTGGGCCGCGCGCATCGTGAAGGCGCCCTGCACGGTGGTGATGCCGGCCGGCGCGCCGAGATCCAAGATCGAAGCGGTGCACGGCTACGGCGCCGAAGTCGTCCTGCACGACGATCGCGCCACCCTGTTCGATCGGCTGCGTGAGGAAGAGGCGCGCACCGGCGCCTTCTTCGTCCATCCGTTCGATGATCCCGTCGGACTCGCGGGCGCGGGCACGCTCGGGCTCGAGGTCCTCGCCGAGTGCCCCGACGCCGAGGCGGTGATCGTGCCGATCGGCGGCGGCGGCCTGATCGCGGGCGTCGCGAGCGCCGTGAAGCAGCTCTCGCCCGGTTGCCGCGTGATCGGAGTGGAGTTGGAGGCCGGACCGGGCATGGGGCCCGCGCTCGCCGCGGGCAAGCCGGTACCCGTCGCGCGACCGAAGACTCTCGCCGACGGACTCACGCCGCCGTTCGTGGGCGCGATCCCCCTCGAGATCGCGCGCCGCTGCGTGGACGAGATCGTGACCGTCACCGAGGCGGAGATCGTCGAGGGGATGCGCTCGCTCATGGTCTTCGCGAAGCTCTACGTCGAGGGGGCGGGCGCGGCGGCCACCGCCGCGCTGCTCGCCAGGAAGCCGAAGCTCCCGAGCGGCGCTCGCGTCGTCTCGATCGTCTCGGGCGGCAACGTCGATCCCGAGCAGGTCCTGACGGCGGTGTCCGCCTGCCCCGCCGCAGCGGACCACGCATGAAACTACGCGTCCTCGGACCGCGCGAGGTCGAGCGGCTGCTCGACATGAAGCCCTGCATCGACCTGATGGAGGCGGCGCTGCGTGCCCTGTCGAGCGGGAACGCCGTGGTGCCGCTGCGACAGAAGGTGTCGTTGCCCGATCGCTCCGGCCTGCTCGGCCTGATGCCCGGATACCTCGGCGACCCGAGGAGCTTCGGACTCAAGGTCGTCACCGTCTTCCAGCGCAATCACGACGTCGGACGGCCGTCGCATCAGGGCGTCGTGATGCTGTTCGACGTCGAGAGCGGCGCGCCGCTCGGCCTCTTCGACGCGGGCGCCATCACTGCGATCCGCACGGCGGCGGCGAGTGGTGCGGCCACGCGCGTGCTCGCGCGCGCGGACGCCGGCGACCTCGCGCTGATGGGCAGCGGCGTGCAGGCGCGCACCCACCTCGAGGCGATGCGCTGCGTGCGTCCGTTGCGGCGCGTGCGCGTGTGGAGCCGGGACGACGCGCACGCGCGCGAATTCGCCGAGCGCGAGGCGCAACGGGCCGGAATCCCGATCGAGGTGACACGCAGCGCCGAGGCGGCGGTGAAGGGCGCCGACCTCATCTGCACCACCACGGCCGCGAGCGAGCCGATCCTCCAGGGCGAATGGCTTTCGCCCGGCGCGCACGTGAACGCGGTCGGCTCGAGCTTCGCCACCCACCGCGAGCTCGACGCGACGGCGGTGAAGCGCGCCCGCCTCTACACCGACTGCCGCGAGTCGGCGTCGAACGAGGCCGGCGATTTCCTGATCGCGAAGCGCGAAGGCGCGTTCGGCGACGAGCACCTGCTCGGGGAATTGGGCGAGGTGCTCCTCGGACGGGTCCCGGGCCGCCGTTCGCCCGACGACATCACGCTCTACAAGTCGCTCGGCGTGGCGGTCGAGGATCTCGCCGCCGCGAGCTTCCTGCTCCAGCGGGCGGCCGAAACGAACTGCGGCTCCCTGATCGATTGGGGCTCTTCGCCTTGACGTCCACTCTCGTGGCGCCGCCGCTCGCCGATCTCCGCGCGGCCCGGGAGCGCATCCGCGGCAACGCGTTGCGCACGCCCCTGCTGCGCCTCCACGCGCCGGAGTTCGCGGGCGAGCTGTGGGTCAAGCTCGAGTGCCTCCAACCGATCGGCTCGTTCAAGATCCGCGGCGCGACCAATGCGATGAAGCTCGCGCCGCGCGCGACGCTCGAGCGCGGCGTCTACACCGCGAGCGCCGGCAACATGGCGCAAGGAGTCGCGTGGTGCGCACGCGAGCTCGGAGTTCCGTGCCACGTCGTGGTGCCCGACCACGCTCCCGCCACCAAGCTCGCGGCGATCGAGCGCCTCGGGGCCGAAGTCATCCGCGAGCCGTTCGAACGCTGGTGGAGAGTCCTCGAGGAGCACCGCTACGCCGGGCTCGACGGCCTCTTCATCCATCCGGTGAGCGATCCGGCGGTCATCGCCGGCAATGGGACGATCGCGCTCGAGATCCTGGAGGATCTCGCCGACGTCGACAGCGTGCTCGTACCCTTCGGCGGCGGAGGGTTGAGCTCCGGCATCGCGGCCGGAGTCCGCGCGCTCGCTCCGCGAACGAAGGTATTCGCGTGCGAGGTCGAGACCGCGGCGCCGCTCGCCGCTGCCCTGGCGGCCGGCGCGCCGCAGCCCAGCGCCTACACGCCGAGCTTCGTCGACGGCATCGGCGGCCGCGGAGTGCTGGCGGAGATGTGGCCGCTCGTGTCGAGTCTGCTCGACGGATCGATCGTGGTGACGCTCGCCGGGATCGCAGGCGCGATCCGCCTGCTCGCCGAGCGGCAGCGCGTCATCGCGGAGGGCGCCGGCGCGGCGTCGCTCGCCGCCGCGCTGAGTGGCCGCGCCCCGGGTCGACGCATCGTCTGCATCGTCTCCGGCGGCAACATCGACGCCGCGAAGCTCGCGACCATCCTCGGCGGCGGCGTACCGTGAAGCGTCCGATTCCCCGCTGAAGCACCGTGCGATGAGCGCGAAGTCGAGGAAGACGGCTGCCCAGTACACCATGACACTCTCCGTTCGAACCGTGACGAGCAGCTCCGGCACCGCTGACGCCGCGCCTTCGTCGGTACCGATCCTCGAGCAGCTCCGGAAGCGTCTCACAGTCCGAGCTCGCGCGAGCCGTTGGCCGATCGGGAGGGCCGAACCAGTGAACGCGCAAATCCACCCGCCTTCTTGCGCTGCGTCGTTCCCGGTCGCCGGGCGCCGTCCTGGGAACGGGACTTGAGACGCCGCGGGCTCGTCGTCGCCGCCGCCCGTGGCGGCCGACGCGAGGGAGAGCCGACATGTTGCGTTCCCATGAGAAGTTGGCGAACGAGCCCGTCGATCGGGCGGAAGCCCCGCCGGATCACGCCGAGCGGAGCCTCGGCGAGCAGTCGAAGAAGATCCTGCGCGACGTCCGCGATCTCGGCGCCATCGCCGTCGAAAACGTCGGGCGAACCGTGAATCACCTGAAGGACCAGGGGCGCGGCGTCGTGAAGAAGGGACGCGAGCGTTCGATTCGCGTGCACGACAGGTTCGTGGATTACGTCGCCGACCACCCGACGAAGTCGCTCCTCATCGCCCTCGGTATCGGCACTCTCCTCGGCATCATCGTGCGCCGTCGCGCCGCTTCTCCGCGACCGGTCCAAGATGCCGTTTGAGCGACACGCGATCGCGGACGAGCCGCAGACGGAGCCGCACGAATTCGAGCTCCTGTTCGACCGGATCCGGGACGCGATCGAGACGTTCGCGCGGAGCGTCGCCGGAATCGCGGTCCTCGAGTGGCAGCGGTTCAAGCTGCGCGTCGTCGACGCCTGCATGGGCTTCATCGCGGTGCTGCTCCTGCTCGCGAGCCTGGTCGCGGTCGCGATCGCGGCCGGCGTCCTCCTGGTCACCGGCACGCGCGACGCGCTCGTCGCTTGGACGGGGACCCCCTGGATCGGGGAGATCGGCGCCGGCGCGCTGGTCCTGAGCGGGCTGCTGCTCGGCGGCGCGCTGTTCCGTCGCATCACGCGGCGAAGGCTCGTCGCGGCGGCCGTCCGTCCGCGGCCTGCCCGCGAGGCGACCACCGCTGCCGCCGAGGTCGGCTCGTCTTGAGACGGAGCGAAGGCGCCGACTCGATCCTCGATCGTCGTCGCGCCGAACTGACCGACGACGCCAGGCGCAGCGTCGCGGGGATCGGGCACGCTCTCGTCGACGCGACGAGCGCCTGCGCCCGGATCGCTCCCCAGCGAACGCTCGCGGTTGCCGGCGTGGTCGGCTTCGGACTCGGCCTGGCGGGCCCGCGCCTGCTGCGCTCGCTTCGCGGCGCGACGCGCTACGTCGTGACGGGAATCCCGCCGCTCGTGCGCCTCGGCTGGCGCCTCAGTCGGAAGCGCGCCGCCTCAACCTCGTGAGCGCCGCCCTCGCTGCGAAGAATCCGCAGAGCCCGTGGACGCCGGCGCCAGGAGGCGTCGAGCTCGAACAGAGGTAGAGACGTGGGTTCGGCGTGGTGTAGGGGACGAGACGCGCGACCGGACGCGTGAAGATCTGGCCGAGGTCGTTGGCGCCTCCGGCGATGTCGCCGCCGACGTAGTTTTCGTTGTCCCGTTCGAGATCGGCGGGAGCGCGGACGCTGCGCGCGAGGATCCGCTGGCGGAAGCCCGGCGCGAAGCGCTCGATCTGCGCTTCGATGCGATCGGTCATGTCGTACGCGCAGCCGTTCGGGACGTGGCAGTAGGCCCAGCCGGTCTGCTTGCCGTCGGGCGCGCGTGTGCGGTCGAACAGGCTCTGCTGCGCGACGAGGACGAAGGGACGCTCGGCCGGCGTGCCGCTCCAGCAGGCGCGCTCGGACGCGGCGATCTCCTCGAGCGTGCCGCCGACGTGGACGGTCGCGGCGCGCGCGCACGCGGGCGCGCGCCACGGGATCGGACCGTCGAGCGCCCAGTCGACCTTGAATGCGCCCGGCCCGGCGCGGAACTGCTCGAGCCGTCGGCGATATCCGGCGGGAAGTTCGTCGCCGGCGATGCGCGCGACCGCGCGCGGAGCGAGGTCGAAGAGGACCACGCTCGCCCGCGGAAGTTCGGTGAGGGACGCGACGCGTTCGCCCGTGATGATCTCCCCACCCGACGAGACGAGCCGCGCCACGAGCGCTTCGGTGATGCGGCGCGAGCCTCCGCGCGCGCACGGCCAGCCGACGGCGTGCGCGGCGACGCCGAGCGCGAGGCCGAACGCCGCGCTGCACGCCCGTTCGAGCGGAAGGAACGAGTGCGCCGCGCAACCGGCGAAGAGGCCGCGCGCCGCGTCGCCGCGGAACGCGTCCTTCGCGAGTGCCGCCGCGGAACGCAGCGCCGAAAGTCCGAAGCGAAGAAGCAGCAGCGGGCTGCGCGGCAGGCGAGGCGGGCCGAGGATCTCCGCGAAGAGTTCGTCCGAGCGCGCGGCCAGCGGCGCGAAAAGGCGGCGCCAGGCGCGGCCGTCGGCGCCGAGCGTCTCTTCCATCGCCGCGCCGTCGCGCTCGAGGAGCGCCGCCGTCCCGTCCGCGAGCGGATGAGCGAGCGGCGCCGGCGAGAAGGTCCATTCGAGTCCGTGCTCGTCGAGCCGCAGCTCGCGGAACCATGGCGAGAGGAGCGCCATCGGGTGGATCGCCGAGCAGACGTCGTGCACGAAGCCGGGAAGCGTCAGCTCTTCCGAGCGCGCGCCGCCGCCGACGGTCGGCCTCGCCTCGACGAGGAGCACCGAAAGCGATCGGCGCGCCAGGGCGATCGCCGCGGAAAGGCCGTTGGGTCCGGCGCCGACGACGATCGCGTCGTAGGTCGGACGCGCCGCGCGCGAGCGAAGCCGGTCGCTCATGTCGGCGGTGCTCGTCCTGCCACGAAGAATCGCGTTGGAGGATAGCCGCTCGCCTCGACGATGCGGCACATCGATTGCCCGCTTCGACGAACGTCCCAGTACCTCACATGCAACCATCGACCACGCTCGAGGAGTGCGCCGTGAACCGTCGCCTGCAGGGAAAAAAGTCGCGAGCCGCGCGCGTCGCGGGTCGTCCGTCGAAGTCGTCCGAAGCGGGGAATCGCGAGGCTCAGGAGAAACGGCGCGAGGAGTCCCAGGCGGACCTCGAACCGTCGGCGCCGTCGGCAAGCGAGACCGTGCAGAATCCCCCTTTCGGCAAGACTCCCCGATCCGGGGAAAACGAGCGCCGGACGGTGCAGGCGCAAGCCGCTCGGAAGCAGGCGGACGAGAAGAAGGCGAAACCGGGCGCGAGCAGCCTGTTGCGGCGAGAGCAGAACGACGAGGCCGAGTTCACGCTCCGCGAAGGCGACCATTCGCGTGCGCGAGCGCTTCGAAGCTTCGAGCTCGGCCACAAAGAGCATCCCTCGAGGACGCCCAATCAGACGCATGGCCACTCGGTGGACCGGAGTTGCCGGCGTCAGCCGCGCTCGACGGCGCCCAGGAACGCCCTTCCGCGATCGAGGACCGGAGCGGGTTCTCGCAGCGGCAACCGGCACTCGAGCCACTGATCGACGAAGCGGGCCCGCGACCGATTCCGGGCATTGCCGGAATACGTTCAACCATAAAGGCGAGGCACGAGGACGAGTTCGGGCGAGTGACCTGCCCCCGCTCTTTGGTCCACCTCGTATGAGAGTTTGGTCTTCGTCTG
>DAINBU010000135.1:0-12115 GCA_036732755.1 Planctomycetota bacterium
ACTGAGACGGTGCAGAAGGGGACGAGAGTTCAGGACTTTTTCAGCGGGCAGTTAGGCGGGCCAGCCTATCGCGCAGCGACCGCCTCTCCGATGCCGACCTGACAGATCTTCGGAAATGAATCCTTCGGATAGAAGTGTTCCAAGAAGAGTCGACTGCCAACAAAGGTCAGGCGTTCGAGCCGATCGTCTTCGAAGTCGAGAAACAGAGACGAGCCGTCCTTCTTGAGTCGCCCCCTCACGTTCGCCTCGATGCATGTGACTTCACCGTTTGACTTGACGACGTAAGTCCGTTGGACCCCATTCGGGTGATAGGTGATCCGCCACGTTCCCGGCAAAACCTCGCCTGAGGCTCCGAAGAGGGGCAGACTGTCGCTTCCGAGCCGTTGGACTTCCGACCGAAGTGCCAAGGCCCGGTCTAGGTCGCCTTCCTTGGTCGCGCGATCGAGCGCCGCCTGCACACGTACCCGAAGGACGTCGGCGGCACTCTTGACGGAAACGTCGTACTGAGACTGTGCCTTTCGCACCGCAACCGCGAAGTCCTTACGCGACGACTCCAGGTCATCGACCGTTGCGACCGCCGCAAAGATGCCCGACACCGACACCAACAATCCGATTGCTGCTCCCACGGTGCGCATCGCCTACCTCCCGAGTGCCCTTGAACTGGCTTCCGCCCAACGGCTTGGCGTGCAGCTGCAGAACGGCGGGACTCTACCATGCAAGTTCGCGGAAACCCTTGTCGCCGTTTTCGCAGCTGCAACGCCGTGTTACGCGGCGTCACGAAACCAGTCCTGTGATGGCCAATCGGAAGATGAATGGAGGCCAGAGACAAGTTCAGCATGCGCACTGGTGTTTTCGTCACTCCACAACTTCGTCAGTGATCATGCGCATCCGTTGGCAATGCCAACGGCGCCGGAATCTCCTGTGGACGAGATTCCTGTCGGTAGCCTTCAACGCGAGGCCTATGCTTGCTTCCATACGGGTAGTAGCCCAACACCGCCTGTATTGGAAAGGTGATAATGTCAGCCGCGAGCGTCACAGCGATTATCGGTAGGCCAACCACTGTGCAAGCGGCAAGATTAGGAAGAAAATCCTGCGACTTCGGATCAGTCTCCGTTACCGACGCGACCGTATTGACGGTCATGCATCCGTGGAGCGATGGGACCGACAGGAGCACGAACAGCGCCGCCGCCTTTCTCAGCGCATGCCCCCATTCCATGATGTGATTCTCAACTCCAGACGCACGTAGATCGAATCGCGTGAGCGCCGTCCGCCAAGTCCGCCTAACGACCGCGGATCAGCTGCAAGGACGCGTTTGAGAGCCGGCCGGCCTTCGACCACCGCCCTCGCGGCCTTGGCAGTTGCATCCGCATGTTAGCCGGCCTTCCTTTCAGCCTTCTTGATCGCTTCGATCGACGGCCGCACGGGCATTGTATCCTGGACACGTTGTGCATCCGTCTTGAAGAGAACCTGATACCGATTCAGAATTCTCTCATTCGAATGCCACGATTCGAGAGCTTCAGGTGTCCACATCGCGGATACGCCATAGACATCCTCAAGAACCCAAGTGCGAGACTGACTTGGCCCCGTCTGAAGTTGGACCTGTGTTCCAGCGCGCGTGAACATGCCACAGGTTGGTTGTTCTGAACTTCGCGGCCCGACGTCCGAGTATCGCCACATTCGAAACTGGTTGTTGCTGAGTTCAAGCGTGACTCCAGCGAAGCCAGAGATTTCATCACACGTCATGTAGACCCCGTCAATACTCCCGGCCTGAACGCCCCTGTTCGAAACAGCCTTGTCGCCCGAATGACATGCTGCGAGCGCAAGAAGCCACGACGTCGCTACCAACCACTTGCCCATGACCGCACCTCTTGGTCCGGCTAACTCGTATTGGACAGGATCCAAGATCCCAGGACGTCCGGGCCATTGGAGCCCAGTCGATTCCGATTGCAAGAGCCGGTCGAGCAGCGCGCGCGTTCAGGCGCGTCACTCCTCCTTGGGCGCGGGCGGCACGAGCAGCGTTTCCTGCAACGTCCGCTCGAACGTCTCGCCCGTCCGCTGCTGGCGCGATTGCGTGAAGTAGAAGACCATCAGGTCGCGTTCGGGGAAGGCGTAGGCGAAGGTGCCGTCCGAGCCGTTGTGGCCGAAGGCGACGACCTGCTTGCCGGGAGCGCGCTTGGGATCGACGTAGACCATCCAGAGCTGGCCGTAGAACAGCTTCCAGCCGCGGAAGCCGATGGGGGAGCCGAGCATCGCCGGACCCGGCACGAGCGCGCGCTCCACCGCCTCCTTCGAGAGCAGCCGCTTGCCGCCCGCCGCGCCGCCGTCCATCCAGAGCGCGAGGAAGCGCGCGTAGTCGTCGATCGACGCGTAGAGGCTTTGCGAGGCCATCAGGAACTTGAAGATCGGCGGTTTTCCGGGCTCCCAGTACCGCGTCCAGTTCTCGGCGCCGCCGATGTAGAGGCCGTGCACGCGCGGCAGGCGCGGGTCGCCGTCCTTCAAGACGCCGATCGTGTCTCGCATCGCGAGCGGGTCGAACAGCTCCTCGGCGAGGAATCGATCGAGCGTCTTTCCCGAAAGCTGCTCGACCAACGCGCCGAGCGTGTCGGAGCCGTCGTCGCTGTAGTTGAAGACCTCACCGGGCTTCGTCTTCGGCCCGAACTCGCCCGCGACGTCGGCGATGTCGGGGAGGTCCTTGGCGTCCTGCAGCGGCCGCCGCCCCAGGAATTGCGACATGGGCAGCCCGCCCGTGTGGGTGAGCAGGTGGCGCACGGTGATCTGCGCCGCATCGTCGTGGTCGAAGGAGTGGAAGTACTGCGCGATCTTGTCGTCGAGCGAAAGCTCGCCCCGATCGACCAGCAGTTGGATCGCCGTGCCGCACACCGGCTTCGTCATCGACCGCACGCAGAAGATCCCGCACGGCGGCATCGCCGTCTTCTTCTCGAGATCCTCCCAGCCGAAGGTCGCGCGGTACGCCGTGCGGTGCTTCGCGACGACCACCAGCTCGGCGCCGACAATCTCCCCCTCGTCGACGAACGCCTGGACCTTCGCGCCGAGCCGCGCGAGCGCCTCGGGATCGAGCCCGACCTCGGCGGGGGCGGCGTCGGGGAAGGCCGACGCGGGCGCCGCGACCGGAGTGGGGGGCGCCGAAGCCGGCGCCGGTGAATTCGCCTCCTGGGCGACGAGGAACGCGAGGGCGAGCGCGATCGATCCCACGGCCGGCTCCGGTCGGAATCGGGGCGCGGCGATCCTACGCGGACTCGCGCTCCGAGAGCTCGACCGGCCCGTCCAGCTCGAGCGCGAAGCGACCGCGCCGCACCGGCACGAGGCGGACGTCGGCGCACTTCTCCTGCAGGCGCTTGCGAAGCAGGATCAGCCGCGTCTCGAGGTTGTCCTTCAGCGGCGGGAGCCCGAGCGTCGGGTCGAGGCGCAGCTCGCGGTTGGTGAACTCGACCTGGCCGTCCTTCACGCGACGCGTGAGCAGCTTCCAGAAGATGCGGCCCGGGACGTTGCGCACCAGGTACTCGCCGTCGACGAAGATGCAGTCGTCGTTCTTGTAGTAGACGAAGCTCCGCGAGCGCGCGGCCGCACCCGCCTTCGGCGCCGCGCGCGCCGTCGCCACCGGCCCGCCGTCGTCGTCGGCCGCCTGCATGCGGTCGATGCCGAGCGCGATCTGGTTCGCGATGATCTGCAGGAACGCTTCGTCCCACTCGTCGAAGTGGAGCGGGTCCCTGCTCTCGACCGCCAGCACGCCGACGAGCCGCTCGCCCGCGAGCAGCGGCAGCGAGAGCTGCGCCTGCGCGTCGCACAGTCCGGGCAGCGGGATCTCCGGCGCGAGCCCGGCCGCGCCGCCGGCCTCTTCGACGCGCCCGCGGACGGCCCGGCCGTAACGCAATTGGCAGGAGACGCCAGTGATGCGGACCATGCGGCGGCTCGCCGCGACCGTGCCGATGCTCCCGTCGCCTTCGGCCACCTCGGCGCCGATGCCGCCGCTGCCGTAGCCGCGGCTCGCGATCGTGACGAGCCGCTTCGTGCACTCGTCCTGCAGCAGCACCATCGAGTGGGAGAAGCCCAAGAGCTCGTCGAGCGCGAGCAGCGTGCTGTTCAGCAGGTCGTCGAGGTCCTTCGCGCGCGAGATCCTCTCGGAGACGACCTGCAGCCCGCGGATCTCGGTCATCGGCCCGCCGGCCACCTGCGCCGACGGCGCGAGGTCGAGCAGCGGATCGGGCGGCAGCAGGAAGCCCGGGATCGGCGCGAGCTCGAGCACCTCGTAGATGTCGGAGGAGATCAGCCGGAAGACGCCCGCCATCCCCGTGTGCGACGCGATCACCTGGATGCGCAGCGCCATGGTGTCGAAGAGCGGCCCGCTCGTCTCGGCGCGCAGGAAGCGGAGCTTCAGGTGCCACGCCTCGTAGGTGACCGGGTCGTTGAAGACGACCGTCGCGTAGGGGTTCTCCTCGACGTTGCGCCTGGTCTTGTTGAAGAACTGGCAGGAGAGCGCGACGTGGCGCGCGTCGACGTAGTGGACCTGCGAGAGGTACGTCACGTTCGGCTCGCCGTCGCGCGAGCAGGTCGCGATGAGCGCCGGCACCACCCCCTGGAAGCAGTGGCGCAGGCTCTCGAGCGGGGGCGGGGCGCCGTTCGTGGCGATCACGACGCGCCCCTCCGGCCGGCCGTCGCCGGCGGCGGCAGCGGGGCGCCGGCGCCCGGTCCCGGCGTCTGCACGAAGACCGACTCGACGCGGACGCGGATCGCATGCGACGGCCACGAGCATTGGCGCAGCGACAGGCGCGGCGGCATCCCGATGACCGCGAGGTTGCGCGTCCACTCGCCGCGGTGGCGCTCGATCACCGCGCGGTCGTCCTCGCTCGCGAGCGCGACCGCGACCGCCCGTCCCTTGAACTGGATCGAGCGGTGGTCCTCGATGCGCGTGAAGCAGACGGCGATGCGCTGGTTGTCGGCGAGGTTGGCGGCGGTGACGGCGCCGGTCGCGAGCGGGACGAAGACGGAGAGCTCGCGCCGGCCGCGCTCGACCCGGGCCCCGACCGCGCGCACGCACTCGGCGAAGAGGCGGCGGTCGCGCGTTCCGACGAGGATGCTGACTCCCGAATGGCAGAAGGCCGCCAGTTCGGTCGAGATGGCCTGGCCCATGGCGGGCGGGATCGTAGCGCCGCCCGCCACGGGCGTCAGCGTGTTCCGGTCAGCGCGAGCCGGCCGGCGGCCGCGGTTCCGGGACGGCGTTCTTGACGGCAGGGATTGTCCGCAGGTAGGCGAAGATCGACTTCAGGTCCTCGTCGTTCAAGTTCGCGGTCTTGGGCCACGGCATCGGCGGGAGGAGCGGACGGCCGCGGCCCATGTGGCGGCCGTTCCGGATCGTCGCGACGAAGTCCTCCTCCTTCCACGAGCCGAGCCCGGTCTCGACGTCGGGCGTCAGGTTCGCGGTGAAGCTCGTGCCCCAGGGACCCGACCACGCGGTCATCATGTCGTTGCCGGAGAAGTTCCACGGTCCGTCCGGCAGCGTCGGCGCGGGGGGCAGTTGGACGTCGTGCGGATGGCCCGACAGGTGGCGCTTCGGATCCTCCTGCGGCCCGTCGGGCCCGAACGTCTTCGGCGTGTGGCAGTCGGCGCAGCCGAACGCCTCGACGATGTAGCGGCCGCGCTCGACGCGCGCGGCATGGGTGGCCGCGTCCTTGTCGCCGGAGAAGGCGATCAGCGAAGCGGCCCCGAAGAGGACGACATAGGTGACCTGGACGGCGCGACTCAACATGGCGTTCACTCCTTGTGCGGTGGGATGGAGGGGGGAATCGAAGCGGGGGGAGCCGCCGGCGCCGCGGGAGCGAGCTCCTCGCGGATCCAGGCGGTGATGAGCTCTCGGGCCTGCTCGTCGACGACGCGTGTGCCGAGCGGCGGCATCTGCAGCAGTGGGTCGCGCGTCGCGAGGCGGCGCGCCAGCACGCTGCGGTCGGGATCGCCGGCGGCGACGCGCACTGCGCCCTCGCCGCAGGCCGCCTTGCACTGGCTCTTCACGTCGAGCGTCGTGGCGAGCGCGGGCGCCGGCGCCGGCGCCGCGGCCGGCGCGTGTGTCGGCGGATGGGCGAGGTCGAGGCCGAGCTGGCGGAGCGGCCCGCTCTTCTCGCTGCGATTGTGGCAGTGGCCGCAGTTCGCGTGGAGGTAGCCGAGCGCGGCGCGCTCCCGCGGCGTGCGCGCCGCGATGCGCGGTGGCGCGTCGACGAGCGCCTGCGGCAGGCTCCGGACCAGGCCGCGGCGCACGAGCTCCGCGAGGTCGACGTCGCCGGGACGCGCCGGCTCGGCGTGGAGGGCGAGGGGGTCGCGGTCGCTCGAGAGCTGTAGCGCGCTGGCGCCGAGGACCGGGCTCGCGCCGGCCTGGTGGCAGGCGACGCAGTCGTAGCGCGACGGCACGTCGTCGCGCGTGCCGTTCACCGTCCGGGCGGCGCCGCGCACGCCGCGCTCGGGTGCCAGCACGGCGTCGCTCCCGTCCTCGCTCCAGACGTAGCTCGCGAAGGTCCAGCCGTCGGCGCGGCGCTCGATGAAGCGCGTCTCGACGCGCCGCCCGAACGAGAAGTCCTTCCAGAGCTTCGTGCCGACCGGGAAGTCCCACGCGTCAGGGCGCGTCGCGTCGATCGTGGTGCCGGGCGGGAGGCGGAGGTAGCGGCACTTGGCCGCGCCGTCCGTCCAGAGCGGGTATTGCGGCGAGAAGGTCATCACGTCGGCCGCGAGCGTGCCGGCCGCGAAGTCGGCGTAGAGGCCGGTGTCGGCGAGCCGCTTCGGCAGCTCGTCGGCCGGCGCGCCGAGCAGCGCGATCTGCACGAGCTGCACGAGCTGCACGAGCGGGCCCAGGAGCGTCGCGAGCGTCGTCATGCGGCGTGCCCTGTCGCGATCGCCTCGAGCGCGCGGCGCTCGGGCCCGTTCACGGCAGGCAGGAGCAGCGCGAACCACTCCTGCATGCGCGCCGGCGGGATCGCGGCGACGACGCGCCCGTGGAGCTCGACGAGCTCCGCGTCGGTGCGGTGGGCCCAGAGGAGGCGGTTCACTTCGGTCTCCTCGCGCCGCATGTGCAGCAGCTGCTCGGCCACCAGCGTCCCGAGGGCGTCGTGGAGCCGCCGTCCGAGCGAGAGCCGTTCGACGGGCGGCGCGCCCTCGAGCCGCTCGGCGAGGCGCACCACCTCGTGCTCGAGGCCGCCGACACGGGCATGGGCGGCCTGCAGGTCGGCCGCGAGCTCGCCGGAGAGGCGCGCGACCTCGGGCAGGATCTCGCGATCCTCGTGGTCGGCGTGCTCCGACAGGAAGCCGGAGAGGCGGAGCAGCGCGGCGGCGACGGCGGCGGCCTCCGGCGCCAGCGCGAAGTCGCAGCGTGCGACCTGCTGCATGGCGTCGAAGAGCGCCGCGCGCAGCGCCTTGTGGACCGGGGTGAAGAGGTCGAAGCGGGTCGTCATGTCAGGTCTCCTCGTGACGGCGAGGAGAATCGACGAGGAAGCGACACGGCGCACCCTAAGAGTCCCTTCCAAGTTTCCTAAGTTGTCCCTAAGCGATGCTGCTCGCGCGTGCGACGGGCCGACTATGCTCGGCGCGACGCAGCGACGAGGGAGGGACGATGCGGCTCGCGAAGATCGTGGCCACGCTCGGTCCGGCCTGCACGGCGCCGGCGCGGCTGCGCGCGATGGTCGAGGCGGGGCTCGACGTCGGGCGGCTCAACTTCTCGCACGGCGACGCGACCGGCCACGCGCAGGCGGTGAAGGATCTGCGGGCCGCCGCGGCGCAGGTCGGCCGGCCGGTCGCGGTGCTGCAGGACCTCCAGGGTCCGCGCATCCGGCTCGGCCGCCTCCCCGACGACGCCGTCGTGCTGAGCATCGGCGCGCGCGTCGACCTGGTGCCGGAAGCGGCGTGGCGGCGAGCCTTCGCGAAGGCGCGCCGCGGCGTCGCGGTCCTGCCGACGACCTACGCGCGGCTCGCTGCCGAGGTGCGCCGCGGCGAGCGCATCCTCCTGCGCGACGGCACGATCGAGCTGCGCGTCCTGCGCGAGGACGGTCCGCGCGTATCCTGCGTCGTGGTGCGCGGCGGCGAGGTGAAGACCCACACCGGGATGAACGTCCCCGACTCGCAGTTGAGCGCGGCAGCGCTCACGCCCAAGGACCGCCGCGACCTCGTGGCCGGCGTGAAGATGGGCGTCGACGCGATCGCGCTCTCGTTCGTGCGACGCGCCGCCGACGTGGTCGAAGCGAAGGCGCTCCTGCGCAAGCTCGGCAGCGAGGCGCTCGTAGTGGCCAAGATCGAACGTAAGGACGCGCTCGCCGACCTCGACGCGATCTTGGCGGTGGCGGACGGCGTGATGGTCGCGCGCGGCGACCTCGGCGTCGAGCTCGGGCCCGAAGACGTCCCTCTCATCCAGAAGCAGATCATCCGCCACTCGCTGCGGCTGCACACCTTCGTCATCACGGCGACGCAGATGCTCGAGTCGATGGTGACGCAGCCGATGCCGACGCGCGCCGAGGTCTCCGACGTCGCCAACGCGATCCTCGACGGGACCGACGCGGTGATGCTCTCGGCCGAGACGGCGGCCGGCCGCTTCCCCGTCGAGTCGATCGCCGCCATGGACCGCATCATCCGGCGCGTCGAGGTCGGCACCCACGGCGAGCTGCCCGGCGGCGTGCCGTCGCACGTGCCGGGCGGCGACCTGATCCACGCGCTGGCCGGCGCCGCCGTGCGCCTCGCCGAGCAGTCGTGCGCGAAGGTGCTCGTGCCGTTCACGGTGTCGGGGCGGACCGCCTCGGTCCTCGCGACGTGGCGGCCGCACGTGCCGATCTTCGCCGCCTCCGACCGCGAGCGGAGCTGCCGCCGCCTCTGCTTCTGGCGCGGCGTCCATCCCGGCCGCCTTCCGCGCGCGACGAGCCTCGCGCAGATGTACGAAGACGCGACGCGCGACCTGCTGCGCCGCAAGGTCGTGGCGGTCGACGACGTCATCGTCTTCCTCGGCGGCACCGAGCTCAAGGTCGGCTCCTCGAACACGCTCAAGCTCCACCGCGTGACCGCGAATGAGGCGCGGCGCGCGCGGCGGGCCCGAGGGTTGCGCTCGCGCGTGCCGCTCCCGGGTCCGCCGCCCCCCCGATCGTGAAGCGCCGGTGACGAAAGCTGCGGCGGGATCGCGAGCGGCCAGGAGGTCGCGTGGATCGCCCCGCCTCGCATCGTCTCCGTCGCGGCGCCGCCCGGCTCCTGTCGCAGCTCGTGACGATCGCCGCGACCGCGGCCGGGGCTTTCCTGCAGAGTCCGCCGCCGGAGTCGCCCGCTCCCGGCCTCGTCCCTCCCGGCCACCCGCTGGCGCGCGCCCAGCAGGCGCTGCTGCGCGGCGACGAATCGGAGGCGCGTCGGGCGCTGGCGGAGGTCGAGGGCGATCCGAAGCGGGTCGACGAGCTCTCAGCGCTGCGCCCGGAGATCGCGCTGCTGCGCGCGTCGCTCGTGCCGCTCGAAGCGCGCCCCGACGCGCTGCTCGCGGTCGCCGCCGCCTGGCCCGATTCGCACGCCGCCGACGTGGCGCTCGTGGCGGGCCTGCGCGCGTGGCAGCGGATCCGCGACCAACGCTTCGACGAGGTCCTGCCGCTCCTGCCGCCGGACCGCGCGCGCGCGACGGTTCCCGAAGCGGCGAACGCGGTCGAGGACGAGCGGCGGACGAAGATGCTCGAAGGCGAGGCGCAGCGGCTGCTCGCGTTCCAGCTTCTGCTCGAGCCGGAGGCGACGTCGTCCGACCCCGCGCTGCGCGCGCAGGCGAGGGCGCTCCTGCACGAGCTGCAGACGGCGCAGCACGGCTTCACGCGGCTGCCGGTCGGCGCGGCGCCGCGCCTGCCGTTCCCGCTCTCGGAGCGCGTCCGCGTCCGCATCGAACGGCTCCCGCCGTCGGAGGGTGACGCCGACCGCTCCGCCAGCGAGCTCGACGTCGACGCCGCGGAGTGGTTCGCGCGTCCCGAGCGTCCGGCGCCGCTCCTCGAGCGGACGTTCGATCCGGCGCAGCCGGCGGTCGCGCTGCCCGCGTTGGAGGCCGGCGTCTACGCGCTCGAGATCGAATCGCTCGAGAGCGGCTGGAAGCGTGCGCGCACGCTGATCGTCTCCGACCTCGAGTTGATCGTGCAGCGGCGCGGGGGGATCTGCTCCGTCCTCGCCCTGATCGACGGGAAGCCCGTCGAGGGCGTCGCCGTCCGAGCGGCCCCGCGGGCGGCCGTGCGGACCGACGCGAAGGGCGCCTGCGAGCTCCCGGTCTCCGAGGACACCGCGATCGTCGTCGCCCGCCTGCCCGCGTCCTCCGGCCGCGCCGAGCAGATCGCGTTTGCATTCGCGGACAAGCGCCGAAGTTGGAGCACCCCGACGCGCGAAGCGGCGCACGTCGTCGTGGACGCGCCCTTCCATCGGCGCGGCGAGAAGGTGCGCGGCCGCGTGGCCGCGCGCGTCTGCGTTCCGGTCGAGTTCCCGGCGCTGGCCGGCGAGCGCGACTGGCGGCCGGACGTCCGGCCGCTGGCGAACACCGCGCTCGTCGTCCGTCTCTGGCCGCATGCGCGCGAGGAGAAGGTGATCCTGGGGTCGACCGACGAGGACGGCGTCCTGCTGTTCGAGTGTGCGCTCGCGAGCGATGCGCCGTACGGCAGCGTGCCGCTCGTCGTCGAGCACGTGCTGCCCGCCACCCCGGACCAACCTTCGGAGACGCTGCAGCTCGCCCGCGAGTCGCTCTTCGCGGTCGAAGCCGTGAAGCGGCCGCCGCTGCTCGTCGACGTCGAGTGGCCCGAGCCCTACACCGGCGGATCGGTGCGGCCGCAGGTCGCGGTCGCCGCGACGTTCCCGACCGGCGCCCCGGTCGCGGGCGGCGCCGGTTCGCTCGCCGTCTCCCTCGGATCGTTCACGGAGCGTCGCGCGTTCACCCTCGACGCCGCGGGCCGCGCCGTCCTGCCGATCGCGTGCGACACGCTCGCGCCCGAGCTCCGCGAGCGATTCCGGAGGTGCGAGCTCGATCTGCAGATCGTCGCCAGCGACGGAGAGACGGTCGGGAAGTCGAAAGAGCTCCTCTTCACGACCCCTGCGACGGACGAGGAGGAGGCGACGGCCCCACGGAACCGGGGGCTGCGGCTCTCCACGACGGAATCCCGCAAGGCCGCGGGCGACCGGGTCGAGCTCGCATTGAACGGCCCGCCGCATGGTGCCGTGCTCCTCACCGCCGGCCGGCTGCAGCCGTGGTGGCGCGACGTCGTCGTGCTCGACGGGAGCGGCGCCGGCCGGACCACGCTGCCGACGCGCGTCGAATGGACGCCCGAGGTCGAGGTCGTCGCGTCGATGCTCGCGGAGGGGAGGGAGGAGCCCGACACGGCGTGGCTGCAGATCGAGCTGCCGCCGGCCGCGGCGCCGGTGACCGCGGCGCTGCTCGAAGCGGGGGCGCGCGTGCCGCCGCATTCGCGCCAGACGTTCCACTTCGTCACGCGGAACGGCGACGGCATGCCGCGTTCTGCGCTCGTCGCCGTCGCGGTGGTCGACGAGTCGCTCTACCTGCTCGCCGAGGATCGCACGGGCTCACCGTCGCGGGAGCTTCGGCCGAGGCCGTACGAGGCGGGGGTCGACGTCGCGCGCTCGCTCGCGGCGCAGAGCCCGTGGACGATCTTCGGCCGCCTCCTGAGCGACGGGGGCGTGCGTTCGCCGCGATCGGGGACGGTGCAGCCCGGGTTGGGCGGCGGCGGCGCCGCGACTCCGTCCGGCAACCCCGGAGGGCCCGGCGAAGGGATTCCGATCCGCGAGGACTTCCGTCCGATCGCCGCCTTCTTCGCGAAGGTGCGCAGCGACGCGCAGGGGCGCGGCGAGTTCTCCGTCGACTTCCCCGACGACCTGACGCGCTGGCGCGTGACGCTCGTCGCCACGACTCCCGACGGGCTCGGCGAGATCACGCGCGCGAACGTCACGACCGAACGCGACCCGAGCCTGCTCGTGATTCCCCCGCGCTTCCTGCGCTGCGACGACCGGATCACCGTCCCGAGCGTCGTTCACTGCACGGCTTGCGGCGCGCGCGCGGCCGAGCTCCGCGCGTACGCGTCGCATGGACTCGAGCTCGTCGCCGGCGGCCCGACGTCGGCGC
>DAINBU010000136.1:0-12097 GCA_036732755.1 Planctomycetota bacterium
CGACGACCCGCAGCAGCCAGATCACGACTTTTTCAGAGGGCAGCTAACATGCGGAAGCACCTGCCGAAGCCGCGGGCACCGTGGCCACACGCCGACCGGGTAGTCTCCGCGTCTTCGCAGCTGATCCGCGGTCGTCATGCGGACACGGCAGATGGTCCTCGGTTCGCCGGGAGAGGCCCTGTGACCTTCAGCGATCATGACGCGAGATCAATGGGTCAGGACGCCATTCGGGGGAGGTGCTGGAGTTGGAAGTCGTGAAGATCGAAGTGCAACAGACTCGCTTCGGACTCGTCGGCGGCGTCGGTGTCACGCTCGTCAACCTGGTATTTGCAGTCAACGGCGTAGTCGTCCTGCTTCGCGAGAGCCGGTGGGCAGACGGACTCGCAGGTCTGGTTGCAACGTCCTGGATGATGACTGTCGTCGCGGTGCTTGCCCTCGCGGCGAAGCTGCGTCGCTGGAATCGTCTTGTTTACTTGTCGATGTCGTTCGTTTCGACCGTCTGGGCGGTCGTCATGTGCTGTCTGTGGATGGGCGTGACGCTGGCGCAGGCGGCGAAGTAGCCGTGCGATTGAAACGTGCTGCCTGACATGTACGTGAACCTGCCAACGGCGCGACCACGAGGTTCGTGACCAATCTGGACATTCCGGCAGATCCAGGTGATGCTGCAAAGTCGGCTCGACGTGCGAGGGAGACCACCATGATTCGGCGAATCGCAGGAACGCTCTCGACTTCGGCGCTGTTCATTAATGTCTCGACGGCGGTCGCCTTCCTCGCGGGCGTCACGTCGCTCGTCGCGTTCGTCGGGATCACCATGTCGTGGCTTGGCGCGCCGGTGGGATTCGAAGTCAGGTTGGGCACGGAGCTGACGACGGCTCGACTTGGTGACAGGATCTTCCTGTCCATACTGACGGTGTTCTTCGGGATCCTCAGCCTCGGCGTCCTTGCGCGAGACCGACACCTCCGGCGGCCGACCTTCAAGCTCGAAGGGGCATGAGTGCGCCGGCTGACCAGCACATGCCCTCGGTCTTGGAGACGGTCGTCACGGCTCAGGCCGGCGGCTTGACCCGACCGAGCGAGTGACGCAGGGCCGCCTCCAGGGTCGGCCAGCCGAATGGGTGGCCGGCGTCGAGCAGCCGCTTGGGAATCACCCGCTGCGACGCGAGCAGTAGTTCGTCGGCGACTTCACCGAATGCGGCTCGCGCGGCGGATGCCGGCATGGGCAGGAGCGCGGGGCGGCGCAGGACGCGGGCGAGCGTCGCGGTGAAAGCGGCGTTCGTGACGGGATCCGGGGTGACGGCGTTCACGGGCCCTTTCACGGACTCGTCGTCGAGGAGGCGGGCGACGACGCCGAGCAAGTCGTCGAGCGCGATCCAGCTGATGAACTGCCGGCCGCTCCCGATGCGGCCGCCGAGGCCGAGCTGGAAGGGCGTCAGCATCTTGCGCAGCGCTCCCCCACCGGCGGAGAGGACGACGCCGAGCCGCAGGTTCACGACGCGGATGGCGGCGTCGCTCGCGGCGAGCGTCGCGGCCTCCCACTCGCGGCAGACGTCGGCGAGGAATCCGGATCCGGCGGGGACCGGCTCGTCGAGGACCTCGTCGGCATGGTCGCCGTAGAAGCCGACGGCGGAGGCGCTGATCAGGACGGAGGGCTTCACGCGACGGCGCGCGAGGAATCCGCAGAGAGCCCGCGTGCCTTCGACGCGGCTCTGGCGGATCTGCTCCTTCTTCGCTGGGGTCCAGCGACCGGAGGCGATCGGCTCGCCGGCGAGGTGGACGACGGCGTCGAACGGCGCATCGCCGAGCGCGGGCTCGCTCGGCACGCGCAGCGAGCGGGTCGTCACCTCGTGTCCGCCGGCGATGAGGAACGGCACGAGCGCCGACCCGATCAGCCCATGCGCCCCCGTGACGAGCACCCGCCACTTCTTCCGACTCGCCGGCCACTTCGCGTGACACGCGAGATCCCACGCCGTGATCCGGTGGCGGTACGCGAAGGTCCGCGCGAGCTCGCGCCGCGCGAACGGCTCGGCCAGCCGCCCCACCTTCCCGAACGGCAGCTCCCACTCGATCCGGTCCTCGAGCACGCTCCTCCCTTCGCCGTCGTGCCCGAACGTATGGGTGTGGTCGAACTTCTCGAACGGACCCCGACGCGCTGCATCCCGAAAACGGACGCCCGGGACGTGCTCGACGTGCTCGGCCACCCACTCGACGGGGAACGGGCCGACGTGCAGGCGGACGCGGGCGCGCGCGCCGGGGTCGAGATTGCGCGCGGCCTCGAGGACTTCGATCCGCTGCCACGGCGGCGCGAGCCGCGCGAAGGCGCCGGGCCGCGCGTGCCAGGCGTAGAGCTCGGCGGCGGAGACCGGCAGCGCGCTCCGGAAGACCGACGTCGACATCACTTGCTCGGCTTCGCGCGCTTGCGCAGGGCCGCCATGACGCGCGCGCGGTCGGCGGCGGCGAGCCGGCGCCGGGCGAAGACCCGCTCGAAAAAGTTTTTGCACACGACGGGATCGCGCATGCGCCCTTCGTCCTCGACGGGCAGGTCGGGCAGCGCGGCGAGCAGCGCCTCGGCGAAGCGGCCGCGCCCGGTGCGCGCCGACTTGCTCCCGCTCCAGACCTTCACGCGCTCGAGCCCGCACGACGGCGAGTCCTTCTTCAGGATGAAGCCGCAGAGGTCGAGCGCGGCGAGCTCCCGCACGCGCCGCGCGGCGAACTTGTCCATCTTCTTCGTGAGGTCGCGGCGGCTCTCGATCTCGACGAGGCGGGTGCCGCCGCCGTTCTTCGCCGAGGCCCTCTCGAGGTGGACCGGCGGACGCGGGGTCCCGAGCCCGATCTCCATCTCCGGGCAGACCGGCACCCACTCGACGAACCGCCCGACCGTGTCGACGAGCCAGGGCGCGCGCTTGTGGTCGCCGTTCCAGCGGACGCGCTCGCCGAGCAGGCACGCGGAGATGCCGATGCGGACCCTGCGGAACTTGCGGACCTTGCGGACCTTGCCTCGCTCGTCCATCCGGCCGACTCCTCCTGCGGCCCACCATGATGGACGAATTGCCGTACACTTCGACCTGGGCTTCCGCGCGTCCGACGAGGGTCCCGCCGCGTGCACCTCCCGAGTCCCCGCTTCCACCGCATCCTCGCCGTGGGGCTCGCGATCGGCGTCGCGCTCTGGGCGATCCTCGGACGCATGCCGCGGTCCCCGAGCCCCGAGTCCGCGCCGACGGCCGGCGCGCCCGCCGCCGCGGACCCACCGTCGATCGTCCTCTTCACGCTCGACACGACGCGCGCCGACCACCTCGGCTGCTACGGCTTCGCGAAGGCGCGCACGCCGCGGCTCGACGAGCTGGCCGCCGCCGGGACGCGCTTTTCGCTGGCGCGCACCACCTGCCCGCTCACGCTCCCGGCCCACAGCTCGATCCTCACCGGGCTCGAGCCGTTCCGCCACGGCGTGCGCGACAACGCCGGCTACCGCCTCTCCGCCGGCAACGCGACGCTCGCCGAGCTCCTCTCCGCCGCGGGCTACGAGACGGCGGGCTTCGTCGCGGCGGTCGTGCTCGGCCGCGCGAGCGGCATCGCGCAGGGCTTCGCGACCTTCGAGGAGCCGCGCCGCGGCAACGTCCCCGAGCGCGTCTACCCGAGCATCCGCGCGACCGACGTGAACGCGTGGGTCTTCGAGTGGCTCGCGGCGCGCGACCGCTCGAAGCCCTTCTTCCTCTGGATCCACTACTACGACGCCCATTCGCCCTACGAGCCGCCGCCGCAGTACGCGATGGGCGCGGCGTCGCCCTACGACGGCGAGATCTCGGCCGAGGACGCGGCGGTCGGCGAGGTGCTCGACCGCCTCGCCGACGAGCGCGACGCGGGCCGGCTGCTCACGATCGTGACCTCCGACCACGGCGAGGGGCTCGGCTTCCGCGGAGAGGAGACGCACGCGATCTACGTCTACGAGCCGCTGGTGCACGTGCCGCTGATCGTGCGCTGGCCGGCGAAAGGCGGCGGCGGCAACGGCGGCGCTGCTCGCGCCGGCGCCGTCCGCAACGACCCCGTCTCCGTCGTCGACGTCTTCCCGACCGTGCTCGAGGCGGCGGGCGTGACGGCGCCGCTCCAGTCCGACGGCGTCGGCCTCGCGCGCGCGCCGCTGCCCGGCCGGCGCATCTACAGCGAAAGCCTCCACCCCTGGCTCAACCACGGCTGGAGCCCGCTCTACGCCCTCTCCGGCGCCGGCCTCAAGTACATCCACTCGACGCAGCCCGAGCTCTACGCGATCGCTCCCGGCGCCGTCGAGGGCGAAGACCTCGTCGAGAAGCGGCCCGCCGACGTCGCGGAACTGCGCGGCGAGCTGCAGACCTTCCTGCGCGAGCACACGGAGCTCGGGACGGCCGACGGCGACGGGCGCGTCGAGATCGACTCCGCGCGGCAGGCGGCACTGATGAGGATGGGGTACTTCGGCGTCGACTCGCGCGGGATCCCGCTGCCCGATCCGTTCGCGCTCGACGACAACCTCGTGCGCGCGACGCCGGAACGGCTCGAGCGCTACACGAAGGCGACCACGCCGGGGCTGGGGTTCACGCTGCCGCAGGCGATCGCGGAGCTGCAGAAGATCGTCGCCGAGGAGCCGTCGGAGATCGCGGTCCTCGACTGCCTCGGCCGGCTGCTGGTCGAGACGAAACGGACCCAGGAGGCGCACGCGCCGCTCGAGCGGCTCTTGAAGCTGCGACCCGGCCACGCCGACGGCTGGGGCAACCTCGGCGCCTGCCACCAGATCGAGGGCAGCTACGACAAGGCGATCGAGTGCTACAAGACGGCGCTCGACCTCGACCCGACCTCGCCCGGCCCGCTCGTCAACCTCGCGATCGTGCTCGACCATCTCGGCAGGAAGGAAGAGGCAGCCGAGGTCCGCAAGACGATCGAGGCGCAGAAGAAGCAGTGACGCGCGTGTGCGCGTCCACGCCCCCGCGCCGCCGGCCCGACGATGCGTCCGCGCCTCCGGCGCTTCAGGAAGGCCCGATGCGCAGCGCGGCGGTCGCGATGAAGATCTCGCGCAGGAAGCAGACGAGCCCGATGAAGAAGGCCGTCATCGCTCCGATGAAGAAGATCGCGACCACGATCGCCGTCGTGAACTCGAGGAACGCTCCCATGAAGAGCGTGACGACGACGAGGCAGACCTGCAGCGCGGTCACGGTGCAGAACGTGATGGCGCGGTTGATCAGCTTGGCGCGGCGCGAGAGCGTGGCGAGCGACGCGTGCAGCTGCGCCTCCTCCTCCCCGAGCGCCGTCGGGAGGCGCGCCTCGTAGTTGCGCGCGCGGTCGACGACGCGCGCGAGGCGATGCGTCATCACGGCGAGCATTGCGCCGATGCCGGACAACAGGAAAACCGGTGCGACCGAGAGCTGGATCGCGTGCCCGACCATCGCGACGGCCGTTTCGGACTGCACTCGAGCTCCTCCGAAGTACCGCATGGGCCCGGGGCCGCCGTCCCGGCGCCCTCCCCTCACCGTACCGCGTCCCACATGATCATGCAGGCGACGCGCGGCGACGCCGCGAGCAGCATTTCGCGCAATCCCTGCGGCGGCGGCGTGGAACGGTAGTCTCCCGCGCCCCGAAGGTCGGGCCATCACGAGGAGGGAGACATCAGCATGCGACACCTGGCTTGGATCGTCTTGATCGGTGCGACCGCAGGGTGCGCGACGTCCGGCGCGAGCCGCGGCGACGTGCAGGCGGCCGGCGGCGCGCAGGCGGCGACGGCGTGGGACTTCAACGCGACGATCATCGAGGCGTGCAGCTGCCCGATGTTCTGCCAGTGCTACTTCAATTCGCAGCCGGCCGACCATCCCGGCTGCTGTCCGCCGAACAGCGATCCGAAGACGCCGCCGCGCTACTGCCGGTTCAACAACGCCTTCCGCGTGAACAAGGGGACCTACGGCGCGACCAAGCTCGACGGCGCGAAGTTCTGGATCGCGGGCGACCTCGGCGGCGACTTCAGCAAGGGCGAGATGAACTGGGCCGACCTCCACTTCGACCCGTCCGTCACGAAGGAGCAGCGCGAGGGAATCCAGGCCGCGCTCGGCCGCCTCTATCCGGTCAAGTGGGGCTCGTTCACGGTCGGCAAGGACATGCCGATGGAGTGGACGGCCGGCAAGGACCGCTCGGTCGCGAAGCTCGACGGCGGCAAGGCGGCCGAAGTCGTCCTGAAGCGCAACCAGGGCATGAGCGACGACCCGATCGTCATCAAGAACCTCAAGTATTGGGGCGCGCCGCGCAACGACGGCTTCGTCCTGATGGCGAACGAGGTCGAGACCTACAAGGCCACCGACAAGCCCTTCGAGTTCAAGGGCACCAACGGCTTCATGATCACCGTCGACATCAACTCGAAGGACGGCGGGCCGGGCGGGGCGAAGGGGTACGAGGGGAAGTAAGTCGGGACGGAAGAGAGAGCGCGCGATCGCTCTCGAACGCGGATCGAATCACCGAGCGCCGGCGCGACCTAGCGCCGGCGCTCATTCGTTTCGGAGCGAGCGGACGGTGTCGGGGTCGATGTGGATCTCGAAGACCTGGACGTCGGCGGTTTCCTTCACCGTGAGAACGGAAGATTCACGCGGGATCGGGATCAGGGTGTCGTCGCGCTGATCGAAGAGCCTCAGGTCGAAACGGCCCGGATCGCCGAGCGTGAAGAGGAGGATCCCGGGATGGAATTCGGGCCGTATCGTCGGGGTCGGGGGCGTCGGCGGCGTCAATTCCTTGCCACGCTCCGTCTCGTCGAGCCCCGGCGGAGTCCAAACCGTCGGATTCTGATAGGCGTTCTTCCAAGCATCGTTGTCGTACTCGATCCAAGAGTCGCGCCGGAACCAGCGTGGCTGGATGTCGACCGGGGTCAGTGAACTCCGCAAGAGGCACGGGAGCTTCTCGGGAAGGACGACGACCTTCACCCGGAGCCCTGGTCGCAGCCGCAGCGTCGCGTCGCGCGAGAGGTCCTCGATCCGCTCGGTCCGGAACCCATCGACCCGGACCTCGATCCGCTCGACGTCGACGAGCGGGCGCACTGTCGCCTCGCCATTGACGATCTCGGCCGACCAGAGGGTGCGACCTCCCTTCGCGTCAATTCCCAGCAGCTCGCCGATCGGACCGTTGAATTCGGCTTCGACCACCGACTCGTCGTTCTCCTCTTCCGGCACCTCGAGTCGGACGTGAAGCGACCGCTTGCGCCGCTGGAACGAAAGTTCTTGGAGCCTTTCGTCCGCCGCCGTGACCCCCTCCTTCACCTCGATCCCCTCCAATGCCGCGAGGATCTCGGGCTGCGCGTCGTCACGTGCCTCGACGCGCACGACCAGGTCGTAGGTCGCGGGCCGCAGGTTTTCGAGGATGAACGAGCCATCCGGGTCGACCTCGACCCAATCGCCGAACGCGCGACCCGAGCCCACGCGCGGATGGACCTCGGCGTAGAGCGCGTCCTGCCCCTCGAACTTCTCGAACGCGACGTGTCCGACGATGCGAGCCTTCGCGACCAGACGGACCTCGCAGGGATTCGCGGCCGGGAGCTCGATTCTTTCGTCGAAGTACCCTTCCGCCTCGACCTGGAGCTGGCAACCGGTGACCGGAAACGGGGCACGGATCCGGAACGAACCATCCGCCGCGCTCCGCGATCGAACCTGACTCAGCGCGGGGATCGGAACGGGACGCTCGTCCTCCTCCGAGGTCACGAGGTGGAAGTCCTGAACCACCGTGACGAGCGCTCCGGCAATCGCGTGTCCGGCGCGATCGACGACGCGCCCCGCCGCGATCGTTCGCGACGACGGAAACTGGAGTTCTCCGAGCTCGACGCGATCGGTCTCGGGCTCGCCGGTCTCCTCGTTCAGCGGCATGCCGACGTGCAGCCCCGTCTCGAAGCTGCCGAGCTCGTCCTGCAGCTCGAACCAGAACTCGAGGACGACCGAATGGCGCTCGCGCGGTACGAGCGCGCGGAAGGTTCCGTCCGCGCCGACGGGCCAGTCGATGGGCAGCGACCCCTCAGAGCCGAAGGAGCCGTGCGACCAGTCGATTCGGCCGAAGACGCGGTCATGCCGGACAGCGGGCGCGCACTCCTCCTTCGGTGCGAGGAATCTTCCGGTGACGACGTAGTCGTCGGGAATCGCGAGCCCCGCCGCCGTGGCGACTCGGAGCGATCCGGCGAGGGGGAGCAGCAGCGACGCGAGCACGTCCGACTCCAGACGTCGAGCCCAAGCGTCCGGCGCGATGGCCGGCGGATCGTAGCCGCGGGGCGGCGCCGCGGCCGGTTACTGTCGGCGGGATGACCTCGCCCCGACTGGAACGCACTCGATCGCTCGTTCCGTTCACCGCATTCGCGCTGCTCGCGGCCTCCTGCACGCTCTTCCCCGACCGCACGCCGCTGCTGCCGGAGGATGACGTCGCGTGGCTTACGAAGCTCGCGGCCGACGTGGTCGACGCGGCGCGCGTGCGGGAGGGGGAGAGCGCGGGCGGGCACGGGCCGAACTTGACGAAGATCACGCTCTACCGGCCGGGCGGGCGCGACGACTATCCGGCCTTCTGGATCCGCGACTACTCCATGTCAGTCGACTGCGGGCTGATCCCGTGGAACGACCAATTGCCGCTTCTGAGGTTGGTCGCGGCGTCGCAGGCGATCGGGCCGCAGCCGAAGCTCCTGCCGAGCGGGAGCCGGGTCCCCGGCGGCGCCGTGCCCGACCACGTCACGTTCGCCGGGAAGTCGATCTTCTTCCCAGGCTCGGTCGACGACGAGGCGCACCAGGGCGGCTCGACCTGGGGCGCGATCCCGCCGCTCGACGGCGGCCCCTTCTTCGTCCATCTCGTGCATGAGTACGTCGTGAGAAGCGGAGACGTCGCGATCCTGCACGAGAGCCCGAACGGGACGGAGCTCGTCGACCGGCTGCGCGCGGCGGTCGCGATGGTGCCGCTGCGGCCCGACGGCCGCGTCGTCCGCGTCGAGCCCGGCGAACGCGGGATCAACTTCGGCTTCGCCGACGCCGTGGTCCACACCGGCGACCTGCTCTTCGCGTCGATCCTCGAGTTCCGCGCGAAGTTCGAGCTCGCCGAGCTGCTCGACCGGCTCGGCCACAAGGAGATGGCGGGGAGGCCCGAGCTCGGCGTGAAGTCCACCGCCGAGGCGGAGCTCCTGCGCGACGAGGCGATCGCGATGCGGCGCGCGCTCGCCGACACCTTCGGGCTGCCGAATGGATTGATGGCCGCCTCGACCGGCACGAGCGCTCAGCCCGACGTCTGGGGTACGGCGTTCGGCGTCTACGTGCACGCCTTCCCGCCCGCGGTCGAGCGGCGCGCGTGCGAGGGGCTGGCGAGCGCGTACGCCGCCGGCACGATCGCGTGGCGCGGCGCGATCCGCCACGTCCCGACCGACGCCGACGCGAGCGCCGACTCGGCGTGGGAGAGCTCGCTCGCCGAGAAGAACCGCTACCAGAACGGCGCCTACTGGAACACGCCGACCGGCTGGGTCGCCAACGCGATCGCGCAGGTCGACCGCCCGCTCGCCGCGCGCCTGCTGCGCGAGTACGTCGACGACCTGCGCGCCGGCGACTTCCGCAAAGGCCCCGACTTCGGCGCGCCCTGGGAGTGCATGCACCCCGACGGCGACTGGCGCCAGAACCCGGTCTACCTCACGAGCGTGACGGCGCCGCTCGCGGCGATCCAGCGGCTCGAGCGGGAGCGGTAGGACGCGCGCGTCGGAACGAGCGAACGGTCCTCAATGACGGATCGGGTGCATCCCGAATTCGATCTCGCTGTTGCGCGCGACACGAAGCGTCGAGACGTTCGGCTCGTAGTCGACGACGTGGACTTCGATGATGTATTCACCGGGCTGGAGGTGGACCGGATCGTCTTCGGCGTGGAATCCTCGGCCGAGTTCGTCGATCACTGGAATCCCGGCGTCGTCGACGATGCGCAGCTCGAAGCTCCCGAGCGGACGGTCGTCCCGCGCGACGGCGCGGACCTTCAGCGCGACTCCTTCCATCAAGCCGATCTCGACCCGAGTCGCGGAGGCATCGAGCGTCGCGACCGAGGGCGCGAACGGATCGCACGCCACGACGACGACGAACTCTCCTGCGGGCATTCCTGAGAGCTCGAAGCGACCGTTCGAATCGCAGCGGGTCGCCGTGCCGATCGCCCGATACTCCCCGTCCGAGTTCAGGAAGGCCGAGACGCTCGCCCGAGACGCCGCGGCGCCGTTCGGCGTCGTCACGACTCCGGTGATCGAACGACGTGCGCGCTCCAGATGGAGCGTCCGCTCCTCCCACGCGCCCGGTCGCATCGTGACGAATCCTTGGACGGACGCGTATCCGACGACGTCGGTCTGGAACGAGATCTGGCCGCACGGGAGTCGGATCTCCGCGCATCCCCGTGCATCGACCGCCGCCGCGTCCCCCCTGCTCTGCGTCAGGTTGCCGTCGCGCGTCCAGATCGAGAGGTCGATGCGACCGTTCGGGATCGCGGCACCGGTCGCGGCGTCGGTGAGTCGAACGACGAAAACGCCGCCATGGATCGGCGGTGGCAGCGAAGCGAGATCGAGGAGGAGATCGGGGCCCTCGGCGGAAGGTCGACCGTCCTCGAGGACGCGGAGCGCCGCCCATGCCACGAGCTTCTTGCGAGCGACGACGGCGACGTGCGTCAGATCGGGTTCGACGAGGTCGATCGACCAGGCTCCAGCGCTCGCGTCGATTCTCCCGTTGCAGATGCAGTACGTCCGCGAGGACCGTGGTTCAGCGGGCGGCTGAAGTCCCAGTGCGAGGCGCGGGTCGTCGTTCATCGCGAAGACGCCGAGCGTCGTGTCTCCCGGTCTGTCGAGCTCGGCCGCTTCGAAGCACGCGTGCAGGGCATCGGAGAGGGACCGGCCGTCCTTCACGAGCAGCCTCCCGTGCACCGTGACGAGCGGATCGAGCGTCAGGTCGACGCGCTGCACCCGCTGCTCCCCCGCCGGCACGACGATGCCGGAGCTCCTCGGCGTCGCGGTCCGCTGTCGCGGCGGTTCGGGCGTCGCAGCCACCAGCTCGAATGCCACGCCCGGCAGCGCCGGAGTGCGATAGTTGCCGACCTCGTCGGCGACATAGGTACCGAGATGCGCGCCGCCCCCGCGTCGGGGTTCGCGGCCAGGAGCGAAGCCGTGCACTTCGATCCTCGCCCTGGAACAAGCGGTTCCATCGGCGCGGACCACCCGGCCATGGAAGACGCGCCCCGGCTCGAGGACGAGCTCGAGTCTCTCGCGCCGATCCGCGTTTCCCGCCGCGATCGGCGTTCGCCATGCCGTCCCGAGATCGGGATGGACGGCCGCGATCGACCATGCGAAGTCGCGCGCGAGGCCCACGACCCGGAAGCGCCCCGCCGCGTCCGTGACGACGCGATGCGTGGCCGTCGCCTCCTCACCGGCATTCAAGCGCAGCATGGCGAGCTCGCGGAGCACCGCCGCGAGCGAATCGAATCTCGGGTCGCGCTCCTTTCCGATGAAGACCTCGGCGCCCTCGACCCAGGCACCCGAGGAGTCGCGCACGAACCCTTCGAGGACGTTCGGCGCGGCCTCTTCGTTCGTCGACACGACCAGCGCCCCGTCCGACGCGGGCGGACTTGCGTCGGACAGCCTCTCGCCCTCGCGCGCGGCGTCCGCCGTCGTGACGAGCGGCGCGTTCGCGCGCTCCATCTCGACGCTGCGACCCGTCGCGCGCGTCGTCTCGATCGAACTCGTCGGCTCGGTGGTGAGCGCCCGCCAACCCGCGGCCCCCACGCCGACCACCGCGACCAGCGCCGCGACGAGCTTCAGCTTCGTCATCGCCACGACTCCGCCGACGCCGACCGCGGTCGTGGTCGCCGCGGCCGCGGTCGCGATCCCGCCGCCGCGCGGGCCGAGCAGCGGCGCGAGCGCCGCCATCCACTCCCGCCCCTCGACTCCGAATTCGTTCCGCAGTCGATCCCGCAATGCCGCGAGTCCTCGCTTCAACCGCGTCTTCACCGTCGCGACGGGAACCTTTGTCGCCCCCGCGATCGCGCTCGGTGTCAGGTCCTGGAAGTAACGCCAGAGCAGCGTCGAACGGGTCGGCTCGTCCAGCGCGAGGACCGCCTCGACGAGCTGGCG
>DAINBU010000137.1:0-12088 GCA_036732755.1 Planctomycetota bacterium
CCTTTTTCCCCTCCGCCCTCTCGACCCGCTCCCGCCCGTCGCGCGTTCCACCACGACGCCCCGCTCCCCGCGCCCGCTTCACCCGCGCCCTCGACGTCCGCTCCAGTAATGACACCGGGGCGCGCCGCTTTCGCGACGCGCCCCGATGCAGCGTTTGAGTTTTCAGGAGCGAAGCGGCCTGCGCCGCTCCGCTCGCAGGCTCTCAGTAACGGTCGCCGCGACCGCCGCCGAAGCCACCGCGGCCACCACCGCCGCCGCCGTAGCCCCCGCCGCCGCCGCCGAAGCCACCGCTCCGGCCGCCGCCGCCGTACCCGCCGCCGCCGCCGCCCCGGCCTCCGCCGAAGCCGCCGCCGCCGCCTCCGCCGCCGCAGAAGCCGCCGCCGCGATCTTCACGCGGCTTGGCCTCGTTGACGGTCAGTGCGCGGCCGCCCAGCTGGTGGCCGTTCAGCGCTGCGATCGCGGCCTTCGCCTCGGCGTCGGACCCCATCTCGACGAATCCGAAGCCTTTGCTCCGGCCCGTCTCGCGGTCCATGATCACGTCCGAGCTCTTGACCGCACCGTGCGCGGCGAACAGCGCGTTCAGTTCCTCGCTGGTCGCAGAGTACGGCAGGTTGCCCACATACAACTTCGTGCCCATTCTCGATCTCCGGTCATCAATCGACAGTCGGACTGGGCAGTCCGCCTGCCATGGAACGGCCGCGTTGACGGCCAACTACGGTAGGACGAGCGAACGGGACGACTCGGCCGGGACGCGTACCGACGATCACGTTTCCGACACTTTGAGGAACCGGACCGTTCGGCGTGCGCCGCGACGTCGCGACGCTGAACTCGCCTCCGACCCGATTCCCGCTACGTCCGTCCGAAAAAGAGTACGCGCACTGCGACCGGTGCTGGAAAGACGGTGACGGTTCGTTGGAAGACGAAGCGCGGCAGTGGCCGCGATCCCAACGCCCCGAAAGACCCCCGATCCCGAACCCTGGCTGCACGCGCGCGCGCCTCATTTCCCGAACAGACGTTCCGCTCGACCGCGCGGGACTCTAGCGGCGAGGGAACGCGCGGTGGTAGTCGGAAAATGCCGCGGTTCCGCGGTTCGGACCGCTTCGACGCGTGGCGATGCCGTCCGGGATCGCGCGCTCGCGATCGCCTGCGCGGCGCGAACGGAAGGCGTTCGGACGAACGATTCGCGGCCGGCGGCGCGCCCGGGCGTCCCCCGGGAAGCTCCGCGCCCGCTTCAGCGCGGCTCGCCGCCCCCTGCGACCGCCTGCCGGGCCGTCTGCGCCGCCTGCTTCTCCGCGCGGCGGTCGAGCCAGAGGTAGAGCGCCGCCATCAGGAGCAACCCTTCGATGGCGTAGAAGACGGTGAGCCGGCCGATGATCCCGTGCGTGAAGCCGTAGGCGTGCAGCCCGACGCCGAGCAGGTTCACGTGCCACCAGCTGAAGGCGACGATCACGCCGTTGAAGATCGCGGCGGCGCACAGCCCGAGCTCGCGCAGGTAGCCGCCCATGCGGCCGTGCAGCATCGCGAGCTCCCACAGGCAGATCATCAACGCGCCGTTCTCCTTGGGATCCCAGCCCCAGAAGCGGCCCCAGCTGTCGTTGGCCCACACGCCGCCCAGGATCGTGCCGACCACGCTGAAGAGGAGGCCGAAGCAGAGGACGCCGTAGACCATGCGCACGACGTTGCGGTAGAGGTCGGCGTGCAGGTGCGCCTTGCCGCGCAGCTGCGCGATCAGCTGCCCGATCACGTAGACGTGCGCGAGCAACGCGGCGAGCAGCCCCGCCGAGTAGCCGATCGTCACCGTCGTCACGTGCGTCGACAGCCAGAAGTTTGTGTTCAGGACCGCCTCGAGCTGCGGCATGGTGTCGGAGCCGCTGTCGTACGCCTCCTTCGCCTCGAAGCTCATCGCGAGGAAGAGGCCGGACGCGCCGATCAGCGCCGCGAACGCGATCGCGATGCGGCGGCGGTTCAGGAGCTCGAGCACGAGCGCCGCCGTCACGCCGATCGCCGAGATGAAGAGGATCGTCTCGTAGAGCGTCGAGACGGGCGGCCGGGCGCGCAGGTAGCAGCGCCACGCGATGCCGGCGACGTGCAGCGCGAGCGGCGCGGTGAGCAGGAGCGGCAGCCAGCGCTGCAGCGGATGGCCGGCGCGCAACATCCAGCCGATGGCCACGACGACGAAGGCGAGGACGTAGAGGATCAGCGCGTAGTAGAAGAGGTCGAACTCGTAGAAGGCGACCTCGCTCTCGATCTTCTTGTACTCGCCGGTCGGCCCCGCGACCTCGACGACCGCCTTCTTCCAGTCGGTCAGCGCCGCGTGGAACGCCGCGCCGTCTGATCGGGCGTGCCAGGCGCGGTCGAGCGCCGCGAGCGCCGCCGTCTGCGGCCCGAGGCGCGGGTCGCCGGCGAGGCAGCCCTCGACCACGTCGCGCAGGCTGAGCCACTGCGTCGAGCGGCTGACCCGCAGGTCGGGCGATTCGGGGGAGGGGAAGAAGTCGAGCGCCGACGAGAACGTCGCCGCCTGGCGCACCTTCGCGAGGACGCCGTCGAGCGCGCCCTTCTGCGCGGCGGGGACGCGCGGCAGCGCCGCGAGGATCTGCGCGAAGGTCGCCTTCTCCGCGCCGCCGAAGAGCGCGCGCACGCCGGCGTCGTCGCCGAGCGGGAAGTCGATGCGCAGGATCTCGACGTAGAAGGAGATCCGCTGGTACGTCGTCATCTTGCGCGCGAGCTGGACGATCTGCTCCTCGACCACGTTGCGGTTCTTGGCGTTGCCCTTGACCTTGTCGTGTTCGAGCTCGTCGGCCTTCTGCAGCAGCGTGCGGCCGCCCGGCGCGAGCTCGGAGAAGCTCCAGCGGTCGCGCTTCACGTGCTCGCCGCGCGGGACGCCGATCGCGTCGGCCACCTCCCACGTGTCGAGCAGGAAGACGGGATAGGACTCGGCGAGCTCGGGGAAGAAGAGGCTGTCGAGCAGCCACTCCATCGAGGTGCGCTGAAGTTTCTCGACTTTGCCGTTCTTCTCGACCTCCCAGCGCAGCGTGCGCCGGCCGTTCAGCTCGAGCAGCTTGAAGTCGGCGAAGGTGCCGAGCGGCTTCACGCGCCCCTCGTTCTGCAGCGGCAGCGTCGCCGCGAGCTCGAGCGACTCCTTCGACCACTGCGGGACGCGGGAGGGAGGCTCGGTCGGGGCGGGCGTCGCGGCCGCCGCGTCGTGCACGTGCGCGTCGTGCTGCGCGTGCGCAGGCGCACCGCCGAAGGCGAGCGTCGCGATCGTCGCGGCCGCCGCGAGGGAGGGGATCCAGGACTTCATGACCGTCTCCTGCGCGCTCAGCGCTTCTTCGAACCCGCGGCGAGCGATTCGTCCGCCGCCGCGACCGCCGCCCGGGGCGCGACCGGCGCGCCCGCGGGCCGCGCCAGCCGGTTCTCGGAACGGACGTACTTCATGAGCTTCATCGAGAAGTGGAAGAGCAGGCCGGCCGCGATGATGAAGCAGGAATACTTCGGCCACTGGTCGCTCGGGTTGCTGACGACCGCGAAGTCGGAGTAGTGCGGCCAATCGACCGGCACGTTCGGCGGGCCGTACCCCGACTGGAACAGCGTGAAGCCCTTGTGGCGCATCGGCTCGTTCATCGTGATCTTGGACTTCTGCTGCGCGCCCTCCTCGGTCTTCGTGACGTCGGAGAGGAAGACCGCCGCGCGCGACACGCCGGGGTGCGTCTCGAAGGTGAACTTGTCGAGCGCGATCGCGAAGGGCAGCTTCCAGCGCTTGTGCTGCAGGTGCAGCAGCCACGTCTTGCCGCCCGCCTCGAGCGTGAAGCCGCCGAACTCGAGCCCCCAGAACAGGGCGGTGTTCAAGCGGCCGGTCGCCTTGTCGCGCAGCGTCGCGACCAGCCCCGCGACGTTGGCCTCCGCCTCGACCGCCAGCGGCTGCTGCCACAGGACGTAGCCGTCGACGCCCGGGCTCGAGTCCTCGGGCCGCATCATCGGCGGGTGCGCATGGTCGGAGACGACGATCGCGTTCTTCATCCAGCGACTCACGACGATGTCGAACGGCAGGAGGTCGTGCGTGAAGGTGACCGGCCCCTCTTCGAGCGCGTCGGCCCACTCGGTGTGGGGGACGACGTACTCGGTGGTGCGCCCGGTCGCGACCGCCTCACGGATCGAGAGCTCCCAGTCGTAGTAGCTCTGGAACTCGTCGCCCGACGTGGGGGGGACGGCGGAGGCTTTATCGTCGTAGCGCAACCGGTAGTCGGCGAGGCTCATGTCGCGCGGCCACAGCCGCAGGTGCCCGTCGATCGAGTAGCGGTACTTCACGAAGCCGGCGACGAGCATGAGCACGATGCCGAGGTGCGCGACCAGGATGCCGGCGCGCGCGAAGTCCTTGCGCATGCGCATGATGCCGCCGCAGATCAGGTTGAGCAGCAGCAGCGAGAGCAGCAGGTAGACGCCGGGCAGCGGGATCGGGATCGGGCCCTGCCAATGGACCAGGAACATCGACTCGAAGTACTTCTTCTGCGTCTCGAAGAGGCCGTGCTCGACCTGCTCGAGCGTCCCGAGGAAGGTGAGCAGCGTCAGGAAGACGAGCAGGATCGCCGCGAACCCGAACGACGAGAGGAAGGCGGGGAGCTTCTTCAGGAATGCCATCGCGTCCTCACCGCCGCAGCGACTTGCAGAACGACTTGAAGTCCTCGAGCGCCGCCGCCACCTCCGCCTCCGGCCCGGTGAGCTTCACGAACAGCGTCGTCTCGCCGTTCGGGCAGATGGCGCCGAGGAAGCGCGCCTTGTCGATGTCGCGCTTCGTCATCTCGTCCTGGAAGTGGCCGGTCAGGTCGACGAAGGGCGCCTCGGCGCCGAGCGCGGGGATCGTCGGCAGCTTCGCGAGCTCCGACGGCGAGGCGGCCGCGAGCCCCATCTGGTCGCGCCAGCGGTTCACGTTCTGCGCGATGCCGCCGCCGTCGCCGCCGAGCGAGTTCACCGTGCACTCGGTGAGCTTGCTGTCGCCGATCGCGAACGTCGCGAGCCGCGGAGGCCGCGGTGGGAGCTGCTTCCAGCTCGGCGGGACGTCGAACTGCACGCCGGCCGCGTCGCCGCCGCCCGCTCCGCCGGCGCCGCTCGCGCCGCCCGCCGCCGTCGCGCCGCCCTCGGGCGCGCCGCCCTTGAAGCGCAGCGACGCCGCGAACGCCACGAAGCCGGCGCGCTCGCGCTCGACCGCCGCCTTGGGGCCGGTCATCTTGACGAAGATCTGCTGCCCGCCCGCGTCGGCGACCAGGCCGAGCAGCGCCTGGCCCTCGCGCTTCTCGCCCGCCATCGTCGTGAAGGTGCCGTCGACCTCGACGCGCACCGCTGGCTGCCCGAACAGGGCGAGGCGCGGCAGCTTCGCGAGCTCGGCGTCGTCGATGGGGGGCGCGCCGAACTGGTTGCGCCAGCGGTTCACGTTGGGGAGGACGCCGCCGCTCGCGATCGAGAGGTAGCACTCCATGGCCGGGTCATCGGCGGGACGCACGTTGACGATGCGGTTGCCGTCGGACTTCTGCCGGGTCCAGCCGGTCGGCAGCGCGAAGTCGAAGTCGTCGGAGTGGTCGGCCGCGTCGGCGCCGCCCGCGGTCGCCGCGCCGCCGTGCGGCCCGCCGTGCGCGCCGCCGTCCTGCTTGACCGTGAGCGAGCCGGCGAACTGGTCGAAGGCCGCCGCCTGCGCCTCGACCGCGGCCTTGGGCCCGGTCATCTTCACGAAGACCTGCTGCCCGTTGGCCGGCGCGATCAGGCCGAGCAGCTTGAAGCCCTCCTTGGGCGCGGCGCCCTTCGCGCCGCCCATCCCGGCGTACGCCCCCTCGACCTCGACGCGCACCGCCTCGAGCCCGAGCAGCGGCTGGCGCGCGAACTTCGCGAGCGCCGCCTCCTCGAGCGGCGGCTGCCCGAACTGGGAGCGCCAGCGATTCACGTTGTCGAGGACGCTGCCGCCCGCCGTGCTGAGCGAGCATTCGACGTCCTTGTCGGGGCCGGCCTTCATGTCGAGGAGGTGCATGCTGCGCGTCGGCAGCTGGCTCCATCCCGCCGGCATCGTCCAGGCGAATTCGGGCTTGGTCTCGAAGCGCTCGAGGCTGGTCGCGCCGATCCAGTCGTCCCCCGGCCGGACCGTGATCTCGCGCGTCTCCGTGATCCGGCGCGGTCCCGCCGACTCCTGGCAGCCGCAGGTGAGCGCGAGCAGCGCGATCCAAGGCAAGGCAGCGGCGCCGCGGCCCTCAGGCGTGGAAGCGATCCGTGGTTTCACGCTGGTTCTCTCGGCCCCGCTTCGAAACGCCCCCCGGCGGCCAAAGTAAAGGTTGCCCCCGTGGTCGCGAAGCGCGGACCCTCGTGATTTCCGCGCGCCGCCCGAGCGCCATCACTTCCGCGGTGAGAGCTGCAGCTCGACCTCGGCCAGGCCGACGCCGCCCTTGCGCTGCGTGCCTCCCTCGGCGTCGAGCACCCGAACGTCGAGGCGGCGGACCACCATCGGCCGCGGCCAGCGCAGGACGCCCTTGCGCCCGTCGTCGGGCAGGACGAGTTCGAAAGTCCCACCCTTGCCACCGTCGACCGCCACCTCCACGCGCCGCACGCGCGGCGCGAAATCGGGCGCGATCTGCTTCACCCAGTCGCCGAGCGGGCTCACCAGTACGGCGTCGGCGCGCACCGGTTTGGCGAGCGCGAGCGCGAGCACCGGCCGCAGGTCGCCGTCGGCCGAGAGCCAGCCGCGCGACTGGAAGTTGTCGGCGGCGAGATGCGGCGCCCAGCCCGCGTCGCGGAAGCTCGACGCGGTCACGGTCGCGCCGACCTGCGCGACGAGGTTGCGCGCGGGATCCTGCGCGAAGGAGAGGAGCTCGGGGTCGGGCGCCTCGCGGATGCGCACCGTGAGCGGCGCCGATTCGACCAGCACCTCGGCCGGCGGCGCCTCGCCCTCCGCGGCCGGCGGCGGGCGGACGTGCGCGCGCGCGCGCACGACGTAGGTCCCGTTCTTCTCGAAGTTGATCTGAGCAGGCCAGCGTTCCGCGCGCGAGGCGCCGTCGGGCCGGCCCTCGACGCGCGCGAGCACGCGCTGGTCGGCGAGCGCGACGTCGACCGACTGGCCCGGCCCGTCGCGGCGGCAGTAGACGGCGACGACGTTCGTGCCGGGGTGGAGCAGCGACGCGAGCGGCGCGTTCGTCGCGACCGGCGAGTACTCGGCGAACTCGTCGTCGCCCGACCAGGCGCGCGTGCCGTTGATCCAGATCTCGAGGCGCGGCCCCTCGCCCGTGGCGACGGGCGCGTCGGGCGGCGGAGCGGTCCCGTTCGCACCGATCTGCGGGTCGGCGGGGGGCGGTGGCTCGGGCCGCTCCGGCACGCCGCTCTTCGGGATCTGCTTGAAGTCGGCGTCGGCGCGCGCGAGCCAGATCGCGTCGAAGAAGGCGACGCCCGCCTTCATCGGCGTGAACGCCATGCCGGTGAGGACGCCGCCGGCGCCGAGCTCCTTCCAGAGGTCGACGGTGACGACCCGCCAGCCCTTCGGCGCCTCCTTCTCGATCTGCGTCCCGGCCCACCCGACCTCGTTGGGGCCGGAGAAGACGCGCCGCGTGCGGCCGTCGAAGGCGCCGTTGAAGGCGAGCTGGATCATGATCCCGCCGCCGCCGTCCTTGCGCCACGCGAGGCGGAGGAAGCGGAACTCGCCGGGCTGCGGCCTCTCCGCGATCGGGTAGTTCCAGCCGCGCAGGTTTGCGGAAAACGACTGCAGCGGCGTGACGGCGAGGCAGCGCCGCCCGTTCGCGGCGTCCTTCTCCTGCACGTTCGCCGTCGACTTCTCGGGCCGCTCGGTGAGCTGCGCCGCGAAGTCGGGCTCCTCGTCGAAGAGGCAGACGAGCGGCGCCGTCTCGAGCGCGCCCATGCGCACCGGTAGCGCGTTGCCGCGGTGGACCAGGAGCTGCGGATCGACCAGCGGCGCGTCGTCGAGCTCGAAGCTGCGCCGCAGCCAGAGCTGCTCGCTGCGCCACTCGCTGCGCACGGCGGTGCCGGCGGAGCCCGGCAGCCCGAACGCGCCCGGCCCGCTGCGCCACTGCGCGGCCTCGGGATCGAAGTCGGGCCGCTCCCAGCCGGCCGTCGGCGGGTCGGTCGTGAAATGCCAGCGGCCCGCGTCCTCACGCGCCGGCGGCAGGAGCGCGCGGCCCGGCAGGACGTAGTCGACGCTCGCGACGCGCAGCCCCCTTCCCTGGTCCTCGGGCCACTCGTAGTTCGCCAGCTCGAACGTGCCGAACGACGAAAGCCAGATCGTGAGCGGCGTGTCGCCCGACGCGCGCAGGCTCGCCGGCACCTTGTCGTTGTCGCCGCCGTAGAGCTTCGGCCCGCGCGTCGCGAGCCCCGACGCCGGCGCGGTCGCTCGTGCGAGGAAGAGGAGCGCGAAGCAGGTGTGCGACCAGGGGCCGTCGTGACCTTCCCACTGGCCCGTCGCCGCCTGCGCGTGGATCAGGTACTTGGCGCCCTCGCGGTACCAGTCGTGCCCCTCGAACTCGGTGACGCCGCACAGCCCGCCGACGCGCTCGACCGAGTAGAGCCAGTAGATGGTCCATTCCGGGCCGGAGAGCGGGTTGCCGGTCGCGAGGAAGTGCTTGCCGATCCAGGTGATGCCGCGCTTGTAGGCGGTCGTGTAGGCGGCGGGCGGCTTGCTGACGCGCTCGAGCTGCTCGACGCAGATGCGCAGCACGCCGACGCCGGCCGCGGTCATCGAGCCGTAGACGTTGCTGCGCGGCCCGTAGCCGAAGCCGGCCGGCTCGTAGGCGCCGGTCACCGCCGGCTGATGGGTCAGCACCTCGTCGGCGAGCTTCGTCCAGACCTCGGCCGGGATCCGGACGCCGCGCTGCGCCGCCGCGCGCAGCCCCATCGCCGCGTACTGCGTGTTCGAGAGGTCGGGGCCGCCCGACGGGTAGCTCCAGCCGCCGACCTGCCAGGCGAGGAGGCGCGCGACGATCTCCTCCATCCTCGCGTTCTGCCGTTCGTCCTCGAGGGCGCCGCGCGCCATGAGCTCGAGCCCCGCCTCGTAGGTCCGGTTGGGGAGCTGCGCGTCCATGAACGCGAAGGCGCGCAGCACCGCCGGGTGGTCCTTGCGCAGGCCCGCCTTGACGAGCGAGTAGGCGGCCAGCGCCGTGAAGCCGTGGCGATACTCGGGCTGCTTGTAGGCGAAGCTCCCGTCGAGGAGCTGGCGGTCGAGCAGCCAGCCGATGGCGGCCTCCATCGCGCCGGGGATGCGCCCCGCGATCTCGCCGAAGCCGCCGTCGCTCGCCGCCGCGCGGATCGGCAGCGGCGAGGTCAAGCCGCTCACGCGGAAGCGGCCGAGCGCGTGCTGCCCGCCGAACTGGAAGTCGAGCGTGAGCGTCGCCTTCACGCCGCCGTCGAAGCCGAGCGGCCGCGCGAGCTGCGCCACCCACTCGTGGGCCTTCCCGACGTTCGGGAAGATCGCCCAGCCCGTGCCCGGCACGGCGTCGATCGCCATCGTCGCGCCCCAGCCGACCTGCTCGACGTCGGCGCTCGGATGGTCGAGCGCGACCGGCTTGAAGCCGTCGCTGTTGCGCGGCGCGGCGACGAGCTTCACCTCGTTCAGGACGAAGTTGCCGCCCTTGGTGCGGCCCGGCCCGTTCGACGGCAGCGACGGATCGGGCAGCGCCTCGATGCGCAGCCCGTTCCAGCCGTTGCGCTCGAGCGAGAACTCGAGCGTGAAGGTGTCCTTCTCGGGATTCGCGCCCGAGACGACGAACGAGCCGTCGTCCTGCGCCGTGAAGGTCGCGCCGCCCGCCGAAGCGAGCCGGACCGGCGTCCACGTCTCCCACGCCGGGGCCGAGGGCGCCTGCGCGACCGCGCCCGGCGCCGCGGCGGCGGAGAGCGTCGGGACGAGGGCGAGAGCTCGCGCGAGGCGGTGCACGACCGCGTCAGATCCCTTCGAGCCGGCCGGTGCTGTCGCCGAAGCTCGCGCGGCGGACGCCGCCGCATTCGAGCAGCGCGAGGAAGAGGTTGCAGAGCGGCGGGTCGCCGTCGAAGCGCACGTGGCGTCCGGTCGCGAGACCGCCGCCACCCGCGACCGCGATCGGGAGGTGGTCGTGGTTGTGCGCGTTGCCGTCGGAGATGCCGCAGCCGTAGGTCACGAGCGCGTGGTCCAGCAGGGAGCCGTCGCCGTCGCTCGCCGCCGCCAGCTTCCCGAGCAGGTAGGCGAGCTGCTCGACGTGGAAGCGGTTGATCTTGGCGAGCTTCTCCAGCTTGCCGGGATCGCCGCCGTGGTGCGAGGTCTCGTGGTGGCCGTCGGGCACGCCCAGGAACGGGAAGCTCCGGTTGCTGCCGTCGTTCGCGAACATGAACGACGCCACGCGGGTCAGGTCGGCCTGCCAGGCGGCCACCAGCAGGTCGGAGAGCAGGCGCAGGTGGTCGCCGAGGTCGCGTGGGACCCCGGCGGCGGGGCGCGCGAGCGGCGGCGCGACCGGGCCGGCCGCCTCGCTCTTCTCGATCTCGCGCTCGAGCGCGCGCACCGACTCGAGGTACTCGTCGACCTTGCGCCGGTCGGTCGCGCCGAGCCGCGCGCGCAGCCGCTGCGCGTCGTCGCCCGCCGCGTCGAGGATGCTCTTGCGCAGTGCGAGCCGCCGCGCGCGCTCCTCCGGCGTCGCGTCGTCGGAGCCGAACAGCCGCTCGAAGACGAGGCGCGGGTCGACTTCCTTCAGGACCGGCGTCGACGGCGACTTCCACGACACGTTGCACGAGTAGGCGCACGAGTAGCCCGAGTCGCAGTTGCCCGAGGTGAGCGCCGGCTCGGTCCCGAGCTCGAGCGACGGGAGGCGCGTCTCGGCGCCGAGGCGCTCGGCGAGCAGCTGGTCGACCGAGACGCCGTTCTTGAGGTTCGCCCCCTCGGTCTTGCGCGCCTGCACGCCGGTCAGGAAGCACGCCGCCGCGCGCGCGTGGTCGCCCGGCCCGTTGCCGTTCGCGTTGGCGTGGCGGTGGGCGAGGCCGGTGAGGACGAGGAGCTGGCTCTTCCACGGCGCGAGCGGCTCGAGCAACGGCGGCAGCTCGAACGCCTCGCCCTCCGCGGCCGGCGTCCAGAGGTCCATGCGCTTGCCGTTCGGCGCGAACAGGAACGCGAAGCGGCGCGGCGCGGGGTCGGGCGCGGAGAGATTCCCGCGCGCGAACGCGGCGCGCGGCAGCATCGCCTCGAGCCACGGCAGCGCGAGCGCCGTCCCGGCGCCGCGCAGGAAGGTCCGCCGCGAGAGCGGCGCGCGCAGATGGAAGCTCGCCATCGTCAGCCTCCGCTCACGGCCGGCGTCGGCGACTCGCCGCGGCGGCGGCGGAAGGCGTCGAGCTGCACGAGCCCCAAGACCAGCTCTTCGAACGTCGGGCTGCGCCCGCCGAACGACTCGGCCAGCAGCGTGATCGCGCGCAGGTCGTCGTCGCTCGGCCCGCGCCCGACCGCGTAGGTGAAGAGGTGCTGCGCGAGGCAGCGCTCGAAGCGGTCGTCGGAGAGGACGATCCGCTTCAGGCCGGCCGGCCCGGCGAGCGCGCGCCCGTCGGGGAGAACCGAGGCGTCGTCGATCGCGTGCGCGCCGTCGCGCTCGCGCCAGGCGCCGGTCGGCCCGAAGCGCTCGAGCGCGAAGCCGAGCGCGTCCATCTTCTCGTGGCAGACGGCGCAGGCGGGGTCCTTCCTGTGGGCGGCGAGGCGCTCCTGCATGCTCTTCTGGGCGGCGACGTGCGGCGACTCGTCGAGCGCGCCGACGCCGGGCGGCGGCGGGGGCGTCGGCGCGCCGAGGATGCGCTCGAGCAGGAACTTGCCGCGCTTCACCGGCGACGTGCGCGTCGGGTTGCTCGTGAGCGTGAGGAGGCTCGCCTGCGTGAGGACGCCGCCGCGCGTCGCGTCGCGCAGGCGCACGCGGCGCATGCGATCCCCGCCGACGCCCTCGATCCCGTAGTGGCGCGCGAGCCGTTCATTGAGGAAGGTGAAGTCGGCGTCGATCAGCTCGCGCAGCGGCCGGCCCTCGCGGAAGACGGCGTCGACGAAGAGCTCGGTCTCGAGCCGCATCGTCTCGCGCAGCCCCTCGTCGAAGTCGGAGAAGAGCGCTTCGTCGGA
>DAINBU010000138.1:0-11959 GCA_036732755.1 Planctomycetota bacterium
CAGCGTGAGGCCGTCGCGCGCGCGTTTGGGGATTTTGAGCTCGACGTTGTGGTTTTGGGCCAGGTGGCCGACGCCGCCGCAGCGCGGGCAGACGCGTTTGTTGATCGTGTTGACGCCGTTGTAATCGGAGTAGACGATGTTGGCCGCGAGCGCGAAGCTGTGCGTGCCGCCGCGGATCGCCTCGCCGATCGGGAGCGGCAGCTCGGCGCGCACGTCGGCGCCGCGTCGCTGGAAGCGGCGATGGCTGCGGCGTGTGCGCGCCCCCTCGCGCAGCTCGTCGCCGAACAGCGACGCGAAGAAGTCGGAGAAGCCGCGCCCGCCGAAGAGCTCCTCGAACTCCTCCGGGCTCACCGATCGCGCGCCCGCCGGCGGCCGGAAGTCCTGCCCCTCTTTCAGGTCCTTGCCGAAGCGGTCGTACTTCGCGCGCTTCTCCGGATCGGAGAGGACCTCGTACGCCTCGGAGACCTTCTTGAACTCCTCCTCCGCCTTCGCCTTGTCCTCCTTGTGGCGGTCGGGATGCCACTGGAGCGCGAGCTTGCGGAACGCCTTCTTGATCTCGTCCGCCGAGGCCTCGCGCGCGACGCCGAGCGTCTCGTAGTAGTCCTGGAACTTCATAGGGGCCGCGGAGCATAGCCGGGTGGCGATAGAGCGTCGGCACGCCGAGCCGCTCGCATTCGTCGTCGGCCGCATGCATCCTCGCGCACGGCGGCGACCACTCTTCGGCGGTAAATGGCGCAACCACACTCGTTCTCCACGGACCCCGGTTCCCCCCACGACGAGGTCGCGCGGCACGCGCGGTTCGTGCGGGCGCTCGCCGGCGACCTCGCGCGCGATGCGGACGAAGCCGACGAAGTCGCTGCGCGGACGATCGCCGAGGCGGTGACGCGGGCGCCGAATGCGGGCCCGAGCTTGCGCGCCTGGTTGCGGCGCGTCGCGTGGCGGACGTTTCGCCGCGGCCGGCGCGACGAGGAGCGACGCGTACGGCGCGAAGCCGCCGCAGCTCAGCCGGAGGCCCAGCCGTCGGCGGTCGACCTGGCCGCGGAGATGGAACTGCAGAACGCGATCGGCGCCGCGTTCGACGCGCTCGAGGAGCCGTACAAGTCGACGCTCTTCCGGCGCTACTTCCACGACGAGACGCCGACCGCCATCGCGAGCGCGACGGCCGTCCCGGTCGCGACGGTGAAGAGCCGGCTGCAGCGCGGACTGAAACTGCTGCGCGAACGGCTCGACGCGGCGATGCGGGGAGGGCGCGACGTGTGGCGTTCGAGCGCGCTCGCGCTCGCAAGCGGCGGCGCGCCGGCCGTCGCGGCGAAGTCGGTCGGCGTTCCGCTCGCGGCCGCGGCTCTGCTGCTCGCGGGCGCGACGCTTTGGCTCGCACGCGGTCCGCGCGGGGAGTCGATCTCTGGCACGCAGCGCGAGCCGGCCGGCGCGGTCGCGACCTCCGCTGCGGCACCGGACGAATCTCCCGCGATGGCCGCCGCGCCCGAGCGGGCGAGCGATCGGCCGACGCCGCCTGCACCGTCGGCGCTCCCGTTCGTGTCAGGTGTCGTCGTCGACGAGGCGGGTTCGCCGCTCGAGGGGGCGCGCCTCGTCGCGGGGACGCTCCAGACCGACCGCAGCGACGGCCCCTTCCTCGACCCGATCGACGACGCGAGTCTCGAGGAGCGGACGCTTGCCCACAGCGACGGGCGCGGCCGCTTCACGGTCGCCGATCCTTCGCCCGGCCTCGCGCTCCTACACGTCGTCAGCGACGGCTTCGTGCCGGCGAGCCTCGACGATCTGTCGCTCGACCGTGCGGACAACCAGGAGCGCCGCATCGCGCTGAGGGCGGGAATCCCGTTCGAGGGAGACGTCGTCGGCACCGACGGCGAGCCGATCGCGACGGCCCGCGTCCTCGTCACGCTCGCGGAGACTGCGAACGTCCTGCGCGTCGCGCGAACGCTGGCAGCCGCGCCGACGTACCGGAGCAGCTCGTCGATCCCGACCTGGTGGCATGCCGTCGACGAGGATGGACGATTCCGCTGTCGTGCGCTCGAGGGCTCGAAGACGGTCGTCTGGGCCCTGGCTCCCGGTTACGCGACCGCGGGCAACGGACGGTTCGAGGGGAGTGGACCGGCGCACGTCGTCCTCCGCCGCGACTCGATCCTCGTCGACGTGCGCGCGGCTGAGGACGGCTCCCGGATCGAGGCGGCGTGCTGCTTCCTGCACGACGCCGACTCGCAGGTGATCCTCGCGACTGGAACGAGCTTCTGGCTCGGCGACGAGCGGGACGCGCGGATGAAACAGGACTGGGTCGCGCGCGCGGATGGCCGGACGCTGCGGCTCACCGTGGTCGCGCCGGGCCGCCGCTCCGCGACGCGGCTCTTCCCGTTCCACCGGAACGATGAGCCGCACCGCTTCACGGTTGCGCTCGAGGCCGGCGAGGATCCGCCGTCGATCCGGGGACGCGTGAACGGCACGAGCGAGGCGACCGTCACGATCGCGTGGGCGCCGTCGCCCGCCCCGGGCATCTCGCACGGGAAGCTCTCGACCGTCCTCGAGCTCCGCGCCAGTCCCGACGGCACGTTCGTGGCGCGCGGGCTTCCCGACGGCGACTATCGCGTGACGGCCTCCGCGCCGCACTGCACGAAGGCTTCGGTCGACACGCTCGCGCCGGGGGGCGACGTGACGATCGAACTCGTCGCGACGGCGGCACTCGTCGCGCGCGTCGTCGACGAGACCGGCGCGCCGCTCTCCGGAGCCGTCGTCCACGTCGAGACCGCTGACCACGACCACGCGTGGGTACTACGCACCGGCGTGGGCGGCTGCGCTCGCTTCCCCGATCTGCCCGCTACGACCTGCTTCGCGTTCGCGCGCCAGGCACCGTCGTCCGCGGACTCCGACGTTCCTCCGCATCCGCTCGGCGAGCGCTGCTACTCGCCGGCGGATGCGTTCGAGCTCGCGCCGGGCGACACCGCCGAGCGGACGCTCGTCGCGCCACGGCGGGTCGCGCTCCGGTTGCGCGTCGTCGACGAGGACGGCGAACCGGTCGCCCGCACCGACGTGCAGCTCTCGACCTCCGGCAGCGGCGGCTGCGTCGCGCGCATGACGATGCTGCTCCGCGAGCCGTTCAAGCGGACGCTTTCGACCGACGCCGCCGGCCGCCTCGATCTGCCCGCCTGGCCCGGCGGATACCGGCTCGACTTCGTGCGCGACGGGTTCGTGAACCTCGTGGCGTTCGACGTCGCCGACGGCGCGAGCGCCGACGTCGTCTGCACCGTCCCGACGACGACGCGACGCGTGCCGCTGCGCGGCCGGGTCGTCGACGCCGGGAGTGGCGATCCGATCGCCGGAGCGCAGGTGATCGTGAGCGTGATGCGCGGCGGCGAGCAGGTCGCGGCGAGCGACTGGGGATCGTTCTACTCGCCGCCTCCGAATGTGGTCCGCAGCGACGCGGACGGCCGCTTCGTCGTCGAGCGCGTGCCCGTCGGCAACGCCTTGGTGATCTGCTCGTTCGACGCGGCGCACTGCCGCGTCCGCCAGCCGGCGACGATCGCGGACGGCGGCGCGCCGCTCATGATCCGCGCCGTGCGCTCGCTCGGGCCCGCGACGGCGGCGGACGCGGCGCGTGTCCACCTCCATGTCCGTACCATCGACCGCCTTTCGAACCAACCGGTCGAGGGCACCAGCGTCGTCATCGAGGGCAGTGTCGGCGATGTCGCCCACACGCTCGCAATTACACGTACGGACGCGCACGGTGAGATCGACATCGACGTCCCACGCTTCGAGAGGTACGCCGTGAAGACTTCGGGTCCGTTCAGCAATCTCCCGCCGCCGGTCGTCACGCACGCGCGCTCGAGCGCGGATGCGTCGCCGGTCGACGACGTCGTCGACCTCCACATCGCGCTCGAACGGCTGGCGATCGGAGAACGCTTCTGATCCCGGGCGGCCGACCACCGGCCCGCCCGCGGCCCGATCTCTCCGAAAGTCTCCTCGCTCGTCCGGCCGACGATGTCCTCGCGGTTTCTGCGAAGGAGCACGTGCCGTGGTCGAGCGAGTCCTCGGATCGATCCGGGAGTGGGCACGCGGCCGCACGTGGTGGACGCGCGTGCCGGTGGTGCTGGCGAGCGCGTGGCTCGGGGTGACGCTGGTCGCGGACTGCGACGCCTGGACGATCTTCGGGGCGATCGACCTCGGGATCCACGAGGCGGGCCACGTGGTCTTCAACTTCGGCGGCGACATGCTCTGCGCGTTCGGCGGGTCGCTGCTGCAGTGCCTCGCGCCGCTGATCTGCGCGGCGATCCTCCTGCGGATCCCCGACTGGTTCGGCATTTCGTTCTGCGGCGTCTGGCTCGGCGTCAACCTCTTCGAGGTAGCGCGCTACGTCGCCGACGCGCGCGCGCAGGCGCTGCAGCTCGTGACGATCGGCGGCGGCGACGCGCGCCACGACTGGAACTTCCTGCTCGGCGAGCTCGGGATGCTCGGCGCCGACACGACGCTCGCTGGGATCCTGCGCGGCGTCGCCTTCCTGGTGCTCTGGGGCTCGATTGCCGGCGGCGCGGCGCTCTGCTTCGTGATCTGGCGCGCGCAAGGCGTGTCGCCCGCGCCGCTCGACGCGCCCTCCGCGGCGCCGCCTCCCGCGAGCGGATCGCCGAACGCGCCCGGCGCCGCGCCGCGCCGCATCATCGGCAGCACCAGCCGCCGCTGAAACAGAGACGGGGCGCGCACCTCTCGATGCGCGCCCCGTCCGTCGTGAATCCGATTCAGTACTGCGTCAGTTCTGGACGTCCATCTGGATGCCCTTGGTCATCGAGACGCCTTTCGGCGCGCCGGCGTCGATCATCGTCCCCTGCAGGAACAGGGTGAGCGGCGCGTAGCTGCTCACGTCGACGCCGGGGATCGTGAGCGAGCCGTCGCCCGCCAGGCCCGGCGTCCCGCCGAACGCAATCGGTGCGAGGAAGTAGGGCGAGGAGAGGTCGATGTAGAAGTGACCGCCGAAGGCGAGCTGGTCCTTCATGGCGAAGCCGACCCAGAGGAAGCCCGACGCGCCGCCCAGGACGTTGTTGATCGTGATCGACCAGGGGCCGACGCTCGGCCCGTCGACCGTCTGCACGGTCGGGAGGATCCCGCCCGAGCCCGCCGTCGCCACGCCGAACTTGAGGAACGACGTGAGGTTGTCGACGACGACGATCTTGATCTGCTTCGAGCGCGCGTTGTCGCCGGAGTTGCTGCCGTTCAGGTTGACCGAGTTGCCCGCCGCGTACATCGCGACCGACATCGGCGTCGACGGCGCGGTGTAGTCGAAGAAGAAGATCGCGTCGCCGTTGCTGTCGACGAGGCGCGGCGTGTCGTGCGTCACCTCGCTGTTGTCGATGTGGGTGCCGGTGTCGGTCGCGGCGAGCGTGCCGGCGTTGTCGTCGATGGCGACGTCGAGGCCGGCCGCGACCACCTGGCCGCCCGACACCGTGAAGGTGTAGCGCACGGTCGAATCGTGCAGGACGAAGGTCGGCCCCACCAGCCGGACCGTCGGCGCCACGCCGCCCGAGTGGCAGAAGGTGCAGATGACCCCCTGCTTGCTCGAGTACCCGCTGATGCCCGTGCTGTGCACGGGCGCCGCGACCGTCGCGGCCGCGAGCGTCGCCGCTCCGCCGCACAAGACCAAGAGCGCAGCGGCAACCCGCATCCGGCGGGCACCACGGGAGGAGAACGGTGCTCTCATGCAAATCCCTTTCACCGACGTAATGGATCGGGTGGCAGCTCGGTTGGCGCGGGAGCCTAGCCGCCGTCGCACTCCGCGAGAAGAGGTCGAAGCCGTCGCACGGGCGCGCCGCGACCGTTCGCGCGACGCGATGCGGGTTCCCTCGAAATCGCGCGCTCAGCGGCGCGACGGCGGCGCGCATCGAGCGGAACCTCCGCCCGGGCGCTCGGCGCGCCGGTCGCGCTAACTTGGCGCGCCATGAAGTGGACCGTCTACCTGCTCGCCGCGGCGAAGCGCACCTACGTCGGCATCACCACCGACCTGCGCCGCAGGCTCGATCAGCACAACGGCGAGCGGCGCGGCGGCGCGCGCTCGACACGGGCCGGCCGGCCGTGGCGCGTGGCGCGCCGCTGGGGGCCGTTCCCTTCGCGCGGAGAGGCGCTCCGCGTCGAGCACCGCGTGAAACGGCTGCGCGGTGCGGCGCGCCTCACCTTCACGCTCGCGCTGGCGGCGCTGCCGATCGCGCCGCAGGAGCCGACCGGCCGCCCGACCTACTTGAGCCCGCGCTCGATCAGGAGCGGCTCCACGCTCGGCTCGCGGCCGCGGAAGCTCTTGAAGAGCTCGGCCGCTTCCTTCGTCCCGCCGCGCGACAGCACGAGGTCGCGGAAGCGCTGCCCGTTCTCGCGCGTCATGCCGCCGTGCTCGACGAACCAGTACCAGGCGTCGTGGTCGAGCACCTCGGCCCAGAGGTAGGCGTAGTACCCGGCGGCGTAGCCCCCCTCCCAGATGTGGGCGAAGTAGGGCGTGCGGTAGCGCGGCGGGACCTCGGGCAGGTCGACGCGGAAGCGCTTCAGCGCCTCCGCCTCGAAGGCGCCGACGTCCTGCGGCGGCGCGCTCGCCGGCAGCGTGTGCCACGCCATGTCGAGGAGCGCCGCCGCGAGGTAGGCGGTGGTCTGGTAGCCCTGGTCGAAGGTGCGCGACCGCTTGAGCTTCTCGACGAGCGCGGCCGGCATCGGCTCGCCGGTCCCGTAGTGGCGCGCGTAGCTCGCAAGGACCGCCGGCTCGGTCGCGAAGTGCTCGTTGAACTGCGAGGGGAACTCGACGAAATCGCGCGGAACGTTGGTGCCGGCGAGCGAGGGGTACTTCACGTCGGAGAGGATCGCGTGCAGCGCGTGGCCGAACTCGTGGAAGATCGTGGTCACTTCGTCGAAGCTCAAGAGCGCCGGCTGTCCCGCCGCCGGCTTCGTGAAGTTGCAGACGTTGAAGACGACGCACTTGGTGCCGAGCAGGCCGGACGGATCGACGAACGTGTCCTCCCACGCCCCGCCCTGCTTGCTCGGCCGGGCGAAGTAGTCGGCGTAGAAGATCGCGCGCGCCGTCCCGTCGGCGTCGTCGACCTCGAAGACGCGCACGTCGGGGTGGTAGGTCGGGAAGTCGAGGCGCTCCTTGAAGGTGAGGCCGTAGAGCCGGTTGGCCGCGAAGAAGACGCCGTCGCGCAGCACGCGGTCGAGCGCGAAGTAGGGGCGGAGCGCCGCGTCGTCGAGGTCGAACTCGGCCTTGCGCACCTGCTCGGCGTAGAAGGACCAGTCCCACGCCGCGAGCGGAAAGCGGTCGAGAAGCGAATTCGCCTGGGCGTCGGCGAGCGCCTGCATCTTCGCCAGCTCGCCGCGCGCCTTGGCGGTGGCGGCCGGCACCATGCGCGTCATCAGGTCGATCGCCGCGTCGGGCGTGCGCGCCATCTGGTCGGCGAGGCCGTAGGCGGCGTAGCTCTCGAAGCCGAGCAGCTGCGCCTTGCGGGCGCGCAGCTCGGCGAGCCGCCGGCAGAGCGCCCGCGTGTCGCGCACGTCGCCCTGCTCCGCGCGCGCGACCGACGCCTCGTGCAGCCGGCGCCGCACGTCGCGGTTCGCGAGCGACGCGAGCGGCGGCTGGCGCGTGAAGTTCTTGAGCGTCAGCACCCACTTGCCGTCGAGCCCGCGCCGCTTCGCCTCCTCCGCGGCGACCGCGATCGCCCCGTCGTCGAGGCCGGCGAGCTCCGCGCGCGTCGCGACCACCAGCGCCGCCGCGTTGGTCGCCGCGAGCAGGCTCGCCTCGAACTCCGTGGTGAGCTTCGCCTCCTCGGCGTTCAGCGCGCGCAGCACCGCCTGGTCGGCGGCCGACAGCCGCGCGCCCGCGAGGACGAAGTCGCGGCGGTACTTCTCGAGGAGGAAGCGCTGCTCGGCGTCGAGTCCGAGCCCGTCGCGCCGCTCGAAGAGCTGCTCGACCCGCGCGAAGAGGCGCGCGTCGAGCCAGATCGCGTCGTGCAGCGCGGCGAGCTTCGGCGCCATGTCGGCCTGGATCCGCTGCAGCACCTCGTTGGTGTCGGCGCGCGTGATCGCGGAGAAGACCTTGAGCACGCGCGCGAGCGGCCGCGCCGAGAGCTCGAGCGCCTCGATCGTGTTCACGAAGGTCGGCGGCTCGGCCTGCTCCGCGATCGCCGCCACCTCGGCGAGGTTCTTCCGCATCCCCTCTTCGATCGCCGTCGGGTAGTCGGCGTCGTGGATGCGGTCGAACGGGGGCGCCTCGAACGGCAGGGGGCTGCGCTCGCGGAACGGGTTCGCGGCCGTCGCCTCCTCGAGCGCCGACCTCCCTCCCGCTTCGTCCCCCGATGCTCCCGACGAACCGCAGCCCGTGAACGATGCGAATGCCGCCAACGCCCACCCTCCCCGCAGCCGGATCATTCCGCCTCCCCTCCCTATTCGTTGTCCGGGTACTCGTTGATCCAGTGGAAACCCCGCGTCATCAGGAAGTAGCGCTCGACGCTGGAGCGCTTGAACTCGACGAAGACGTCGTGGCCGTCGAACTTCCCCTCGATCTGCAGTTGGTCCGGCTCCGGCAGGTCCCAGCCGAGATTCGCCTTCCAGTTCGGCGCGCCGCGCTTCATGAGCACGACCCTCTTCGCCTTCGCGTCGAGCTGCGCGAAGTACCGCGTGGACGGATCCTTCACCGTCTCGAGGTTGAAGTAGAAGCGGCCGACCACCAGCCGGCGCCACGCCTCGTCCTCGGTCCCGACCGCCGGCGCGCCGTCGAGCTCGAACGACGTGACCGCCCAGTTGCCGTGGAGCGGCGACTGCGCCTGCGCGGCCTGCTCGCGCTGCATGTCGTAGTAGGTGCGGCTCTGCCTGAGCGACTGCCGCGTCGCGTATCCGAAGTGGAAGACGCAGAGCGCGAGCGCTCCGTAGTTCGCCCACTTCCACGGGAAGACCCGGCCCACCTGCGCCGCCGGCGTCGTCCGGTTCAGCACGAAGAAGCGCGCGAGCCGCGGGATCTCCGGGACGACCAGCACGACCGCCATCAGGAAGAGGTGCGACGAGTAGAGCTTGACCGGCGTGTCGTAGAAGAAGTTGAGCGCGACGACGTTGCCCATCACCGCCGCCGCCATCAGCGCGCCGAGCGTCGTCGTCCAGCGCGTGACGAGCAGCCAGCCGGCGAGCAGCTCCGCCGCGCCGCTGAAGATCTCGTAGCCCTTCGAGGCGCCGAGGAAGGTCCAGAGCAGCCCCATCGGTGACGCCGTGCCGAACGGCTGCGCCAGCCGGTCGAGCCCGGGCTCGGGCATCTGCGACGGGATCACCTTCGCGCAGCCGTAGCCGATGAGCGTGACGCCCAGCACGAAGCGCAGCCCCACGCGCAGCCCGTCGCGCAGGCGGCGGTGGTGGCCCGGCCCCCAGCCGGCGGCCCTGCGCACCAGCTCGTCGAGGAGCGTCCAGAGCAGCGTCCCCGCCGCTGCGATCGCCGCGAGGTCGACGAGCTGCACGTAGTTCCACGTGGTGTCGCCGCTGCCGGCCGGGCGGACGGTGATCGTGAGCCCGAAGAACTTCGCTCCGGTCCAGAGCACGAGGTCGTCCTCGGCCTTCGACCACGGGCCGAACACGTGCTCCGCCACCCACGTCTGCGCGTCCTTCGACAGGTAGGTCGTGAACTGGCCCGCGACCGACTGCGCGCTGTAGACGAAGAAGTAGAGGAGGGCGAAGCGGAAGAGGACGCGCTGCAGCCGCGACCACGGAGTCTGCGCCGGCGCGGTCGCGTCGGGTCGGTAGGCCGGCATCGATTCACGTGGAGAGGGTTGCGGGTTCTCCTCGCCGTATTCGCCGTACTCGGGGGACTCCGTCGGTTCCGCTGGATCCGTCGGGCAGGCCACGCGTGGCTCCGGGCTCGCGGGTCGGGGCGTGCAGCGCCGCGAAGCGCGGGAGTGTACGCCGGCGCGCCTTCCACGTAACCGCGCCGCCCGCGGCGACGCTTCCCGCGGTCTTCACGGGAGGTCCATGCGGCCCAGTCGCGGCGGCCCGGAGGGAGGCGGCAGACTCGGGCCGCGCTCCCTCCAGGGCCGCCGCATCTTTCTTCCCGGCGACGCTGGCGCGCTCAGACCTTCCCGCGCCGGTGGTGACGCCGCCCGCGACGCAAGTCGCGGTGATCGTCGTGCTTGTCGCGCCGATCGCGACGCAAGTCGCGGCGATCGCTGCGCAGGTCCTTGCGGTCGCGACGCAGGTCGTGGCGGTCGCGCCGCTGGTCGACGCGGTCGCGCTTCAGATCGCGGCGAGCGCGCCGGAGCTCGCGCCGGTCCTTGCGAACCTCGCGGGAATCCCCGCCGGCGGTCGGCGCCTTCGGGGCGGCCTGCGCGTCGAGCGCGGGCGCGGAGAGGACCAGGGTCGCAACGACGCAGGCGGCCGACAGGAGGGAAGCGAAGCGCGTCGTCATCGTGGTTCCTCGCATGATGCAGAAGGCGGACGGTTTCGGAGTGCGCGGGCCAACCCGCCCCTCCCGTCGCGGTTTCGGGCGCGCGAATCCCGGGAAATCCGTTCACGATCGTCGCAGCGCCGGCGCGGCGCTGTGCGCGGCGGGTTGCGCTGGCGGCGCCGGGCGCTCGAATCGCCGGCTGCGCCGCGCCCGGCAAAGAGGTCGCGCCGCTGGAGAGCGGACTTGGACGACCGATCGGAGGAGTGCGCGACGCCGCGGCGGATGCTCTGGATCCCGGCGACGATCCTCAATGCGCTGGTGCTCGCCGCGCTGTACGGCATCGTGCGCGACGTCGCGGCCGGGCGCGCCGCGGGCGGCGGCGGCGAGACGTCCGAGCGCCGCGGGAATCTCCCTGCGCTTCTCGCCGAGGTGAACCGCTTCGCTTCGGCGGAGAGCTACGTCTCCGAGCTCCACGACCTCCTCCTCGACGAGCACCCCTCCCTCGAAGGCGTGACGTCGGAGCAGTTCGGCGCGCGGGCCCTCGCAGCGCTGCGGCGCGTGGCGGACGAGGAGCCCGAGCTGCTGCGGCGCGCCGACGTCGACGTCACGGCGCTCGCGCGCGCCTTCGAGTGGGACGCCCTCTGCGGGAGCTGGCTCCCCGCCGGCGTCGGCGACGCCGACCCGCGCATCGACGCGCGCATCGACCTGCTCGCGACCGCGCTCATCGAGGCGGTCGGCGACCCCTTCACGCGCCTCGTCCGCGGCGACCACTTCTTCAACCTCTCGAAGGTCCTCGACTCGCAGTTCCCGAGCGAGACCGGCCTCTTCCTCGACCGCGACGCCGACGGCGTCTACGTGCGCGCCGTGCTGCGCGACAGCGACGCGTCCGACAAGGGGCTGCGCGCCGGCGACCGCGTGCTCGCGATCGACGGGCGTCCGGTCGACGACCGGCCGCTGCGCGCGCTCGAGGACGAGGTGGCGCGGCCGTGCCGGCTGCGCTTCGCGCGCGCCGGCTTCGACGCGCCGGTCGAGCTGCCGCTCGCGTCGCTCGACCCGTTGCGCCTCGGCGTCCGCGCCTGCCGCCTCGACGGCGACGTCGGCTACGTCTCGTTCTCGATGTTCGGGGGGCAGGCGTTCGGCGGCGTCTTCTTCGAGACGCGGCGGCTGGTGCGCGACGGCGCGCGCGCCCTCATCCTCGACCTGCGCGGCAACCCGGGCGGCCTGATCGCCGAGGCGGTCTCGATCGCGAACCTCTTCCTGCCGCCGGAGCTCGTCGTCACCCACATCGAGGCGCGGGTCGACTCTCCCGACCTGCCGGCCGAGTTCGAGAGCGGACAGCCGGCCTTCGGACCCGACCTGCCGCTCGTCCTCCTGATCGACCGCTCGTCGGCGAGCGCGAGCGAGCTGGTGACGGGCGCGCTGCGGGACCACCGGCGCGCGCTCCTCGTCGGCGAGCGCACCTTCGGCAAGGGGATCGGCCAGCGCATGCAGCCGTTGCTGCTCACGCGCGGCGCCGGTGCGGCGAGGCAGGGCTTCCCGCGCGTCGACCTGCTCTGGCTCACGGCGCTGCGC
>DAINBU010000139.1:0-11892 GCA_036732755.1 Planctomycetota bacterium
ACCAGGAGACGCCGCGCCGCCAGATCAGCTCGCGGTCGAAGAAGTGGATCTCGCCGCGGCCGAGCGACTTCATGACGCCGGGATGGCGCGCGAGGTGGCGCACCATGCTGCTCGTGCCGCAGCGCTGCGCCCCGATGATCAGGCTGTCGGGCAGGGCGCGCAGGCCGGCGGAGGCGCGGCGCAGCGGCGGCAGCGCGTTCTCGATCAGCCAGAGGCCGCGCGTGCAGAACCGCAGCGCGGGCGGGAGGGTCGCGGAGGGGGCCATCGCAGGACGCGACACGCTACCGTCCGATCGCGGCGGTGCGAGCGGCGGCGCGAGGACTTCTCGCTCCCGGACGGCAGCGATAAGGTTCCGCCGCCCCGACTCGACCTCACGGAACGTCCTCGTGCAGAAGATCCGCAAGAAGATCGCCAAGATCGCGCGCCGCGTGCGCGGCGCCATCAAGCGCCCGACCATCGACCGGATCTTCATGTCGGCGGGCGGCTCCGGTTCGAGCTTCGTCGTGCACGCCCTGCGCGGCTTCGGCGTGCGCGTCGCCGAGCGGCCCGACGTGATGCTGCGGCCCGACGACCTCGACTCGCTCGAGAAGCCGGCGACGCTGCCGGTGCGGACCATGTTCACGCGCCGCGCCAACGGCTTCGTGATGGACGGCAAGCGGCCCATCGAGGCCAACCTGCTCGACTTCGTGAAGTACGTCGAGGAGCGGCCCGGCCACACCGCGCTCTTCAGCAACCTGCCCGCCTTCTCCTTCTTCAGCCGCAATCGGATCCGCAACGTCGTCTTCCTGGTCCGCAACCCGATCCAGGCCTACGCGAGCTTCGCCAAGCCGGTACGCCACCAGGACCTCGTCGAGGAGTGGGGCGGCCTCTTCACCGAGCCGAGCATGCGCCGCTACGTCGAGTTCTGGGGCAGCTTCGTGCGCGAGTACCTCGCGCTGAAGGAGCTCGGGCTCGCGCCGGGGCTGCTGCGCTACGAGCTCCTGCGCGACGACGCGAAGGCGCTCGGCCTCGAGCGCTTCTTCCCCGACTGGAAGCGCAGCCACAACAAGGTCGAGAACGCCGAGGCGGCCGCGTTCATCCGCGCGCTCGCCGACCGCGACTTCCGGCAGGTCTACCCGAGCTGGGACGTGTGACCGGCACCACGATCCTGCTCGCCGCGCACGACCGGCTCGAGTTCCTGAAGGAGGCGGTCGCGAGCGCGCTCGCGCAGCGCTGGCCCGAGTTCGAGGTGCTCGTCGTCGACGACGGCTCGGGGCCGGAGACGGCGCGCTGGCTCGACGAGGCGGCGCGCGCCGACCCGCGCCTGCGCGTGGTCCACCAGGAGAACGCCGGCGTCGGCGCGGCGCGTGCGAACGGCGTGTCCGCAGCGAGGCACGCGCGGGTCGTCATCCTCGACAGCGACGACACGCTGCGCGACGATTCGCTGGCGCGCATCGACGCGTTCTTCCGCGCGCACCCCGACACCGACCTCGTCTACTGCGACCACGACCAGCTCCTGCCCGACGGCCGGGTCGAGGTGTCGCGCTACCCCGAGTTCCCGAGCAACGCGGCGCTGCTGCGCGCGACGCTGCTGCGGCCGCGCGTCCCCTTCAAGCACTCGGGCATGGCGTACGCGCGCGACGTCGCGCTCGCGCTCGGCGGCTACGACACCAAGATCGGCATCAAGGTCGACGTCGACTTCTTCCTGCGCTTCGTCGTCGCCGGGCGCCGCGTGCGCCACCTGCCGGGCGGACCGGCCGTGTCGTTCCGGACTCACAACGAATCCATGAGCCGCAAGCGCGGCAAGGGGATCCGCGCCTGGTGGACGATCATCGACCGCTACGGCCCGAGAAACCCGCTCGCGCGCCTCGCCTTCAAGGGGGTGCGCACGACCTGGGAGCTCCTGAAGGCGGTCTACACCGTGCTGTTCTGGACCGAGCGGTAGATCGCCTCGAGCCGCGCCGCCGCCAGCGAGGCGAGGAAGCGGCCGCGCGCGTAGTCGTGGTTGGTGCGCGCGATGGTCCGCTGCAACGCGTCGTCGTCGAGCAGCCGCTCGAGCGCGGCCGCGATCGCCTCCGGCGCCGCGCCCGCGACCGTCGCGCCGTGCACGCCGTCCCGGAAGAAGTCGGCGACGCCCCCGACCGCGGTCGTGACGACGGGCAGCCCGAAGGCCATCGCCTCGACGATCGAGTTGGGCAGCCCCTCGCCGTGCTGGGTCGGCAGGCACAGCACGCTCGAGTCGCGCAGCAGCTCCCACTTGGCGGCGCCGCCCACGTGACCGGCGAAGTGGACGTTCGCGAGGGCGCGCCCGCGCGCGTACGCGCGCGCCGGCTCGAGCTCGGGCCCGTCGCCCGCGACGAGGAGGCGCACCGGGACCTTCCCGTCGCGGCGCCCGCCCGCCTCCAGCAGCGCCATCGCCTGCAGCGTCTCGTGGATCCCCTTCGGCCGGAGCAGCCGCGCGAGGAAGAGGACGGTGCGCGGCCGGCTCGCGAGCCGTCGTTCGACCAGGGACTTGACGTCGACCCTCTCCAGCGCGGCGTCGTCGACGACGGTCACCTCGGAGTGGATCGGCTGCTGCATCCCGAGGCGCCGCAGCGTCGCGCCGAACTCCTGCGCCAGCACGACGAACGCGTCGGTGCGGCCGAAGAGCCAGCGGAACCACCACTGTCCGCGCCGCTCGATCGCGCGCGCGAGCTCCGGCTCCCAGCCGCGCCAGAAGACGACCGTGCGCCGTCCGCGGGCCTTCGCGAGCCGCTGGAACAGCCCTTCGCGAAGGACCATGTCGAGCTTCAGTGAAGGATTGAGCACGACGACCGGGACGTCGTCGCGCGCGAGCCGGCGGCGCAGCCGCAGGTAGTCGCGGAGCGGCCGCAGCAGCCCGGCGGCGCGGCCCGCCCCGCGCTCGTCGTGGCGCCGGCCGACCTCGAACGACTCGACCGGGATCCGGAAGTGCGGGAAGATCTTCCGGTAATACCCCTCGATGCCGCCGAGCCGGTCGAGGTCGGGGTGGAGCACGAGCGCCTGCATCGCGTGCGATCGCGAAGCGGAACGATCTTCTTCTTCCACGGCCGTCCGGCGACTCCGCCCGAGCCTCGGCGAATCCCTCCGAGGGTAGATTAGGCGCCGCTCGTCCCATGACACCGCGGAGGTCGTGCGCACCTTGATCGAAGAGAGTAGCGCTGCCGACGGCGACCGCCTGAAGCGGGCGCTGCTCGCGATCCGGGCGTTGCGTGCGCAGGTCGACGAGCTCGAGCGCGCCCGTACGGCGCCGATCGCCATCGTCGGGATGGCGTGCCGCTTCCCGGGCGGCGCGTCCGATCCCGACCGGTACTGGGAGATGCTCCGGACCGGCGTCGACGGCGTCGTCGAGATCCCGTCGAGCCGAATGTCGCTCGACCACCTCTACGACCCCGACGCCGACCCCGAGACCTCGGCCAAGATCTACACGCGCCGCGCCGGCCTGCTGCCGGACGTCGAGCGCTTCGACGCCGGCTTCTTCCGCATCTCGCCGCGCGAGGCGCTGAGCCTCGACCCGCAGCACCGCCTTGCGCTCGAAGTCACCTGGACGGCGCTCGAGCGCGCCGCCATCGCGCCGTCGCGCCTGCACGGCTCGAAGTCGGGCGTGATCCTCGGGGTGACGCTGACGGACTACGACCACGGGATCCGGCTCGGCGGCCCGCAGAACATCGACACCTACCACCTCTCCGGCAACTGCCTCAACTTCGCGGCCGGCCGCATCGCCTACCTGCTCGGGCTGCACGGGCCGACGCTCGTGCTCGACAGCGCCTGCTCGTCGTCGCTGGTCGCCATCCACCTCGCCTGCCAGAGCCTGCGCACGCGTGAGGCGGACCTCATGATCGCCGGCGGCGTGAACGTGATCCTGTCGCCCGACGGCACGCTCATGGTCTGCAAGATGCGCATGGTCTCGGCGGAGGGGCGCTGCGCCACGTTCGACGCGTCGGCCGACGGCTTCGTGCGCGGCGAGGGGTGCGGCGTGGTGGTGCTGAAGCGCCTCGACGACGCGCTGCGCGACCAGGATCCGATCGTCGCGCTGATCCGCGCGAGCGCGATCAACCAGGACGGCGCGAGCAGCGGGCTCACCGTCCCCAACGGGCTCGCGCAGCAGGCGCTGATCCGCGAGGTGCTCGCGCGCGCGGGGCTCACGGCCGACGACGTCGGCTACCTCGAATGCCACGGGACCGGGACCGCGCTCGGCGATCCGATCGAGGTCGAGGCGCTCGGCGAGGCGCTCGCGCGCACGCGCGCGCGCGGCCCGCTGCGCATCGGCTCGGTCAAGACCAACTTCGGCCACCTCGAATCGGCGTCGGGCGTGGCGGGACTCATGAAGGCGGCGCTCGTCGTCCAGAAGGGCGCGATCCCGCCGCACCTCCATCTGCGCGAGGTGAACCCCAACCTCTCCCTGCGCGACGGCAACCTCGCGATCCCGACCGAGCTCACGCCGTGGCCCGCCGACGCGCCGACGCCCCGCATCGCCGGCGTCAGCTCGTTCGGCGCGAGCGGCACGAACGCGCACGCGCTCCTGCAGGAGCCGCCCGCACCCGCACCGCGTGCGGCGCCGGAATCCGACACGGGGCGCAGCGAGCTGCTCTGCCTCTCCGCGCGCACGCCGACGGCGCTGCAGGAGCTCGCCGGCCGCTGGGCGACGGCACTCTCCGGCGACGCGCCGCTCGCCGACCTCTGCTGCACGGCGGGCGTCGGCCGCGACCACTTCGAGCACCGCCTCGCGCTGATCGGGACGGAACGCGCCTCCTTCGCCGAGCGCCTGACCGCCGTCGCGCGCGGCGCGTCGACCGCCGACGTCGAGCGCGGCGAGCTCTCCGAGAAGCGGCGCGACGTCGTCTTCCTCTTCCCCGGCCAGGGCGCGCAGTACCCCGGCATGGGGCGCGAGCTCCACCGAGAAGTGCCGGCGTTCCGCGCCGCCCTCGAAGAGTGCCGGATCTACCTCGACCCGCTGTTCGAGCGGCCGCTGCTCGAGCTGCTCGACTATGGATCGGAAGCCGGAGCTCCGGCGGCGAGCGCCGTCGAGCGGCTCGCGCAGACGCGCAACACCCAGCCTGCGATCTTCGCGATCGAGTACGCGCTGGCGCAGACGTGGCGCGCGCTCGGCGTCGAGCCGGCGGTGATGCTCGGCCACAGCGTCGGCGAGTTCGTCGCCGCCACCCTCTCCGGCGTCCTGCGTCTCGAGGACGCCTGCCGCCTCGTCGCAGCGCGCGGCCGCCTGATGGCCGAGCGCTGCACGCCGGGCGCCATGGCGGCGGTCTTCGCCGACGAGAAGGCGACCGGCGAGTTGATCGCCGGACTTGCGGCCGAGGTCGGGATCGCGGCGGTGAACGGACCGTCCAGCGTCGTCGTCTCGGGCAGCGAGCGCGGCGTCGCGACCGTGGTCGAGCGCGCCGGCGCGCGCGGCGTGAAGACGAAGCGGCTCACCGTCTCGCACGCCTTCCACTCGCCGCTCATGGAGCCGGTCCTCGCGGAGTTCCGCGCGCTCGCGGCGGCGCAGCGCTTCGGCGTGCCGAAGATCCCGCTGCTCTCGAACCTGACGGGAGGCGAGCTCACCGCGGCGCAGGCGGCCGACCCCGATTATTGGTGCCGCCACCTGCGCGAGCCGGTCCGCTTCGCCGACTCGCTGCGCTGGCTGCTCGAGCGCAACCACAAGGTCTTCCTCGAGGTCGGGCCGGGCAGCACGCTGCTCGGGCTCGCGCAGCAGACGATTCCCGCGACGGGACGGGCCTGGGTCGCGAGCCTGCGCCAGGGCAAGCCGGAATGGCCGCAGCTGCTGCAGGCGGTCGCGTCGCTCTACGTCGGCGGCGCGACGCCGGACTTCACGCGGTTCTTCCAAGGCCGGGACGCACGGCGCATCGTCGCGCCGACGTATCCGTTCGAGGGCAAGCGCTACCGCAAGGGCGGCGAGCCGCCGTCCGCGCCCGCAGCCGACACCTCCGAGGTCGTGCGGAGCCTGGAGGGCGGCGACCCGCAGGCGCTCACGCGCCTCGTCGAGGCGGGTGCCGGTTGGTCGCGCACCGAGTCCGACCTCTTTGCGCAGTTCGCGGCGCGCATCATCGAGCGCCACCAGAAGAGCCGCGCGTCGACGCACGCTTCGCTGCTGCACGAGGTCGAGTGGCGCGCGCGCGCGCGCGCGGCCGCGGCGGCGCCGCCGGCGCCGGCGGGGACGTGGCTGCTGCTCGCCGACGGCGGCGGCGTCGCCGAGTCGGTCGCGCGTGAGCTCGAGCGGCGCGGCGAGACGGCGATCGTCGCGCGCCCCGGCCCGGCCCTCTCCATCGCGGGCCGCGCGTGGACCTTCGATCCCGCGAGCGCCGAGCACTGCGGCGCGCTGGTCGCCGCGCTCGGGCGGAATGACGGGTCGGCGCGTGCGCGCGGCATCGTCGACCTGCTCGGGCTCGATTTCCGGACGACCGCGGCGACGACGGTCGCGACGCTCGCCGAGGACCACGAGCGCGGGCTCCTGAGCCTCCTCTCCCTCGCGCAGGCGCTGCCGGAGAACGATCCCGCGGCGCCGCCGCTCTGGATCGTCACGCGCGGCGCGGCGTCGGCCGACGCGGCGCGCCACGGCATGAACGTCGCCGCCGCGGCGCTGTGGGGCTTCGGGCGCGCCTACGCGCTCGAGCGCCCCGACAAGTGGGGCGGCCTGCTCGACCTCGATCCCGCCGGCGACCGCGCCGAGGCGGGCCCGCTCGTCGACGAGCTGCTCTCCGGCGACGGCGAGGACCAGGTCGCGTGGCGCGGCCACCAGCGCTTCGTGCCGCGTCTCGTCGTCGCGACCGGCGTCGCGCTCGCGCCCGTCGCGGTCGCACCCGACCGCACGTATCTCGTCGCCGGCGGCTTCGGGCAGGCGGGCGGCCGCTTCGTGCGCCGCCTCGTCGAGCGGGGCGCGCGCCACTTCGTGCTCGTCGGGCGCAGCGGCGCGGCGACGCCGGCGGCGCAGGAGCTCCTGCGCTCGCTGAAAGATGCGGGCGTCGAAGTGCGGGCGGTCGCGGCCGACGTCTCCGATCCGGAGCAGATGCGGCGCGTCGAGGAGGCGCTCGCGCAGGGGCCGCCGCTCGGCGGCGTGGTGCAGGCGGCGGGCATCGCCCGCTTCGAGCGCATCGCCGCGACGCGGCCCGAGGATTTCCGCGCCGTCCTCGCGGCCAAGGTGCGCGGCACCTGGCTGCTGCACGAATTGACGAAGAGCCGCCCCGTCGACCTGTTCGTCGGCTTCTCCTCGATCGCGTCGGTGTGGGGCTCGGCGGGCCAGGTCCACTCCTCGGCCGCCAACCGTTTCCAGGACGCGATCGCCTTCGCGCGCCGCCACCTGGGGCTCGCCGCGACGACCGTGAGCTTCAGCCCGTGGAAGGGGGGGAGCGCGCCGAGCGAGGAGTTCAACCGCTTCATGGCGAGCCTCGGCGTCACGCCGATCGACCCGGCCGAGGGGCTGCCGGAGCTCGAGGCCGCGCTCGCGTCGGGCCGCGCCCACGTCGTCCTCGCGAAGGTCGAGTGGGGCCTCTTCCGGAGCGTGATGGAGGCGCGCCGCCGCCGGCCGCTCTTCGAGGAGCTCGCCGTCGCCGCGCCGTCGCAACATCCCGAGGCACGACCCGCAGTCGGCGACCTGCGCGGCGAGCTCGCCGCGGCGCCGCCGGCCGAGCGCGCCGAGCGGCTCGCCGCCCACCTCCAGGATCAGCTCGGGGAGCTGATGGGCTTCGGCGCCGAGCGCCCCGACCCGCAGCGCGGCTTCATCGAGCTCGGCGTCGACTCGCTGATGGCGGTGACGCTGCGCGACCGTCTGCAGACGAGCCTCGGCGTCGAGCTGCCGGTCACCTTCATCTTCGACCACCCGACCATCGAGGTGCTCGCCGAGCACCTCCTCGCGAACGTCCTGGTCCTGGCGAAGGAGGCGCGCCCCGCCGCGCCCGAGGTACCGGCCGCGCCCTCCAGCCGCGACACGCTCATGAACGAGGCGCGCGAGCTGTCGCAGGATCAGCTCGAGCAGGCGATCGCGCAGCAGCTCAAGGATCTCGGACTCCACTGACGTGACCGAACCCGACCTCGACCAGCTCACGCCGCTGCAGCGCGCGTTCGTCGCCCTGAAGGAGATGCGGCAGCGCCTCGACCAGCTCGAGCGCGAGCGCAACGAGCCGATCGCCGTGATCGGGCTCGGCTGCCGCTTTCCCGGCGGCGCCAACGACGCCGCCTCGTTCTGGGACATGCTGCGCGACGGCCGCGACGCGATCCGCGAGGTCCCGCGCGATCGCTACGACATCGACGCGCTCTACGACCCGACCCCGGCGACGCCGGGCAAGGTCTACTGCCGCGTCGGCGGCTTCGTCGAGGACCTCGACTTGTTCGGCGCCGGCTTCTTCCACATCTCCCCGCGCGAGGCGGAGGTGCTCGACCCGCAGCAGCGCTGGGCGCTCGAGGTGGGGTGGGAGGCGGTCGAGAACGCCGGACATGCGCACGACCTCGCCGGCAGTCGCACCGGCGTCTTCCTCGGCGTCTCGATGACCGACTACGGCGCCGCGGTCGCGCGCCACACGCTGCACGACAACGCCTACTACGGCGTCGGCAACACGCTGAACAGCGTTCCGGGACGGCTCTCGTACGCGCTGGGGCTGCGCGGGCCTTCGCTCGCGGTCGACACTGCCTGCTCGTCGTCGCTGGTCGCAGTTCATCTGGCGTGCGAGAGCTTGAAGCGCGGCGAATGCGACATGGCGCTCGCGGGCGGCGTGAACGCGCTGCTCGACCCCGGCGTCACGATCAACATCTGCCAGGCGCGCATGCTCTCGCCCGACGGCCGCTGCAAGACGTTCGACGCGTCGGCCGACGGCTACGTGCGCGGCGAGGGCTGCGGGATCGTGGTCCTGAAGCGCCTCTCCGACGCCGAGCGTGACCGCGACCGCATCCTCGCAGTGCTGCGCGCGACGGCGGTGAACCACGGCGGCGCCAGCAGCGGCTTCACCGTCCCCAACCCCGCCGCGCAGGCCGACCTGATGCGCGACACGTGGAAGGCGGCGGGCATCGGGCCGGCCGACCTCGACTACCTCGAAGCGCACGGCACCGGCACGTCGCTCGGCGACCCGATCGAGGTCGAAGCGATCGACACCGCGCTCGCGAGCGGCCGCGACGCCGGCCACAAGCTGCCGATCGGGACGGTCAAGACCAACATCGGCCACCTCGAATCGGCCGCCGGCATCGCGGCGCTGATCAAGGTGATCGTCTGCCTCGAGAACGAGGCGCTCGCCGCCAACCTCCACTTCAAGAACCCCAACCCCCACATCGCATGGGACAAGGTGCGCGTGGCCGTCGTCGACCGCACGCGCCCGTGGCGGCGCGGCGCGCGCCGCCGCGTCGCGGCCGTCTCGTCGTTCGGGCTGTCGGGCACGAACGCCCACGCGGTCGTGGCCGAGGCGCCCGAGCGCATCGCCTCGCCGGGCGCGCCGGCCGCGGCGCCGGCGCCCGCCGAGCGCGGCGCCCACGTCGTCAACCTCTCCGCGCAGGACGACACGGCGCTGCGCGCGCTCGCCGGGAGGATGGCCGACCACCTCGTCCTCCATCCCGAGCAGCCGCTCGCCGACGTCGCCTTCACGCTGCACACCGGCCGCGCCGACTTCGCCGAGCGCGTCGCGTGCGTCGCCGCCGATCCGATGGAGGCGGGCCGCAAGCTGCGCGCGTTCTCGGAGGGGAAGCCGGCCGATGTCGCGAGCGGCAAGACGCGCCGCGAGCGGGCGCGCGTCGCCTTCCTCTTCAGCGGGCAGGGCGCGCAGTACGTCGGCATGGGGCGCGAGCTCTTCGAGCGCGAGCCGGTCTTCCGCGCCGCGCTCGAGCGCTGCGCCGCGGCGCTGCGGCCCTTGCGCGAGACGCCGCTCCAGGAAGTCCTCTTTCCGAAAGACCTTGCGGGGCCGAGGGAGGATCCGGGCGAGGCGGCGCCGCTCCACCAGACCGCGTGGACGCAGCCGGCGCTCTTCTCGCTGGAATACGCGCTGGCGGAGCTCTGGCGCTCGTTCGGCGTCGAGCCCGCGACGCTGCTCGGCCACAGCATCGGCGAGTACGTCGCCGCCTGCCTCGCCGGCGCCTTCAGCGTGGAGGACGGGCTGCGCCTGGTCGCGGCGCGCGCGCAGCTGATGCAGCGCGTCGACGAGGCGGGCGGGATGGCGACGCTCTTCGGCGACGAGGCGGCCGTCGCGCCGCTGCTCGCGGGGGCGCGCCGCCTGACCGTCGCCGCGGCCAACTCGCCGCAGAACACCGTCCTCTCCGGCGCGAACGACGAGCTCGACGCCGCGCTCGCGAAGGCGAAGGAGCTCGGGCTCAAGTCGACGCGCCTCAAGGTCTCGCACGCGTTCCACTCGCCGTTGATGGAGCCGATCCTCGCGGAGTTCCGCAAGGTCGCGGCGGGGGTCGCCTACGCGCCGCTGAAGATTCCGGTCGTCTCGAATCTCACGGGCCGCTTCGCGGAGGGGAACGAGCTCGTCCACGCCGACTACTGGGTCGAGCACCTGCGCCGCTGCGTGCGCTTCGCCGACGGCATGCGCGCGCTGTCAGGCAAGCGGCCGAGCGCCTTCCTCGAGATCGGGCCGAGCGCCGCGCTGCTCTCGATGGGGCAGCAGTGCCTCCCGGGCAGCCCGGCCGGCGACTGGCTGCCGTCGCTGCGCAAGGGGCGCGGCGACCACGCGACGCTGCTCGCGAGCCTCGGCGCGCTGTGGGTGCACGGCGTCGCCGTCGACTGGAATGCGTTCGACGCCGGCCGGCCGCGCCGGCGCGTCGCGCTGCCGACCTATCCGTTCCAGCGCGAGCGCCACTGGATCGAGGCTCCCGCGGCGCAGCCGGTCGCCGCCGATCCGCGCGAATGGCTCCACGAGTTCGAGTGGAAGGAGTGTCCGCCGGCGCGCGCCGCGTCGGCCACGAACGGCGCCGTCGCCGGCACCTGGCTCGTGCTCGCCGACCGGTCGGGCGTCGGCGCGCAGCTCAAGGCGCGCCTCGTCGAGACGGGGGCGCGCGTCGTCACCGCCTACGCGGGGACGGGCTTCCGCGCGCACGCCGACGGGACGGTCACGCTCGATCCGAGCCAGGCGGACCACTACGGAAAGCTGCTCGAGGCGCTCGGCGGCGCGCCGCTGCACGGCGTCGTCGACCTGTTCCCGCTCGACGCCCCCGATGCGGGCGCGCTCGGGCGCGCCGAGGTCGAGGCGGGAGCGCGTGCCGTGCTGCAGCGCGCGCTGCTCCTGAGCCAGGCGCTGATCCGTGCGCCCGACGGCGCGCGCGCGAAGCTCTGGTTCGTGACGCGCGGCGCACAGGCGGTCGGCGGCGACGCGAGCCGGATCGCGGCGGTGCAGGCGATGGCGTGGGGCTTCGCGCGCGTCCTCTCGTCGGAGCACCCGGCGCTCTTCGGAGGCCTCGTCGACCTCGACCCCGACGACGCGCCGGCCGACGCGGCGCGCGGCCTCTTGGAAGATGCGCTGCTCGCGGGCGACGAGAACCAGGTCGCGTTCCGCGGCGGGCGGCGCCACGCCGTCCGGCTCATGCCGCTGCGCGTCGAGGCGGCGGCGCCGACGCGCTTCCGAAAGGACGGCACCTACCTGATCACCGGCGGCTGCGGCGCGCTCGGACTCGAGGTGGCGCGCTTCCTCCACGAGCGCGGCGCCGGTCCGCTCCTGCTGGTCGGCCGCAGCGGCGCGGCGACGCCCGCCGCCGAGCAGGCGATCGCCGACCTGCGCGCGCGCGGCGCCGACGTACGCGTCTGCAAGGTCGACCTCGCCGACCGCGCCGCGCTCGAGAAGCTGCTCCAGGACTCGGCGGCCGAGCTGCCGCCGCTGCGCGGGATCATGCACACAACCGGCGTCCTGAAGATCGGCCTGCTCGCGCGCCTCGAATGGCCCGACTTCGAGCGCGTCCTGATGCCGAAAG
>DAINBU010000140.1:0-11794 GCA_036732755.1 Planctomycetota bacterium
CCACGGAACTGCTGCGAGTCGTGCCCGAATGCGCCGAGCGCAGCGAGCCCCCCGTCCATCTTTGGTTTGGGGCGAGCGTGTCCCGTCCATCGAGCCTTTTTCCCCTCCGCCCCTCGACCCGCTCCCGCCCGTCGCGCGTTCAACCACGCCCCCTTCTCCCCGCGCCCGCTTCACCCGCGCCCTCGACGTCCGCTCCAGTTGCCAGCCGCGGCGCGCGAAGCCTCGGCGATCGGCCGCGGCTTCCAATTCACGAGCACGACGCCGAACAGCACGAGCACCATCCCGACGACGAAGCGCACGCCGAGCGGCTCGGCGTGGAACGGGATCCCCCACGCGACGAGCGGCGCCTGCAGGGCCCACTGCAGCGCCGCGGTGGCCGGCGGCTGCGCGTTCATGCAGACGGTCACCTCGACCGGATTCAGCCAGCGCAGCAGCACCCCCCACAGCAGGTTCATGAGGACGCTCGTCACGGCCGCCATGAACGCGAGGCCGAACCACGCCGCGCCGGAGATCGCGCTCCAGTCGAGCGAGCGCAGCGCCGCCGCGCCGAACGGCATCATCGCGAGCGAGCCGAGGATCAGGTTCCACGCCGCGATGGTGCGCGGATCGTGGCGGCGGACCAGGTCGCGCACGGTGACGGTGTAGATCGCCCACGCGACGACCGCCGCGAGGATCCAGAGGTCGCCGCTGCGCATCGAGCGCGCCGCCTCGCCCTGCTCCCACGGCCGCAGCACGACGACGGCGCCCGCCAGCGCGACGACGACGCCGGAGACGATGCGGCGCGGCGGCCAGGCGCGCGCGCGCGCCGTCGTGATCAGGAGGACCACCATCGGAGTCAGCGCGTAGAGCAGCGCCGAGTGGCCCGGCGCGGTCGACCGCAGCCCGCGCAGGAAGAGGTACTGGTTGATCGGGACCTGCAGGACCCCGAGCAGGAAGAGCTTGAGCCACGTTGCGCCGTCGAAGTCGGGCTTCGGGATCGCCGTGCCGGTGAGCAGCAGGAGCAGCAGCGTCGCGCCGAGCGCGCGCGCGAGCGTCAGCGACTCGGGCGACGGGAAGCCGTCGGCGGCGAGCTTGCTGCAGATGTAGGTGCCGGCCGCGCAGGCGACGTGCACCCCCATCCAGAGGAGCGACGTCGAGCGCTTCACCCGGCGGCGCCCTCGCGCACCTCACCCGCCTCTCCTGTGAGCGCCGCGAGCTCGCGCTCGCTGAAGCCGGCGGCGCGCCGGCCCGCGGCGTCGAGCGCGCGCACGCGGCGGCGCGGCAGGAACGGCCGCGCCAGCTCGACGAAGCGCGCCTCGGCGTCGACGCCAGCGCGCGCGCACGCGATCCGGAACCAGCGGGTGCCGGCGGCGACGTGGCCGATCTCGTCCTGGTAGACGCGGTCGAGGCAGCGCGCGCTCGCCTCGTCGCCGGCGGCGCGCAGCCCCGCGCGCAGCGGCGCCGAGACGTCGAGCCCCTTCGCCTCGAGGACGCGCGGGACGACGGCGAGCCGCTCGACGAGCCCGTCGAAGCGCACCGCCGTCTCCCACAGCCCGAGGTGGACCGGCTCCTCGCCCAGCACGCCGCCGAGCTCGCGCAGGCGGGAGATCAACAGGCGCGCGTGCGCGCACTCCTCGCTCGCGATGGCGAGCATGTCGGCGTAGTAGTCGCGCGGCTCGCCGGGGAAGTCGGCGACGGCGAGCAGCGCGAGCTCGACCGCCGAGAGCTCGATGTGGGCGACCGAATGGACCAGCGAACGGCGGCCGCGCGGGTCGCTCAGGTCGGGCCGCCGCGGCGTCTCGCGCGAGCCGGCGACCGTCCACGACGGCGGCCGCGCGGGCCGCTGCGGATCGCCACGCGCGAAGCGCGGATCGAAAGGGGAACGCAGCGCCGTCTCGCAGAGTCGCTCGGCGAGCGCGAGCTTGCGCGCGACTTCCGGCTCGGCGAGCACGGCCGCGACCTCGGCGGCGATCCCGGTCGCGTTCACTCGGCGCGCTCTCTCCGATTCGGGCCTGGACGGGCCCTCGCTTCAGGCTCCTTCGGCGGTCACGCCTTCAGGAGGTCGAGCAGACGCTGCGGCTGGAAGCCCACCAGCACCTTGCCGTCGACGACGATGGTCGGCGTGCTCATCGAACCGATCTGCATCAGCTCCTCGGCGGCCTTCTCGTCCACGGCCACGTCCTTCGACTCGTAGGCGAAGCCGTTCTTGGTGAGGAACTCCATCGCGCGGTGGCACGGCGCGCAGCCCGGCTGGTGGTAGACGACGATCTTCTTGGCGGGAGTCGGGTTGTCGGCCATCGATCGGCTCCATGCATCGCGGTTCGGTCGCGAGCCGGCCGCGGATCGCGGCGCGCCTCGCACGGGGCGGCCATCCTAGCGGCATCGGCGTGCGACGCCACCCGACCGGAGCCGGGCGGAGCGTCGCCGCGACGTGCTCGCGGCACTCCGGACGCGGTCCGCTTCGATGCCACTTGAGGCGCGCCGGTTTCTTCCCTTTCATCGCGCGATGGCCCCGCCGACCCGCCGCGTCTCGCGCCGCGCGCTCGCGGCATTCGCCGTCCTCCTCCTGCTCTACGTCTACGCCGGCCACGTCGAGCCCGACTGGCTCGAGGTCACCCGCCACGAGGTCCCGCTCGCCGTCCCGCGCCCGCTCGTGCTGGCGCACGTGACCGACCTCCACACGGTCGGACTCGGGCGGCGCGAGCGGCGGATGGTCGAGTCGCTCGAGCAGGAGCGGCCCGACGCGATCGTCATCACCGGCGACACGCTGAGCCAGTCGGGCAGCTACGAGCAGTGCCGGCCGGTGCTCGAGCGGCTGAAGGCGCCGCTCGGCGTCTTCATGGTCCCGGGCAACTGGGAGGTCGCCAACCCGATGCGCGACTTGAAGGGCTTCTTCACGAGCTGCGGCGTCCATTACCTGCGCAACGAGAGCGTCGAGCTGGTGCCGGGCGTCTGGCTGGTCGGGCTCGACGACTACTCGATCGGACTGCCGAGCTTTGCCGCCGCGACCGCGCGCGTGCCGGAGGGCGCGACCAAGATCGTGCTCTGCCACGCGCCCGGCTTCTTCGAGAAGTCGCACGGCGAGTTCGCGCTCGCCTTCGCCGGCCACACGCACGGCGGCCAGGTCCGCATCCCCGGCCTCGATCCGCTCTATCTCCCGACCGGCTGCGGGCGCTACTTCGCCGGCTGGTTCGAGCAGGCGGGCGCGCGCATGTACGTGAGCCGCGGCATCGGCATGTCGGGGCTGCGCTTCCGCTTCCTCTGCCGGCCCGAGCTCGCGATCCACCGGCTGGTCCCGGCGCGGTGACGCGGACGTTCCGGTCGGTCGCGGCTACGCCGGGCGGCGCCTGCGACGGGTGAGGAGGAGGACGAGGACCGCGCCGAGGAGCGAGGTCGCGCCGACCGCGATCCACTCGAAGGGGCCGGAGGAGGCGGCCGCCACGGGGTCGGCGGGTCGATGCGCCGCGGCGGCCGCAGGCTCGGGCGGCGGTTCGAGCGGCGCCTCCGACTCGCACGCGATCTCGCGGAAGTGCTCGTCGAGGACGACGCCGCGCCGCGTGAAGCGATCGGCGTCGCGGTCGGCGAGGGTGCCGCTGATCGCGTCGATCGGATCGTCGCCCGATTCCTGCGACGCGGCGCGCGCCGCGGCGTTCGCGCCGAGCGCGGTGAGGACGAGCAGCAGGGTGGCGACGGGTCGACGTTGCATGGATCCGACGGCGCTCCCGACTCGATATCTTCCGCCTCCCGCCGTGGCGCGCCATCCTTGAACTGGTGGAGATCGACCGTGCCGCACCGCCCCCGCGCCGGATCGCTTCGCGGTCCCTGCGACAGCACGCTCGCCCTCGTCGCACTCGCCGTCCTCGCGCTCGGCGCCGCGCCCCGCGCACTCGCGCAGGGAGTGCCGCGCAAGCAAGATCCGAAGGCTCCCGTCGCGCCCGCCGCGGCGACGGCGCGCGTCGCGCCGACGTTCGACGCGCTGCACGTGGCCGCCAGCGAGCTGCCCGAGGGCTGGGCGCTCTCGAAGGAGCTCGCGACGGCGTCGGTGCAGCCGGCGACGCTGTTGGAGGACGACCTCTACAGCCAGATCCTGCCGAAGGCGCGCCACCAGGATTTCCAGACGATCGTCGGCAAGTCGGCGACGGGGTCGATCCTCTACTTCGACTGGGGCGAAAAGATCCCCGACGCGGTCGAGGAGTTCGTGCCGCCGCTGCTCTACGGCGAGAAGACGCAGGCGACCAAGGAGCATCCCGAGCTGCTCGTGCGCAAGGGCGGCATCCTCCTCATCATCTCGTTCCCGTTCGAGGCCGAGGAACGCCAATGGGTGATCCAGCGGCTCCGCCGTCGCTTCGGCCTGCGCCTCGGCATGAACCCCGATCCCGCGCTCCGGCCGGTCGTCGCAAAGCTCTACAAGGAGGTCGACAAGGGCGGCGACGCGAAAGCGGCGCTCGCGTACGCGTCGGAGCACGCGAGCGACGTCGCCAAATCGAGCTTCGCGTCGTTCCTCGAAGGCGAGCTCGCGACCGGAGCCGAGGACTGGGCGCGCGCCCGGACGGCGTACGCGCGCGCGCTCGAGCTCGACGCGACGACCGATCCGTTTCCCGACGACGGCATCGCGTGGGCGTCGCGCGACGGGCTCGGCATGGCGTTCTGGGGGCTCAAGAAGTACGACGACGCGATCCGCGAGCTGACGCTCGCCGCGAAGGTCGCCGCCGACCTCGAGCGCCCGAAGGACCAGGCGCACTGCCTCTACAACATCGCCTGCAGCCAGGCGCTGGCGGGCAAGGGCGACGAAGCACTGGCTTCGCTGAAGGAGAGCCTCGCGCTCGACCCGTCGCAGAAGGAGCACGCTGCGCAGGACGAAGACTTCGCGTCGATCAAGGCGCGGCCGGAGTTCCAGGCGCTCGTGAAGTGACGCGCGGCTCTCAGCCGCCGAGCCACTCCTCGTGCACGAAGCCGCGCTCGGGGTGGTCGATCCGCTCGAAGGTGTGGGCGCCGAAGGCGTCACGCTGCGCCTGCGTCAGGTTCTGCGGCAGCGACGCGCTGCGGTAGGCGTCGAAGTAGGAGAGGCTCGCGGAGAAGGCGGGCGTCGGGATGCCGAGCTCCGAAGCCGCGGCGACCACGCGCCGCAGGCCGCCCTGCGCCTGGTCCATCACCGACTTGAAGTCCTGGTCGACCAGGAGGTTCGAGAGCCTCGGGTTGTTCTGGAAGGCGCGCCGGATCGAGTCGAGGAAGCGCGCGCGGATGATGCAGCCGCCGGTCCAGATGCGCGCGAGCTCGGCGAGGTCGATCCCCCACTGGTAGTTGTCCGACGCCGCGTGCAGCAGGCTCATGCCCTGCGCGTAGGCACAGATCTTCGCGGCGTGGAGCGCGTCGTGGACCTGCTTGACCCAGTCGGCGGAGTCGCCCTTCAGCGTCCGCTGCGGCGGCCCGGCGAGGCGCTGGCTCGCGGCGAGCCGCTCGTCCTTCATGCTGGAGAGGGCGCGCGCGTCGATCGCCGCGGCGATGGTCGGGATCGGGATGCCGACGTCGAGCGCGTTCTGCACCGTCCACTTGCCGGTGCCCTTCTGCCCCGCCTTGTCGAGCACGAGGTCGACGAGCGGGCGCTTCGTCTCGGCGTCGAGCTTCTTGAAGATCTTCGCGGTGATCTCGATCAGGAAGCTGTCGAGCGGACCCTGGTTCCATTTGGCGAAGACCGCGGCGAGCTCGCCGGCGGCGAGCCCGAGCCCCTTGCGCAGGACGTCGTACGCCTCGGCGATCAGCTGCATGTCGCCGTACTCGATGCCGTTGTGCACCATCTTCACGAAGTGGCCGGCGCTGTCGGGGCCGCAGTAGGTCACGCACGGGCCGCGCTCGGTCTTCGCGGCGATCGACTCGAGCACCGGCTTCAGCTTCTCCCACGCGCCGCGGTCGCCGCCCGGCATCAGCGACGGCCCGTGGCGCGCCCCCTCCTCCCCGCCCGAGATGCCGCAGCCGACGAAGCAGAGCCCCTTCTTCTTCCACTCCGCCTCGCGCCGGCGCGTGTCGGTGAAAAGCGAGTTGCCGCCGTCGATCACGATGTCGGAGGCCTGCAGGTGGGGAGCGAGCTCGGAGGTCGCCTGGTCGACCGGGTCGCCGGCCTTGATCATGAGCAGGATGCGCCGCGGGGTCTCGAGCGCGGCGGCGAGCTCGGCGTAGTTCTTCGCGCCGACCAGCTTCTTGCCCGGATTCGCCGCCAGGAACGTCTCCGTCGCGTCCCACGAGCGGTTGTAGACGGCGACCGGGAAGCCGTGCTCCTCGATGTTGAGCGCGAGGTTCGCGCCCATCACGCCGAGCCCCACCACTCCGAACTGCGACTTGCCCGTAGCCATCGTCAGACCCTCTCCGTCACGCCATCGCCCGCTTCGCCGCGGCGACGACATTCGCGACCGTGAAGCCGTACTCCTCGAAGATCTTCTCGGCCGGCGCGGACGCGCCGAACCGGTCGACGCCGAGCGCCACGCCCTTCGCGCCGATCCACTTCGCCCAGCCGAGGGTCGCGCCCGCCTCGATCGAGACGCGCGCGGTGCACTTCGCCGGCAGGATCGACTCGCGGTAGGCCGCCTCTTGGGCGTCGAAGAGCTCCCAGCACGGCATCGAGACGACGCGCGTGCCGATCGACTCCTTCTGGAGGGCGTCCCGCGCTTTCATCGCAAGTTCGACTTCGGAGCCGCTCGCGATCAGGATCGCCTTCAGCGGCCCCTCGGCGTCGGCGAGCACGTAGGCGCCGAACCGGATGCTGCTCGCGCGCCCGTACTTCTCGCGGTCCCACGTCGCCATCTTCTGGCGCGAGAGGACGATCGCCGTCGGACCGTGCGTGAGCGCGATCGCGCAACGCCACGCGCCCGTCGCCTCGTTGGCGTCGCCCGGCCGGATCACGAAGAGATTGGGGACGGCGCGCAACGCCATCAGGTGCTCGACCGGCTGGTGCGTCGGCCCGTCCTCGCCGAGCCCGATCGAGTCGTGCGTGAAGACGAAGACGACCGGCAGGTGGGAGAGCGCGGCGAGCCGGATCGCCGGCTTCATGTAGTCGCTGAAGCAGAAGAACGTCGCCGTGTAGGGCCGCACGCCGCCGTGGTAGGCCATGCCGTTGGCGATCGCCCCCATCGCGTGCTCGCGCACGCCGAAGTGGAGGTTGCGGCCGGCGCCGGTCGCGCCGTCGAAGTTGCCCTGCTTCTCGAGCGTCGTGATGGTCGAGCCGGCGAGGTCGGCGTCGCCGCCCAGGACCGACGGGAGCGCGGCAGCGATGCCGTTCAGCGCCTTGCCGCCGGCGTTGCGCGTCGCCATCGCCTGGCCGGCGGGGAAGATCGGGAGGTCCTTCTCCCAGCCGGGCGGCGGCTCGCCGGCGAGCCCGACGCGGAACTCCGCCGCCTCGTTCGGGAAGGCCTTGGCGTAGGCGGCGAAGCGGCGCTCCCAGTCCTCGCGCGTCGCGCGGCCCTTCTGCGCCGCGCGCTGGAACTCCTGCTTCGCCTCGGCGGGGATCGCGAAGAACTGCGCCGGATCGAAGCCGAGCGCCTTCTTGGTCGCCGCGACCCCGTCGTCGCCGAGCGGGCTGCCGTGCGCGTGGTGCGTGCCCGCCTTGGGCGACGCGAAGCCGATCGTCGTCTTGATCGTGATGAAGGTCGGCTTGCCGGCGTCCTGCATCGCCGCCGTGTAGGCGCGCTCGAGCCCCGCGAGGTCGCCGTTGCCGTCCTCGACGGTCAGCACGCGCCAGCCGTTCGCCTCCATGCGCCGGTTCACGTCCTCCGTGAACGCCATCGAGGTCGGGCCGTCGAGCGAGATCTGGTTGCTGTCGTAGAGCCAGATCAGCTTCGACAGCTTCAGGTGGCCGGCGAGCGACGCCGCCTCCTGGCTGATCCCCTCCATCAGGCAGCCGTCGCCGAGCAGCGCGATCGTGCGGTGGTCGACGACCACGTGGCCCGGCCGGTTGAATCGGTGCGCGAGGTGGCGCTCCGCGATCGCCATCCCGACCGAGTTCGCGCAGCCCTGGCCGAGCGGCCCGGTGGTCGCCTCGACGCCCGGCGTGAGGCCGAACTCGGGATGGCCCGGCGTCTTGCTGTCCCACTGGCGGAACGCCTTCAGGTCGTCGAGCGTCAGCGGGTAGCCGTAGAGATGGAGCAGCGAGTAGAGCAGCATCGAGCCGTGGCCGGCCGACAGGACGAAGCGGTCGCGGTCGGGCCACTTCGGCTGCGCCGGGTCGTGCTTCAGGAACTTCTGCCAGAGCACGTAGGCCATCGGCGCGGCGCCGAGCGGGAGTCCGGGGTGGCCCGAGTTGGCCTTCTGCACGCCGTCGATCGCGAGCGTCCGGATCGTGTTGATGCAGAGCAGGTCGGGCGAAGTCGTCGTCGCGGGCACTCGAGTCTCCTCCTTCGTTCCGGTCCGCCGCGGAGCGCGCGGCGCTCAGCGGCTCGTGCGCGGCGGGCGCCGCGACGCGTGACTTGCAGTCGATCCCGCCGCGCTCTCCTCGATCTCCGACGCGGCCGCGCGGTCGAGGTGCCACTCCGCGGCGCGCAGGAGGCGCGCGGGGCAGTCGAACGGGTCGACCTCGCCCGTGAGCGCGAGCCGGACGGCGCCGACCTTCTCGGCTCCGGTCGCGAGCACGACGACGCGCCGCGCCGCGGCGATCACCGGCGGCGTGATCGTGAGGCGGTTCGGCGGCGGCTTGGGGCCGACCACCGGCACGACGCGCCGGACCGTCTCGCGCAGCGCGACCGACCCGGGGAAGAGCGACGCGGTGTGGCCGTCGGGCCCGAGCCCGAGCAGCAGCAGGTCGAGCGCGGGCGGGAGGCCGCGCTCGTAGTCGCGCGCCGCCGCGTCGCGGTCGGGGTCCTCGGCGCGCATGCGGTGGACGTGCGAGGCGGCGACCGGCGCGCGCTCGAGCAGGGCGGCGCGCACCATCGCGTAGTTGCTGTCGACGTGGTCGGGCGGAACGCAGCGCTCGTCGCCGAACCAGAGGTGGACGCGCTCCCAAGCGACCGGCAGCCCGGCGAGCAACTCGTAGGTCCGCTTCGGCGTCGTGCCGCCCGCCAGCGCGAGGTGGAACTCGCCCTCGGCGCGGGAGATCGCCAGCGCGATCGCCTCGGCCGCGCCGCGCGCGACCGCCTCCGCGTCGGGCCGGACGAACCGATCCCCCGCCATCCCCTCTCCTTCTGCGCGTCCGATCCGCCGGCCGGAAGCGCGGCGCATCGTAGCGCGCTGCCGCGCGCTCGGAGCGACGCGGCGCGCGCGCGCGAGTTGGTAGCTTTCGCGACCCCGCGACGATCGTCCGGGTCGGGAGCTCGAACTTGGCCGTCCCCGTCCTCGCAGCGGCGGCGCTCGCCGCAGTGTTTCGCGCCGCAGCCGCGCCCGAAGAAGGGCTCCTCGCCCCCGTCCCGTGGACCGGCGTGAAGTTCGCCGATCCCTTCTTCCGGCCGCTGCAGGAGCGCATCCGCGACGTCGCCCACGCGCACTGCCGGAAGCAGCTCGAGCAGGTGCGCGCCTTCGAGCTGATCGACCGGGCCGCCCGCGGCGAAGGCGCCCCTGACTGGAAGCGGCCAGTCTGGAACGACAGCGACGTCTGGAAGCTGGTCGAGTCGATGGCCTACACGCTCGGCACGGATCCATCACCCGCGCGTGATGCCGAGTTCGACGCGCTGGTCACGCGGATCGCCGCGGTGCAGATGCCGGACGGCTACCTCGATTCGTGGTTCGAGGTCTACGAGCCGAAGAACCGGTTCAAGAACCTGAAGGACGCCCACGAGCTCTACTGCATGGGCCACCTGATCGAGGCCGCGGTCGCGCACCATCAGGCGACCGGCAAGACGAATCTGCTCGACGTCGCGCTGAAGCTCGCCGACCACGTCGACCGGCGCTTCCGCACCGATCCCGACGCGCTCGCCGGCTACTGCGGCCACCCCGAGATCGAGCTCGCGCTCGTGCGGCTCGCCGACGACACGAGCGACGCGCGCTGGCTCACGCTCGCGGAGACCTTCCTCTCCCGGCGCGGCAGCCATTACTTCGCGCGCGAGCACGGGACGCCCGACGAGAAGTACGAGGGCGAGTTCTTCCAGGACCACCGCCCGCTCGTGCAGCAGACGAAGATGGTCGGCCACGCGGTGCGCGCCGGCTACCTCTGGATCGCGGCGACCGACGTCGCGGCGCGGCGCGGCGACGCGCCGCTGCTCGCGGCGGTCGACACGGTCTGGCGCAACACCGTCGAGCGGCGCCTCTTCGTCACCGGCGGGATCGGCGCGGCGGCGGAGAACGAGGGCTTCACCACCGACTTCGACCTGCCGACCGCGACCGCCTACCAGGAGACCTGCGCGTCGATCGCCTTCGCGCTCTGGAACGAGCGGCTCGGGAGACTGCGGCGCGACGGTCGCTACCACGACTTGTTCGAGCGCGCGCTCTTGAACGCCGTGCTCGCCGGCTTCTCGCGCGACGGCTGCCACTTCTTCTACGCCAACCCGCTGGCGAGCGCGGGCGGCCTCGTACGGCCCGAGTGGTACGACTGCGCCTGCTGCCCCAACAACGTCACGCGCACCTTCGCCGGCCTCGGCCGCTTCGTCGCGTCGACCTCGGCCGACGCGCTCTGGCTCCATCTGCCCATCGCTGGGACGATCGACGCGACCGTCGGCGGAAAACCGGTGCGGCTGAAGATCGAGGGCAGCTACCCGTGGCCCGGCCCCAACCGCGTGACGATCGAGGTCGCGGAGCCGACCCGCTTCACGCTCGCGCTGCGCGTGCCGGAGTGGTCGACGCGCACGCGCACGCTCGCCTCCGCGAAGGGGGAGCTGCGCTCCGACCCGAAGAAGGACGGCTACGTCGCCTTCACCGCCGATTGGAAGGGGGGCGAGTCGATTTCACTCGAGCTCGGCGCCGAGGTGCGCCGCCTCGCCGCCGACCCGCGCGCGGAGAATCTCGGCGGCGCCGTCGCGCTCGCGCGCGGGCCGTTCGTCTACTGCGTCGAGCAGGCCGACTGCGCCGCGCCGCTCGACCGGCTCGTCGTACCCGCGGACGCCGCACTCGTGCCGAAGCGGGACGACGCGCTGCTCGGCGGCCTCGAGGTGCTCGAGGGCGAGGCGCTCGACGCCGGCGCCTACGAGTGGCCGGGGGGCCTCTACGCCGAGGCGCCCGCGCCGAGGCGGATCCCCCTGCGCGCGCTCCCCTACTTCGCGTGGGACGAGCGGGGCGCCGGGGCGATGCGCGTCTGGCTGCCGACGGCGCCACCGACTCCGCGGCTGCGCGGGCTCGAAAAGGCGGCGCGGATCGCCGTCTCCTTCGAGGGGAAGGGCGCGTCGCCCGCGGCGGCGGCGGACGGTCTCGCGCCGCGTTGCTCGCGCGAGCACGTCGAGCAGCTCTGCTCCTTCGCGCCGCACAAGGGCGGGAAAGAGTGGATCGAGTATTCGTGGCCCGCCGCGCAGCGGATCGCCTCGACGCGCGTCTACTGGTGCGAAGAGGGGATGTTCGGCGCCCTGCGCGCGCCGCTCCAAGCGCGGCTGCTCTGGCGCGACGGCGACACGTGGAAGCCGGTCGGCGGCGCGCTCGCGTGCGCGCCCGATCGCTGGTGCGAGCTCGAGTTCCCCGCGGTCGTGACGAGCGCGCTCCGGCTCGAGTTCGACCAGCCGCCCGGCGCCGCCTGCGCCGTCCACGAGTGGAACGTCTTCGGCGACTGAGAGCCGGTTTCGCTGGGCCAGAGCGGCCGCGGCTTGAAACTGGAGCGGACGTCGAGGGCGCGGGTGAAGAGGGCGCGGGGAGCAGGGATTGGTGGTTGAACGCGCGACGGGCGGGAGCGGGTCGAGAGGGCGGAGGGGAAAAAGGC
>DAINBU010000141.1:0-11716 GCA_036732755.1 Planctomycetota bacterium
GCGCGTCGACCATACGCTGCACGCGGCGCGCGCTCTCGCGGAGCTGCTTCCGGAGGGGGCGACGGCGGCGATCTCGACGCTGCCGCTCTCGTGCAAGAAGTTCGGCGACGACGCCGGCGCGAAGCGGCGCGGCGCCGCGAACCTCGCGCGCGTCGCGGCCGAGCTGGCGCGGATCGGCTCCGCGACGGGGCGGGAGATCGTCCTCTCGCTCGAGCCCGAGCCGTGCGCGACGCTCGAGACGACCGCCGAGGCGGTCGCCTTCTTCGAGGAGGAGCTCTTCTCCGCGGCGGGGCGCGCCGCGTTCGCCGCCGCTGGCGGAGATGCGAAGTGCTCGGAAGAGCTGCTGCGCCGCTACGTCGGCGTCTGCTTCGACTGCTGCCATCAGGCGGTCGAGTTCGAAGAGGCCGGCGCCGCGCTCGCGCGCCTGGCGAAGGCGGCGATCCGCATCGGGAAGATGCAGGTCTCGAGCGCGCTGCGTGTCGCGCTGCCGCTCGATGATGAGCGGCGCACGGCGCTCGCGCGCTTCGCGGAGCCGCGCTGGCTGCACCAGGCGTTCGTCCGCGGCGACGATGGCTCGGTGCGCGGACACGTCGACCTGCCCGAGCTGCTCGCCGACGCGCGTGCCGTCGCGTCCGCGCGCGAGCTGCGCAGCCACTTCCACGTCCCGGTCGACGCCGCGTCGCTCGGCCCGCTCGAGACGACGCGCCCGTTCCTCGAGGCGGCGCTCGCGCGCGCGCAGGAGGACGAGCTCACCGACACGTTCGAGATCGAGACCTACACGTTTCCGGTGCTGCCCGACGGTCCGGACGGCGACGCCGCGCTCGTCGCCGCGATCGCCGCGGAGTTCCTCTGGACGCGCGCTCGACTGGACGGCGCTCCCCGGGGCGCCTGAGCGCGCGTATCACGGGGATCGGCGCCACGAATGACCCCGGGAGGGGTTCCATCGCTTGTCGCAGATTCCCCGGCGGCGCCCCGGGAAACTCATTGCGCATCGCCCCTTATTCCGACGTAATGGGCGCCGCGTCAGAGCGCGAGGCCAAACCGGCCTCGCATCCAGGCAAGGAGTGATCGATGAGGAAGAGCTGGTCCGTCGGCGCATTGGCGATCGCTGCCGCCCTCGCGCTGGTGCCCGAACTGCGCGGTGGCTGAGGTGGTCGCTGCAGCGCCAGTATGGCGCGCATCGACGTCAAGTGGTCCGAGCCGACCCTCAACACCTACGACAAGATCAACACGACCGACTTCTTCACGGCGCTCCCCGCCGACTTCAAGGCGGACGGCAAGCCGCTCCTGATCTGGGTCACGTCCAGCAAGGACGAGGACAAGATCGAGACGCAGAACATCGAGAGCAGCGTCCTTCGCGACGAGTCGGTCACGATCGGCGCGACGATGTTCCGCTCGATCAAGGTGAAGGGCTCGGCCATCAACAAGGGCCACCCCTTCTATGCGACGCTGGGCGGCAAGGAGCTGCCGGCCATGATCGTCGTCGACGCGAACGGCAAGAAGGTCGGCGCGGAAGAGGGCAAGATCTCGGCGTCGAAGGTCTTCGGTCTGATGAAGCGCGCGGCGGCGCGGACCTACAAGATCGACCTCGACACGATCGTCAAGGAGACGAAGTCGATCCTCACGGACATCGACAACGTCGAGGCGAAGCGCTCGGCGCTCGCGACGAAGCGCTCGAGCTCGTCGAATGATCGCTCGGCGCAGTGGGCGAAGGAAGAGAAGGAGCTCGACGCCCAGATGAAGGCGATCGAGACGCGCGAAGCGGCTCTCCGCCGCAAGTGGACGGAGGAGCGCGTCGCGAAGAGCTGACGCTCCGAGACTGCAGAGACTCATCGAGCCGGGGGCCGGACGAAAGTCCGGCCCCCGTTCGTTTTCACGCAGGGTGCGCGGCGGCCCTCCTCCCGGCAGGGCGCTATCGTTCGCCCGCCCGCGCCGCACGCGTCCGCGAGAGGTCGATGACGCCGTATCCGTCGCCGTTCGCCTGGCTCGACCCGCTGCTCAGGTCCGTCGCCGGCGACGCCGTCCCAGCCGCCGCCCTGGAGGCGGCCGCGAGCCGGAGCGCGACGCCGCTCACGCTCGAGCCGCTCGACCGCCGCTTCCTGCGCGCCGTCTGGATCGACGTGGCGGGCCGCACGCCGCTGCCCGACGAGTGGAAGCGGGTGCAGGGGCGGCCGCGCCGCGAGGTCGTGGCCGAGCTGGTCGCGAGCCCGGCGGCGTGGGACGGTTTCTACGAGGAGGAGCTCTTCTATTTCCTGCTCGTCGACAACTTCCGCCCCTCGACCGAGGCGTTCGCGGCGCTCCCCAAGGAGCTCGCCGCGAAGAAGCTCGGCGTGCGCGAGGCGCTGCGGCAGATCGTGTCGAGCCAGTTCTTCAATGCGAGGAATCCCGGCAACGACACGTTCGTCACCGTCGTGCTCGAGCAGCTGCTCGGGCTCACCGTCCAGAAGGAGACGGCGACGCTCGAGGCGGGCAAGAAGATGTACGACGGCGCCGCGACACCCCTCCTCGGCAGGCGCGGCGCGAGCCAGGCCGACCTCGTCCGCATCGTCGTCGAGAGCGACGGCTTCGAGCCCTTCTTCCTCGGCCGCAAGGCGACCGCGATCTTCGGCGCGGCGCTCCCGCGCAAGCGGCTCGCGGCGGACGCCGCGCGGCTGCGCGCCGAGCCGCTCGCCTGGCCCGACCTGCTCGCCGGCTGGCTCGCATCGCAGGCGTACGAGGACCTGCTCGCGAAGCCGCGCCCGAAGAGCGACCGCGTCTTCGTGCGCAGCCTCTACGCAGATCTGCTCATGCGCGCACCCGACTACCAGGAGTTCCGTCGCAGCCGCAACGCGCTGCTCGCGCTTTCCGATTCTCGCCCGCTCCGCTCGGTGCTCATCAAGATGATGCTGGACGGCGGGCTCGGCGAGGTCGGGAAGCCGGGGCCCGACGGCGCGGCGTACGTGCGCGACCTCTTCCTGCGCTTCCTGGCGCGCGATCCGACGGCCAAGGAAGCGGAGGCGTTCACGGCGGAGCTCGCGGGGGCCGACGGGCCGAAGCTCGTCGTCCGCGCCCTCCTCACCCACGGGGAGTACCAGGCCTATTGATGTAGGGGGGCGGCCCGGCGCGCGGGGGCGCGCAAGTTCGACCCGTCACGAAGGGCGCCGGGGAGGGATAGTGACGGCGACCGCGCTACTGGAGAGCGCCCGCCGGACGCTCGCGAGGAGAGAGAGCATGGACCCGCGCTTCACACGGAGGCAGCTGCTCAAGGCCGGCGCGCTCACCGCGTCGGGAGCGCTGCTCGCGTCGCGGGGCTTCGGAGCGGCGCCGCGCCTCGCGCTCGGTGGGATGCTCGATCCGCTCGCGCCCGTTCCGCTCGGCGGGCTCAAGACGAAGCGGGTGCTGCTGGTGCTCTTCGCCGGCGGCGTGCGCGCCAAGGACACCGTCGGCACGCCCGCGAACGTCCCGAACCTGATGCGCCTGGCCGAGAAGGGCGTCGTCTTCAGCAACTGCGGCGCGGCCAACCTCGGCCACTACGGCGCCTCGCTCGCGATCCTGACCGGCGTGCCCGAGGCGATGGGCATCCGCGAGAACTCGCGCGGCCTCTCGCCGACCATTTTTGAGTACGTGAGGAAGGAGTTGAAGCTCGCCGCGAGCGGCGCGTGGCTCTCCGCCAACAACGGCTCGCAGGGCGCCAACTTCGCCTACGGCCTGAACCGCGGCTGGGGCTCCGAGTACGGCGCGAACGTCATCGACGGCGACGGCATCTTCAACCAGGAGTTCCGCGACACGCTCGCGCAGTTCGGGAAGCCCAAGGCCGACTCGCCCTCCGACGTCGACCGGCTGCAGAAGCTGCGGCAGTCGATCGGGGCCGGCGCGAAGGGCGACGCGAAGGCGCTGAACGACGAGGAGACCGCGGCGCGCGTCGAGAAGTACATCAACGACGAGCTCACCCAGAGCAGCACGGTGACGCTGACCGGGCCGGGCGCCGGCGACGCCAAGGCGCTGCGCATCGCGGGCAACATCCTGCAGATCTTCCGCCCGCAGCTCCTCTGCGTGTCGCTCACCAGCGCCGACGTCGCGCACGGCTCCTACAACGCCTACGTCGACGTGATCCGCCGCAACGACCAGGAGCTCGGCCGCATCGTCGACATCGTGAACGGCGATCCCCAGCTCAAGGACTCGACCTCGATCTTCGTGCTGCCCGAGTTCGGCCGCGACAAGAACCTGAACCAGCGCAACGGGCTCGACCACGGCGACGGCTCGCCCGAGCTGCAGCGCGTCTCGGTCGTCGCCACCGGCCCCGACTTCAAGACGTCGGGCAAGGTGGTCGACGCGGCGTGCGAGACGATCGACGTCTGCCCGACGATCTGCCGGCTGCTCGGCACCGACGCCCCGCTCGCGCGCGGCAAGGTCCTTCCGCGCATCCTCGGCTGAGCGACGCACGCGTGTTCGCACGGGCGCTCGCCGTCACGCTCGCCGCGGGCGCGCACGCGGCGGTCGCGTCGGCGGCGCAGGCGGAGGGCATGCGGCCCGCCGCGGAGGCGTGCGTCACGTGCCACTCCTCGATCGAGGAGATGCACCCGTGGTACGCGCTCACCTGCACCGCCTGCCACGGCGGCGACGGCGCCGCCGCGAAGAAGGAACAGGCGCACGTCCGCAGCGCGCAGAAGTTCCCGAGCGACGAGCGGCTGCTGCCGCGCGACTTCGAACCGGCGCTGGTCCAGTTCATGAACCCGAGCGACCTGCGCGTCGCGGCCAAGGTCTGCGGCGAGTGCCACGCCGACGACTGCGCGAAGCTCTTGCGGTCGCTCCACTGCACGACCGCGGGCCACCTGTCCGACGGGCTCTACGAGAACGGCTTCACGAAGGACCGGAAGACGCGCTTCTCGATCTTCCCGGTGAAGAGCGCGCCGGGGACCGGCCCGGTCCCCGACGCCGACCCGGTCGCGCTCGCGGCCGCCGCGAAGCACGCCTACCCCGAGCTGCCCGGCTTCCCGCTCGGCGACGACGCCGGCCGGCGCAACCTCCTCGCCGGCCACGTGGCCGACCTCGCCCGCAAGAGCTGCATGCAGTGCCACCTCTGGTCGGCCGGCACCGCGGTGCGCGGCCGCCTCGGCCAGGACGGCAACTACCGCGCGGGCGGCTGCGCGGCGTGTCACGTGACCTACGCCGACGACGGATTCTCGAGGAGCGCCGACCCGACCGTCGACCACGTCGCGCCCGGCCACCCGCTGAAACACGCGATGGTCGCCGCGCCGCCGACGCAGACCTGCACGCGCTGCCACCTCGGCGACGCCTCGATCGGGCTGTCGTTCCGCGGCCTCGCGCAGCTCGTGCCCGGCCAGCCGGCCGGGCCGGAGGTGAAGGGGACCACGAAGTCGCTGCTGAACGGCGCCTTCTACGTGAACGACCCGAAGGTCGTCCCGCCCGACGTGCACCACGAACGCGGCATGCACTGCGTCGACTGCCATACCGTCGCCGACGTGATGGGGGACGGCAACGTCTACGGCTTCATGGAGCACGCGGTCGAGATCGAGTGCTCCGACTGCCACGGCACGATCGAGCGGACCTCGCAGCGCAAGACCTCGCGCGGCCGGCCGCTCGCCAACCTGACCGTCGAGAACGGGCTGGTCTACCTCGTCTCCAAGGTCGACGGGCAGCGTCACTTCGTGCCGCAGGCGGCGCACGTCGTCGACCCCGACCGCGCCGAGTACAACCCGCGCGCGGCGCGCGCCATGACGCCCGAGCACGAGGCGCTCGCCTGCTACGCGTGCCACTCGGCGTGGAACCCCAACTTCTTCGGCTTCCACTTCGACCGCAACGAGTCGTTCACGCAGCTCGACCTGCTCTCGGGCGAACGCACCAAGGGGCGCTGCACGACGACGGAGAAGGTCTTTGCGACCTTCAAGAGCTTCTACCTCGGCTTCGACGGCAAGGGGCAGGTCGCGCCCTGGCTGGTCGGCTTCTCGACGATGGGCAGCGTGCGCGACGACAAGAACAAGCTCCTCCTCGACCAGCAGCTGCCGGTGACCGCGGCCGGCCTCTCCGGCATGACGATGGTGCACCACCAGACGCACACGGTGCGCGCCGAGGCGCGCGCCTGCGTCGAGTGCCACCGCTCGCCCGCGACGCTCGGGCTCGGGTCGCAGAACTTCAACCTCTCGCGCGAGCTCGCCGCGCTGGTCGACCGGCGCGGGCTGCACCTGGTCGCGATCGACCGTCAGCACTTCGAATTCTCCGCGCCGCTCGCGAGCCTGCCGCTCCCGCAGGCCGTCGCGGTCGCGGCGAAGTGCGACGACCTCCAGGGCCGCTTCGAGACGCTCTTCGTCGCGCTCGAGCGCGCAGGCGTCGTCGTGGTCGACGCGCACCGCCCCGCCTTCCCCGAGAAGATCGGCTTCCTCGACTGCGAGGACCCGCGCGCGCTGCTGGTGCGCGGGACGACGCTCTATGTCGCGAACGGGACGCACGGCATCGCCCTGTTCGACGTGAAGGACCCGCGCAAGCCGCGGCCGCTCGGGCGCGCGCCGACCGCGGAGGCGCGCAGCCTCGACCTCTCGTGGCCCGACCTCTACGTCGCCGACAGCGCCGACGGCATCAAAGTCTTCGACGTGAACGACCCGGCGAAGCCCGACTTCATCGCCCACGTCGACCCCAACCAGTCCTCCGCCGCCAAGGACGACGCGTGCGCGGTGCGAGTCCTGTTCCAGTACTCGCGGCCCGACGACGGCAAGGGGCGGCGCACCCACGCGCGCAAGCTGGCCGCGATCGCGAGCAACCAGCAGGGCTTCCAGCTCTTCGACGTCACCGAGCCGCGCAAGGCGGCGCGCCTCTACCCGCCGCCCGACCTGGTGAACCCCGGCGGGCGGACCAGCTCGCCCGACCAGGGCGTGCCGCACTTCTTCGACGTGCAGGTCTTCTCGCGCTTCGACCTCGGCAGCCCGGGCGGCGACATCCCGACCGAGGAGAACGACTACGCCTGCTTCGCGGTGCAGGACGGAGACGTCGCGGTCGGCCAGGGCCACGCGCTCATGGTCCGCATCACCAATCCGCGCGCGCCGAAGGTCGTCTCGAACGGGACCGCGCCCGACGGCGCATTCCGCCTCGCGATGGCGGCCTGGTACAACGCGCCGTTCCTGCAGCGCTTCGCGCTCGTCGCGGGGCGCGACGCGGCGACGGTGCTCAACACCTCGGCGAGCGACAAGCCGATGCTGCTCGGCCCGCTCTTCGGCGAGGGGCTCCCGATCCTGGGGATCGTCGTCGAGGAGTTCCCGCTCGACCGCATGGTCGACGAGAACGGCCGGCAATTGAAGGACATCTCGCATCCCGACTCGCGTTACCTGACGCACGCCGAGATCGACCGCGTCCTCCACGTCCCGCTGCCGGACGAGGACCTCGCGCAGCCGGGCCCGCCCGCCGCGGAGACCAAGCGATGAGCGCGCTCCTCACGACCCTCCTCGCCGCGGCGCTCGCGCTCCAGGACGCGGGCGGCAGCGCGAAGCGCTTCCTCGACAGCCTCGATCGCAATGGCGACGGCGTCGTGTCGCGCGCCGAATGGAAGGGCTCGGGCGCCGTCTTCCTCCAGATCGACGCCGACCACGACAGCTACCTGTCGCTGCAGGAGCTCTCGCACATGAACGACAAGCCGGCGCCGCCCGCGCCGCCGCCTCCGCCCGACCCCGCCGAGGCGAACAAGATCGCGATCCCGATCGGCCCGCTCCCCGATCCGCCGGAGGTCTTCCAGGCGACCTGCCTGCGCTGCCACAACCAGGACCGGATCGAGCGCGCCGCGAAGACCGTCGAGGGGTGGCGCGACACCGTGACGCGCATGCAGAACAAGAAGAACGCGAAGTTCAACGACAAGGAGGCCAGGCAGATCCTCGAGTGGCTGCTGTCGGCGCGCGCGCCGCTCGCGAAGAACGCGCTGCGCTACGCGAGCTCCGACCCCAAGCGCGACTGGGGGCTCCTCCTCGGCGTCGGCGATCTCGAGCAGTACGACCGCGACCGCAACGGCAAGCTCGACGGCGGCGAGCTCGCGCGCCTCATGTTCGAGCGCGCCGACGTCGACCGCAGCGGGGGGCTCTCACCCGGCGAATTCGCGCTGCTGCCGCTGGCGGCCGACCGTAGAGCGCTCTTCTCGAAGATGGACCGCGATCACGACGGCGTCGTCTCGCTGCGCGAGCTCGGGACGCCGACCGCCCCGATCGAGCTGTGCGACGCGAACGGCGACTCGATGGTCGGCCACGACGAGCTCCCGCGCGCCCGCCTCGTCGGCGGGCCGATCGCGCTGGTCCTCGCCGCCGACGCGAAGGCGGCGCTCGCCCTCCTCGACCAGAACCACGACGACCGGCTGAGCTCGCGCGAGCTCGCCCACTTCCCGGGAACGCTCGCACGCTTCGACAAGAACGGCGACGGCGAGCTCGACCTGAAGGAGCTCGAGAGCGCGGTGACGGCGGCGCGCGCCGAACTGCCGCTCGCCGGCTTCGACGACTTTCTCACGCGCTACGACCTCGACGAGGACAACGCCGTGTCGCGTCTCGAGTTCCCCGGCGGCGACGCCCTCTTCGCCCGCTTCGACGGCGACGGCGACGGCGCGATCACCGCCAAAGACGCCGCGGGCCCCGTCAAGCGGCCCGACTTCTCGACCGAAGCGATGCGGTGGCGGTGACGGACGGGATTCCCTCACGTCCCGCGCCCCGCCCTTCGAGCCCTCCCTCCCCAAGAGTATGGGGCGCTGCGGGGAGGGGTGGCAGGGAGGGAAGCCGTTGGTCAGGCTCACGTTCGAGGCGAGGTATTGGAGCTGGACGGCGGGGGAGCCCTCCCCGGAGGTCTCGCCGCTGATCTTCGGGCCCGACGGCGTGGTGATGGGCTGCATCGAGTACGAGTTCGTGAAGGCGGGGCGAGCGCGGATGCACGAGCGGAGCCGATGGGATCTGGTCGTGCCGACGAAGGTGAGGAACCTCGTCGTCGCGCGCTGGATGCTCCGGCGGCTCGATCGCCAGTGCGACACGCTCGTGCACGAGGGCGTCGACTATCGCGGCGATCCGGCGAAGCTCGCGTGGCTGCTCGAGGCGAAGACGGTCGGGCTTGCGCCAGGCATGCCGTCGGAGGCGCCGGAGGAGGACGACGGGACGCTTGGCGCGGGGGTGAGGCTGCGGCCGAAGCCTTCGGGTTTGTCGGGAGCGGCGTGGCCCGATCGGGCGGCGGAGGCGGGTTAGGGAGTTTCGCGTGCCGGCGTCCATGCCGGCGTGAACGGAAGCGGGAAGTGGCGACGTTGAAGCTCCATTCCGACCGGTGGGACGACGATCGATCGGTCCTGCCCTTCTTGAAGAACGTCGCTCCGGAGCAGATCGGCCCCGACGACGCGCGGCTGACCTTCTCCGTGCAGTTCGTGAAGCAGGGGAATCGAAAGCCGTTCGTGAGGACCGAGTGGCGGCTCGAACTGGAGACCAAGGTGCGGAGCTTGGACGTCGCGCGTTGGGCCCTCGATCGGATGTCGGAGGTGTCCGACCTGCGCGTGGAGCCTGGCTCGAAGACCGGGCTCGACGAGATCGGCCTCGCGCTCCGGATCGAGGACGCGACGAAGGGGCTCGATCGCGGGCCCATGTCCGATTCGCCGACCGGTGACGGCGACGATTCCGGCTCGGAGCGGGCGCGATGACCGCGAGCCTGCGGAGATTGCTCCATCGGCTGCTCGCGATCGCGGTCGTCGTCTCGTTCGCGGGCGGACAGGAACCGCGTCCGCCGCAGGATCCACCGGCTTCGGAGCGGCCTCGGTACACGGTGATCGACGTGAGACCCGACGGCGCGCCGGCATCCGACGGGACGGCGACGCCGCAGAGCAAATCGATCTCAACGGAGAAGTTCGAGGCTCCAAAGGCGCAGCTCTTTCGGATCGTGATGCGAGGCGTGTTCGATGAACTCCAGTCGAGGGGTCCCTTCCGGGCGACGATGGTCGTCCTGCTGCTGCTCCTGTTCTTCCAGGGCCTGCCGCTGTTCCTCACGTGGGACTTCGCGAAGGGCGCGGGTCGGAGCACCTGGATCTGGCTGGCGCTCGCGGCGATCGGGAGTTGGTTCGTGCTCCCGGTGATCTGGATCACGTCGACGGTGGCGCATCGAACCGCCGATGACAGGTCGACGCGGGGAGATGGTCAGGGTCGTGCCCGGGCGCGAGCCTGTTGTCGTGCCGCTGCCCGTCGCCGGCGGATCCCGATTCCGGGGCGGTCAGGAATGGGAGCGCGTCGCGCCGACTCGTCGTCCGCTCCCAGGTCGACGGCTCCGACTTCCTGATCGTCCGCGGGAGCCGCGTCTGGTTCGAGCATCGCGACTAGGACTGTCCGAGGCTCGCGGGCGACCAGAACCGGCCGACGCCTAGGTCAGGTACTTGACGAAGTACGCCAGCCCGAACGCGAAGAACGCGATCCAGACCAGGATCACGAGGACGGGCAGGCGGTGGCCTTCGTAACTGAGGCGGGCGCGTTCGGCGGCGGCCTCGGCGTGGTCGGCACGGTCGGCGGGGGGAGGCGTCGGGTCGGTCATGGCGTCGCGACTCCTTCGGGGCGGGGCAGGGCGAGCGGCGCGGGGGCGCTCTCAGCGGGCGGCGGGGTGTCGAGCGGACGCAGGCTCGCCTTCACGACGGCGAGGCTGCCGACGGCCATCCAGAGCGCGGCGCTCGCGGGGGTGAGACGGCCGGTCGCGCCGAGCGTCAACGCGACGGCGTGGTAGGCGGCGGCCCACGCGAGCGCGGCGCGGATGCGCCGGCGCGCGCGGCGCGCGAGGTCGATCAGCTCCGGCAGCGCGCCCAGCCGCTCGCCGAGCAACACGACGTCGGCGGCGAGCGCGAGCCATTCGAGGCGGCGGTCGACGACGATCGAGACGGGCGCGCGCGCCAGCGCGAGCGCATCGTTCGCGCCGTCGCCGAGCCACGCGACCGTCCGGCCCGCGCGCGCGAGCGCGTCGAGCTCGGCGGCCTTCTGCTCCGGATCGAGCCCGCCGCGGCCGCGCGCGCCGAGCGATGCGGCGAGCTTGCGCGTCCGCGCGTCGAGGTCGCCCGAGAGCACGACCAGCTCGACGCCGCGCGCGCGCAGTCGCTCTCCGAGGTCGGCGGCGCCGGGGCGCGGCACCTCGCGCCAGCGCACGCGCGCGACCGGCTGCCCATCGATCGAAAGCAGCGACTCGAGCGTGCCGTCGGCCGGCGTGCCCGCGCCGAAAGCGTCGCTTGCGCCGGGCGCCGCGAACTCCGGGCGGCCGAGCCGCAATTCACACCCGTCGCGCGTCGTCGCACGCACGCCCTGCCCGGCGATCTCCTCGCTCGCGACGAGCTCGAGGCGCGGCGCGTCGGCCGTCGCGGCGCGCAGCGCCAGCGCGAGCGGGTGGGTCGAGACGCGCGCGAGCGCCGCCGCGGCCGCGCGCGCGCTGTCCCGCGGCGCACCCTCGACCGCCTCGACCTCCGGCGCGAGCGCCGCGGGATCGCCCTGCGTCAGCGTGCCGGTCTTGTCGGCGGCGACGACGTCGGCGCGCGCGAGCTGCTCGAAGCCGTCGAGCGACTGCACGACCGCGCCGAGCCGCGCCGCCGCGCCCAGCGCGCGCGTCAGCGCGAGCGGCGCCGCGAGCCCGATCGAGCAGGGGCACGCAACGACCAGCAGCGCGAGCGCGCGCCGCAGCCCCTCGTCGCCCGCGCCGCGCGCGAGCCCGATCGCGACCACCGCGAGCGCGAGCGCCGCCGTCGCCGCCACCAGCA
>DAINBU010000142.1:0-11598 GCA_036732755.1 Planctomycetota bacterium
GTGTTCAGCCTCGCCGAGCGGCGCGCGCTCGACGCGGACGGCGTGACCTTCCGCTCCCACCTCGACGGGACGGAGATCCGCTTCACGCCCGAGCGCGCCATGCAGATCCAGCACGCGCTCGACTCCGACATCGCCATGGTCCTCGACGAGTGCCCGCCCGCCGGCGCCGACGCCGCCGCGCTGAGCACCGCGGTCGAGCGCAGCCTCGCGTGGGCGCGCCGCTCCCTCGCCGAGCACCGCCGCCTCTCCGAGGAGCGCGCCTGCTTCGCGATCGTGCAGGGCGGGCGCGACGCGCAGCTCCGCGCCGGCATGGCGCGTGACCTCGCCGCCCTCGACTTCGACGGATTCGCGATCGGCGGCATCGCCGTCGGCGAGGACGCGCCGACCATCCGCGCCGAGGTCGAGGCGTTCGCCCCGCTCCTGCCCGAAGAGCGGCCGCGCTACCTGATGGGGGTCGGGAGCCCGCGCGAGCTGGTCGCGGCCGTGCGCAGCGGCATCGACCTCTTCGACTGCGTCCTCCCGACGCGCAACGCGCGCAACGGCTACCTCTTCACGCGCGCCGGCGTCGTCAAGATCCGCAACGCCGAGCACGCGCGCGCCGCCGCGCCGCTCGAGGCCGGCTGCCCCTGCATCGCCTGCACGCGTCACACGCGCGCCTACCTGCGCCACCTGTTCCTGGCCGACGAGATGCTCGGGCCGATCCTCGCCACCGAGCACAATCTCGTCTTCTTCCGCCGCCTGATCGACGACCTGCGCGCCTCGATCACGGCCCCCGGCAGCGTCGACCTCGGCTGGGTCGAAGGGCTCGGCTGACGCTGCTCAGCCCTTGCGGCGCGCCTTCGCGACCTCTTCGAGCACGCGCCGCCGCGCGACGTCGAGCGTGAGCGCGTTCGCCTCGGCGACGCGCGCGAGGTCGTCGAACTCCGGCGCGACCCGTTCGCTGCCGTCTTCCAGCGTCGCGATCTTCACGCGCACCTCGCCGAGGCTCGTCGCCACCGTCTCGCTGCGGCGCGGCAGGATGCGCCGCCGGGCGGCATGGCGCCGCACGCCGAGCGACGGCGAATCGGAGAGCAGCAGCGCCTCGATCGCTGCCGCCGCGTCCGCGCGCGCCAGCACCTGCAGCACGTGGCCGGGCCTCCCCTTCTTCATCACGACGGGAAACGCCGCCACGTCGAGCGCGCCCGCCGCGAGGCAGCGGTCGATCAGCCGCGCGACCTCCTGGCCGGTCGCGTCGTCGAGGTTGGTCTCGATCACCTCGACCTCGTCGCCGCGCTCCGCCGCGAGCTCGCAGAGGACCGCGCGCACGGCGTTGGGCGGACTTTCCCGCTCGCGCGTGCCCAGGCCGTAACCGACACGCCGCGGCACGAACGAGAAGGCGCGCCCGAACCCCTCGCACAGCGTCGAGAGCAGCGCCGCGCCGGTCGGCGTGCAGAGCTCCTCGCGGATCCCGGGATTCTCGATCGGGACGCCGCGCAGCAGCTCGAGCGTCGCCATCGCCGGGACGGGCAGCCGGCCGTGCTCGGTCTCGACGAATCCCTCGCCCACCGCGACCGGCGACGCGAGCAGACGCGGCGCGCCCATGCGGTAGTGCAGCGCGCAGAAGCCGACGACGTCGACGATCGAGTCGATCGCGCCGACCTCGTGGAAGTGCACCTCCTCGATCGCGCAGCCGTGCACCTTCGCTTCGGCCTCGCCGATGCGCCGGAAGACGCGCGCGGCGCGCTCGACGACGGGCGCCGGCAGGCCGCTCTTCTCGATCAGCGCGAGGATCTGCGGAAGATTGCGCCGCGGCGGGACGTGCTTCGGGTCGAGGCGCACCTCGAAATGGGTCCCGGCGAGCCCGCCGCGCCACTTCTTCGCGGCCTCCAGCTCGAATCCTGCGACCCCCAGACGCGAAAGATCTTCGCGAAGGTGCGCGAGGTCGCCGCCGAGGTCGAGCAGCGCGCCGACGAGCATGTCGCCCGCCGCTCCCGAAAAACAGTCGAAGTAGATCGCCTCGCCCATGCGTCAGGTCTTCCGTCGCCCCCGCGAGCGCCGTCGCGGGATGCGGCGGGATCTTAGGGATGTCGGAACGCCCCGGCGGAGCGGGCATTGCTTGGGAAGTCGCTAGAGGCAGCGCACGAAAGCGGAAGACCTCGCCCCGGTCAACGCATCCCGCGCGGCCTGCCGAAAGAGAGGCGAGCCACGAGGCTCGCGAAAGGACTCGACCCATGACTGCGATCGCACACCTCCCCGCCCGCCTCGCCGCAGCCTTCCTCCTCTGCGCAGCGCCGGCGTTCGCCCAGGGTGGCGTCTTCCGGGGCTCCGGCGGCCTGCCCGCGCCCCCGCCCGGCGGCGGCACCGTGAACAACCCCAACGGCACCGGACTCAAGGCCGGCCGCGACAACGAGCGCGACAGCTCGCCGATGCCCGGCAGCGTCCCCGCCGTGCCCTTCAGCGAGGAGCGCTGGGAGTTCTGGTGGGAGTTCAACCACGACGCGTTCGTGAACCTGCGTCCGACCTTGCTGCACGCGCCCGCGTCGGCCAGCTCGACGCCGTTCACGCCGTTCGACTCCGACGCGCGCAGCCGCATCCTGATGCCGGCGCTCCTCGAGCTCCTGCGCGACCGCGACGACATCGTCCGCTCGTCCGCGGTCCTCTCGCTCTCGCGCCTGCAGGACCCGTCGGTCCTCCCCTACCTCAGCAACTCGGCGGTCGGCGACCCCTCCCTCGCGGTGCGCACCAACGCGCTGCTGGCGATGGGTCTCTCGCGCGCGCCGAAGGCGGCCGACCGGCTGAAGCAGACGATGTACGACGAGCGCCTGCCCGACGAGTCGCGCGCGTTCGCGGCCGTCGCGCTCGGCGTGAACGGCAGCCCCGAGGGCAGCGCCGCGCTGCGCGAGGCGCTCGCGGCGGGCACCGAGAGCGCGCTGCCCTACACGGTGCGCCTCGCCGCGACCTGGGCGCTCGGCCTCTCCGGCGATCCCGGCAACAGCCCGTTCCTGCGCACGATGGTCACCGCCAAGGGCGGCGACGAGACGGCGCGCGCGCTCGCCATCGAGGCGCTCGGGCGCGTCGCCGACCGCGCGGTCAACCCGCTGCTGATCGAGGCGCTCGGCTCGCCGCACGTGCACGTGCGCCGCTCCGCCGCGATCGTGATGGGCACGCTCGCCCGTCCCGAGGACGCCGACGTCGTGAAGGAGCTCGAGCGCGCCCTCGACGGCGACGCCGACCAGACGGTCCGCTCGTTCGCCGCGATCTCGCTCGGCCGCATCGCGTCGATCGGCTCGCCGCCGATCGTCGAGCGGCTGCGCTCGCGGCTGCACGCCGAGAGCGCGCGCCAGCGCGCCTTCGTCGCGCTCGCGCTCGGGATCTCCGGCGCGCCGTCCGCGGCCGCCGACCTCGTGAACGAGTTCCGCAGCGAGGGGAGCGAGTCGCAGCGCGGCGCCTACGCGACCGCGCTCGCGCTCCTCGACGCCAAGGAGGCGATCCCCGACCTGCGCGCCGCCTTCCGCAAGGACAAGTCGCCTTTCCTGCGCGGCTACCTCGCTTTCGCGCTCGGCAAGCTCGGCGACGTCGAGGTCGTGACCGACCTGCGCGAGATCGTGGCGGGCGAGAACAACCCCCAGCTCCTCTACTGGAGCGCGGTCGGCCTCGCGCTCCTGAACGACCGCGCCGCCGCCGACTTCCTGAAGGAGCAGCTGGCGCGCGGCGGAACCGACCAGGTGACGCGCGGCGCGTGGATCCACGCGCTCGGCTCGATCGGCGACCAGTTCGCGGCCAGCGCCCTGATCGGGATGGCGAAGGGGTCGAAGGAGACCGCGCTGATGCGCGCGCTCGCGACCGCCTCGCTCGGGATGCTGAACGACGAGGATCGCGCGCCGGTGACGGCGACGTTCAGCCGCGACCACAACTACACGATGAGCCTGACCTTCCTGCCCGACCTCTACTACATGTTCTGAGCGAGAGAGCTTCCGACGACGCGGGCCGGTCCGCCGCGAGGCGGCCCGGCCCGCTCGCTTCAGTGCGCCTTGCCGCCGATCCGCTTCTCGACCTCGGCGCGCTTCGCGTCGCGCAGCGCCGCCGTCCTCGCCTCGAGCATGAGCCGCAGCAGCGGCTCCGTGTTGCTCTTGCGGACGTTGAACCAGAAGTCGGGGAAGACGACCGAGATGCCGTCGAGCTCGTCCTGCTCCCCGTCGGCGTAGGCGGCGCGCAGCTCCGCCAGCTTCGCGTCGGGGTCGCCCACCTCGAAGTTGAGCTCGCCCGTCCCGTGGTAGCGACGCAGCGGCGCGATCAGCTCGGAGAGCGGCCGCTTCTCCCGGCTCATGCGGTTCAGGACGTGCACCATCGCGAGCGTGCCGCAGTCGCTGAAGTAGTGGTCGCGGAAGTAGAAGTGGCCGGACAGCTCGCCCGCGAACGGCGAGTTCTCCCGCCGCATGGTCGCCTTGATGAAGCTGTGGCCGACGCGCTCGCGCAGCGGCCGCCCGCCGAGGCGCGTGATCTCCTCGGGCAGGACGCGGCTGGCGCGCAGGTCGTAGACGATCGCCGCCCCCTTCTCCTTCGCGAGGAACTCCTGCGCGAGCAGCGCGGTGACGAGGTCGGCGCCGACCCGCTCGCCGCGCTCGTCGACGACGCAGCAGCGGTCGGCGTCGCCGTCGTACGCGAAGCCGACGTCGGCCTTCTGAGCGACGACCTCGCGCCGAAGGTCGGCGATGTTCGCGTCCTTCAGCGGGTTCGCCTCGTGGTTGGGGAACGTCCCGTCGACCTCGAGGAAGAGCCCCTTCCACTGCAGCTTCGTGCCCTCGAGCACGAGCGGCACCTCGAGCCCGCCCATCCCGTTGGCCGTGTCGATCACCGCCTTGAGAGGCCGCCACTCCTCCATGAAACGCTGCATGTGCGTCCGGTAGTCCGCCGCGATGTCGGTCGTCCGCACGGAGCCGCGCTTCACGCCGGCGGCCGGCTTCAGCTCGTCGCGCACCATCGTCTCGAGCTCGCCGATGCCGGTGTCCTTCGACATCGGGACGGCGCCCGCGCGACAGAACTTCGCGCCGATGTACTGCGGCGGATTGTGCGACGCCGTCGTGGTCAGCCCGCCGTCGGAGGCGAGGCTGCCGATCCCGAAGTAGGCCATCGGCGTCGAGACGAGCCCGATGTCGACCACGTCGCAGCCGTGCGCCGTGACGCCGTCGATCACCGCCTTCTGGATCGACGGCGCGCTCTTGCGCATGTCGCGACCGACCACGAGCCGCTTCGCCTTCAGCAGCTTCACGAGCGCGGCGCCGATCCGCCATGCGAGCTTCTCGTCGATCTCGGTCGGGTAGACGCCGCGCACGTCGTACGCCTTGAAGACGGATGCGGCGGAGGGCTTGCCGGAAGACATGCGATCGGGCTCCGTTTCAGTTGCGGACGAAAACAGCGAGCGCTCTCGTCGCGCGCTCCATGGCCGCGATCGCGCGCTCGACGTCGGGGTCGCCGACGTCGCGGTGGGTGACGAAACGCAGCCGGTCGGGCGCGAGCGCCTGCGCCCACACGTCCTGCTCGTGCAGCCGCTTCTCGAGCGCGGGCGCGTCGCCCTGCGGCCGCTCGACGAAGAGCACGTTGGTCTCGACGGTCGCCGCGTCGATCCGGCAGCCGGGCAGCGCCGCGCACGCCTGGGCCAGCCGCTTCGCCCGCGCATGGTCGTCGGCGAGCCGCTCGACGAGGTGGTCGAGCGCGAACTCCCCCGCGGCCGCGAGGATCCCGACCTGCCGCATCCCGCCGCCGAGCGCCTTGCGGACGCGCCGCGCCCGTCCGATCGCCTCGCGCGAGCCCACGATCATCGAGCCGGCCGGACAGCCGAGCCCCTTCGAGAAGCAGAACGTCAGCAGGTCGACCTGCTCGGCGTAGCTCGAAACCGGCGTCCGCGACGCGACGCTGGCGTTGAACAGCCGCGCGCCGTCGAGGTGGACCTTGAGCCCGCGCCGCTCCGCGAGCGCGCGCACCGCCTGCATCGTCGCGAGCGGGACCACGCGCCCGCCCGCGTAGTTGTGCGTGTTCTCGAGCACGATCAGCGAGGTGCGCGGATGGTGGACGTCGGCGTCGCGGATCCCCTGCTCGAGCGCCGCGAGCGACGGCACGCCGGCCGCGCCCGGCAGCGTCCGCACCTGCACGCCCGAGATCAGCCCGAGCCCGCCCGCCTCGTTCACGAAGACGTGCGAGCGCTCCTCGCAGAGGATCTCCTCGCCGGGCTGCGTGAGGACCTTGACGCAGATCTGGTTGCCCATCGTGCCCGACGGCACGAAGAGCGCCGCCTCGCGGCGGAAGAGCGCGGCGACGCGCTCCTGCAGGCGGTTGACGGTCGGGTCGTCGCCGAGCACGTCGTCGCCGACCTCGGCCTGCGCCATCGCGCGCCGCATGTCGGCGCACGGCCGCGTGACGGTGTCGCTGCGGAAGTCCGACGGCCGGCCGGCGGTCGCGCCCGCGCTCACGTCGGGACCGGCTTGCGCGCGCCGATCCACGCCTTCATGCGACGCAGCGCCTCTTCGAGGTTCGCGATGGAATTGGCGTAGCTCAGCCGGATGAAACCCTCGCCGTGCTTGCCGAAGGCGGTGCCCGACAGCGTGCCGACCCCCGCCTCCTCGAGCAGCGCGCGCTGCAGGTCGCGCGACCCCATGCCGGTCTTCTGGATGTTGGCGAAGGCGTAGAAGGCGCCCTGCGGCGTGATGCACGACATGCCGGGGATCGAGTTCAGGCCCTTCACGACCACGTCGCGCCGCTGCTTGAACTCCCTGACCATCGCGTCGACCGGTTCCTGCGGGCCGTTCAGCGCCGAGACGGCCGCGATCTGGGAGAACGTCGCCGGGCAGCTGTTGCAGTTGGTCTGGAGGCGCGCGATGCGCGTCGCGAGTTCGGCGGGCGCGATCGAGTAGCCGAGCCGCCACCCCGTCATCGCGAACGTCTTCGAGAAGCCGTCCAGCACGATGATCCGGTCGCGGTCGCCCCACTGCAGCGGCGTCGCGTGCTTCTCCTCGTACATGATGCGGCAGTAGATCTCGTCGCTGAACAGCCAGATGCCGCGCTCGGCGCAGAGCTCGGCGATGCGCCTCACGTCGTCGGGCGGCAGCACCGAGCCGCAGGGGTTGTGCGGCGAATTGACGATCACGATCTTCGTCTTCGGCGTGATCAGCCGCTTGAGCTCGTCGACGTCGGTCCGGAACTGGTTCGCCTCGCGCAGCGGCAGCGGGACCGCCTTGGCGCCCGAGAACTCGATCATCGACTCGTAGATAGGGAAGCCCGGGTTGGGGTAGATCGCCTCGTCGCCCTCGTCGAGCAGGGCGAGCAGCGGGAAGAAGATCGCCGGCTTGCCGCCCGCCAGCACGGTGACGTTGTCGGCCGCGATCGGGGTCCCGCGCCGCTTCGTGAAGTCGGCGGCGATCGCCTCGCGCAGCTCGGGCAGGCCGGTCGACGGCCCGTAGTGCGTCTTGCCGCTGCGCAGCGCCTCGACCGCCGCGTCGACGATGTGCTTGGGGGTGTCGAAGTCGGGCTCGCCGATCTCGAGGTGGACGATCGACCGGCCCTGCCGCTCGAGCTCCCGCGCCCGCGCGAGGACCTCGAAGGCCGTTTCGGTGCCGAGCCGCTCCATCCGGCGCGCGAGCACGAGGGGACGCGATGGCATGTCTTGCGGATCCTGAGGCGCCGCGGACGGGCCCGGTCCCGGAGGCGCCGGCCTCTGCCGCGCCTCCGTGCTCCGGGGGGCGGCGATTCTCAAGCGCGGCGGCGGACTTTCAAGGCTCGCGCTGGGGAGGGGCCCCGCGGCCGGCGTCGGCGGTCAGGAGCTCCCGAGCGCGGCGCGCGAGGAGCGTGGGCGCGAACGGCCGCGCCAGGTAGTCGGTGGCCCCGAGCTCGTCGCCGAGGCGGCGGTCGTCGGGTTCGGAGCGGCCGGTCAGGAAGATCATGCAGGTCGCCGCGCGCGGCGCTCCGCCCTTGCGCCACTCCTCGAGAGCGCGTCCCCCGTCGCGCCGCAAGGTCGCGCCGTCGAGCACGACGACCTCGGGGTGCCGGCGGCGGCAGAGCTCGGCCGCCTCGCCGCCGTCTGCGCTCTCCAGGACCTCGAATCCGTCGCCGGCGAGCGCGCTCGCGAGCGACCGCAGCCGCAGCGGTTCGCCGTCGACCAGCAGCACGCACGGCGCACCCATCGTCCGCTCCTCGACGCCCCCACCGATCGGCGTGGCACGAACTGCGATCGACCGCCCGCTCGCGCCGCTTGAGCGCGCGCTTGATCCCCCGGAGCGCCCGGGTAGCTTTCCGGCGGCTCGCTTCCTGGCGGAAGGCGGGCAGTTGCGCGACGGCGGAGGCGGAAACCGGCGGCGCGCGGGTCTTTCGGGAGGGGGTCATGATGCGGACACGAGCAGTCGCGTCGCTCGGTCGAAGCGTCTTCGTTTTCGGCGCGCTGACGGGACTCGTGCTCGGCACCGGCTGCAGCTCGACTCCCGAGTTCGAGAAGAGCGACGCGGCGACCGCCGGACGCGACCGCGCCGACGAGTGGCGCGGCCAGGGTCTCCATGCGACGGCCGCGCGCCAGTACGAGGAGTCGGCGCGGCTCGCGGGCGACGACGGCGACCCCGCGTTCCAGGCGCGCTGCCTGTTCGACGCCGCCGACGCGTGGCTGCTCGACGGCCGCGCCAGCGTCGCCGAGATCGACGTGCAGAAGGCCGAGCGGGTGATCCCCTCGCTTCCCGTCGACGGCTCGAAGCGGCGCGCGCTCGAGTTCCGGCTCGCGGCCGCGAAGGGCGACATTGCGCTGGTCTGCAAGCGGAACGACGAGGCGCGCGCGCACTACGAGGAGGCGATGTCGCGCGCGCTCGGGACCGACCGCGACCTCGTCGCGATGCGCCTCTCTCTGCTCGCGGAGAGCATCGGCGACACGCGGCGCGCGAAGTGGTACCACAACCAGATCGCCGACCGAGGCAACCCGCGCCTCGTCGAGCTGCGCTCGATGCTGCTGCCGGCGAGCTCCGCGGCGAGCGCGTCGTCTCCCGCGGCCGCGCCCTCCCCCGCCGCCGCGCCCGCGGCGCCGAGCAGCGTCGCGCTCCCGAACGTCCTGCCGCGCTCCGCGTGGGGCGCGCGCCGCATGCACTCGAACCTCGACCGCATGACGTCGATCACGCGCATCACGGTGCACCACACCGCGACGCGCCTCCCCGACAACACTCCGCGCACCGCCGCCGACGCGATCCACAAGTTCCAGATCGAGCACCAGGACGACAAGGGCTGGGCCGACATCGGCTACCACTTCCTGATCGATCCGGCCGGCCGCATCTGGGAGGGCCGCCCGCTGCAGTGGCAGGGCGCGCACGCCGGCACGCCCGACCTGAACATCGGCAACATCGGCATCGCGCTGATCGGCGACTTCGACGTCGAGCAGCCGTCGGGCGCGCAGAAGCAGGCGCTCGGCGATCTGCTCACCTCGCTCTGCATGCGCTACCGCGTCGACCGCGGCCACGTCTTCACCCACAAGGAGATCCGGCCGGGCCCGACCGAGTGCCCCGGCCAGTCGCTCCAGCGCGTCGTCAACCGTTGGCGCGCCGCGGCGGCCCTGACTCCCTGATCCCCGGCGGAATCCCCGGGACGTAGGGGTCAGGCGCCGATCTTCAGCAGCTTGAAGATCGCGTCGCGGACGTCTTCGTACGAGAAGGGCTTGCGCAGGAACTCGTCGACGCCGCGCGCCTTGAGCTGCAGCGCCTCGGCCTCCGAGACGAAGCCCGAGAAGACGACGATCTTCATGTCGGCGAGCTCGGCGTCGGCGCGGATGCTCTCCGCGACCTGCCCGCCCGTGATGTCGCCGAGGTTGTAGTCGGTGAGCAGCAGGTGCGGCCGGAACGACCGCGTCTTGAGCCCCGCCTCGTACCCATTGCGCGCCACCTGCCAGTCGAACTGGCCCATCTGGCGCAGGTACTCCTCGAGGATCGACACCACCGCCTCCTCGTCGTCGACGATCAGGATGCGGCGGCGCGAGGAGGGCTCGGAGTCGCGCTCGGCGAGCGGGATCCCGTGCTCCTTCATGAACTGCAGCACGTCGGCGCGCGCGAAGCGCCGGTCGCGCGAGCCCGGGATCTTGTAGCCCTTCAAGTGGCCCTTCTCGAACCACTTGATCGCGGTGCGGATCGTCACGTGGCAGAGCCGTGCCACCTCCCCCGTCGTCAGCACTTCCTTGTGCAGCGGCGAGGTCATCCGTCCGGTCTCCTCCTTCCCCCATCGACCGGGAGGCGCGCGCGCCTCGATCCCGATTCGCGGAGCCGGGGCCGGGGCATTGTCCGTGCACCGCGACCGATTACAACTTGGCGGCGCGCTCCGCGGAAACGCCGCTTGATCCTCCCGCCGAACGGCTCCTATAAGGTTCCGCTTCTCACGCCGTACCAGCACGGCGAGAGCGTCGAGTCTCGCGAAGTCGCAGTACCGGGCGATTAGCTCAGCTGGCTAGAGCACCAGCTCGACAAGCTGGGGGTCACTGGTTCGAATCCAGTATCGCCCACCATCACAAGACCTGACCGAGCCGCGACATGCGGCAACCTGCTTCGGCGACGAAGCAGTGCGACGTGGACCGTTTTTGGTACGCCGTACCAAGAAAGGCTCGTCGCACATGTCCCCCGCCGACGTCGCGCAGCCGGTCGTCCGACCGCGCTCCTCGCGCATCCCGCGGCTGAACCTGCATCGTCCGAGCGGCCACTGGCGCGTCGTCCTCGACGGCCGGAGTCACTACCTCGGCAAGGACCGCGTCGAGGCGCAGCGTCGCTACGAGGCGCTGCTGGCGCGATGGCTGCCGCAGCGCTGCCTTCCAGAAGGCGCGGCGCGCGTCGAGGTGGAGCCGGGTGCGGTGCGCGTGGCCGACGTCGCGGCGAAGTTTCTCGAAGCGCACGCGACCTACTTCGTCGGGCCCGATGGCGAGCAGACCGGCGAGCTCGACAACTTCGTGCGCGCGTTCGGCGTCCTGCTCGAGCTCTACGGGATGCTGCCGGCGGAGCAGTTCAGCCCGAAGCGGCTGAAGGACGTCCAGGCCGCGATGGTCGCGCGTGCGTGGTGCCGGTCCAGCGTCAATCACAACGTCCAGCGCGTGAAGCGGCTGTTCAAGTGGGCGACCGGCGAGGAACTCGTGCCGGCGAGCACCTACCACGGGCTGCAGGCGGTCGACGGGCTGCGGCGCTACCGGACCGCGGCCCCGGAGCCCGAGGCCGTCAAACCTGTGCCCGAGAAGGACTACGAGGCCGTGCTGCCGCACCTGCCGGCGATGGTGCGCGCGATGGTCGAGCTGCAGTACCTGACCGGGATGCGCGTCGGCGAGGTGCGGATGATGCGGACCTGCGACGTCGACCGGACCGGCAAGGTGTGGCGGTACACGCCGTGGCGCCACAAGACGCAGCACTTCGGCCGAGCGCGGATCGTCTGCCTCGGCCCAAAGTCGCAGGCGATCCTGGTGCCCTGGCTGAAGCTCGACCCGCAGGCGCCGATCTTCAGTCCGGAGGCCGGCGAGAAGCTCCGTCGTCGTCGCCAGCGCGCGCAGCGTCGGACGCGCGTGCAGCCGAGCCAGGTAGTGCGCAGCGAGCTGCGCGCGACGAAGGCCGACGAGCGCGTGCGGGCGCCCGG
>DAINBU010000143.1:0-11442 GCA_036732755.1 Planctomycetota bacterium
CCCAACGTGCCCTGGGTGTCTGCCATGCGTCGCTCTCCTGGCCTGCGCCGCGTCGGCGCGTCCGTCCGCGCGCCGCGTCCCGGATTTGGGGAGCGAAGATGCTAGGACCTCGCGCGGGCGCGCGCCAGTGAACGGGAACGGAAGCGGCGCCGCAGAACGGCCGTTCCGCGGCGCCGCGCGTGGTTCAGGAGAGGGGGCGCGGGTCAGACCTTGCGCAGCTCCTTCGCCTCGGTCAGGACCTTCCAGCGCCGGTCGGTCAGCTTGAGCAGCGCGTCCTGCCGGTGGAACTCGTCGCCCGGCCGCGTCAACGTGAGGACCAGCGCGCGGTCCTCCACCCACGTCTTGCGGCGGTCGCGGTAGACGCGGTCGATCAGGCCGGTGAGGTGGACGCTCAGCACGTCGACGTTCGGGTCGATCTTCCCGAGGCTGATCAGCACCTCGGCGGTCCCCTTGTCGGCGAGCTTGCCGCGCGCCTCTTCGAGCGTCTTCCAAGTCTTGCCGGTCCGCTTCTCGACCGCCTCCTTCACGACCGGGTCGTTGGTGCCGCGGTACTTGCGGCCGGCGACGTCGGTGTCGGCCCAGGCGCCGAGGCTCAGCGGCACCTCCTTGCCGGTGTTGTTGGTGACGGTGAGGCAGACGAAGGCGTAGTCGCCGTCGCCCTCGACGCCTTTCAGGTGAAGCGTGCCGACGCGGTCGACCTTGCAGTCGAGGGTCCAGCGCACGTCCGCGTGGAGCGGCGCGGTGAAGAGCGTGAAGGCGGCGATCAGGAGCGCGAGTCGCATGGGTCCGTTCAGCCTCCGCAGCCAGGTTCGATCGGAAGGGCGCGGCATTTCAGCGCCGCACCGGCTCGGGTGTCAAGGAAACGCTCGCTGCCTCACTCCGACAGCATCTTCTTGAGCTCGGGGCTCGGGGAGTCGGGGCCGACCGTCACCCAATCTTGGTCCTCGGGCAGCTCGGACTTGAAGTCCTTCACGTCGATCGCGCCGACGTGCGAGTCGGCGTAGACGATGTTGGTCAAGTGCTTGTGGTTCGCCCGGCCGGTGCCGTCGCCGTTGTCGTTGTCGTCCGACGCGAGGACCTCCTCGCCGAGCTTGTTCTTGTTGATCGCGAACGTCTTGTTGTCGCGGCCCGCGTACGAGATGCAGGTCTTGTCGAAGCTCTGGAAGTCCTTGAGCCCCGACGCCGGCGTCTTCGGATCGTCCGCCGAGCGCGTCTCGTCGTTCGTTCCGGGGCAGCGGAACAGCGAGTCGGCTTCCTTGTCGGAGATCTGTCCGTCCTTCAGGAGCACGAGGAGCATGCGCGGGCCCGACTCCTTGGGGAAGTTGCCCCGGTTGCGCGTGTCGGCCCAGAGCTGCAGGTTGCCGGCGAGCTGGCGGAGCTGTTCCTGGCAGGCGTGCTGGTTCGCGGTCGCCTTGGCGTTGCTGATCAGCGGCACGGCGAGGCCCATCAGCAGGCCGAGGATCGCGATCACCGCGAGCAGCTCGATCAGCGTGAAGCCGGCCCGGCGGGTCGAGGAGGCTTTCATGGGGACTCCTTGCAGCAGGATCGGACCGGGAAGCATAGTGCGAAAGCGCGCGGACGTAACGCACAGTGGCGGCGCCGCCCGACGAAGTGCCGCCGGCTCCGCCGTCGTGGGTGCCGCCGGCTCCACCGTCGTGGCCGCCTCCGTCAGGCCCCGCAGTCCTTCCGCAGCGCCTCGGCCTTGCCGGTCTGCTCCCAGCTGAACTGGCTGCGCCCGAAGTGGCCGTGGCGCGCCGTCTCGAAGTAGATCGGCTTCAACAGATCGAGGTCGCGGATGATCGCGCCCGGCCGCAGGTCGAAGTGGCGGTGGATCGCCTTCTCGATCTTCTCCTCGTCGACCTTGGCCGTCCCGAAGGTGTCGATCGAGACCGAGACGGGCCTCGCGACGCCGATCGCGTAGGCGACCTGCACCTCGCAGCGCTCGGCGAGACGCGCCGCGACGACGTTTTTCGCGACCCAGCGCGCCGCGTAGGCGGCCGAGCGGTCGACCTTCGAGGGGTCCTTGCCGCTGAAGGCGCCGCCGCCGTGCCGCCCCATCCCGCCGTAGCTGTCGACGATGATCTTGCGGCCGGTGACGCCGGTGTCGCCCTGCGGGCCGCCGATGACGAAGCGGCCGGTCGGGTTGACGTGGATCTTGGTGTCCGCGTCCATCATCTTGGCCGGGATCTCCGACTTGATCACGTGCTTGATCATGTCGGCCGTGATCTTCTCGTGCTCGGCGTCGGGCTCGTGCTGCGTCGAGATCACGACCGCCTCGACGCGCTTCGGCTTCTGGCCGTCGTACTCGATCGTCACCTGGCTCTTTGCGTCGGGACGGAGGTACTTGATCTTCTTGGAGAAGCGCAGGTCGGCGAGCTTCATGATCAGCCGGTGCGCGAACATGATCGGCATCGGCATCAGCTCGGGCGTCTCGTCGCACGCGTAGCCGAACATGAGCCCCTGGTCGCCGGCGCCCTGCTCGAGGTGGACCTTGCGGTCCTTGGCGACGCCCTGCGCGATGTCGGGCGACTGGTTGTGGATCGAGACCATGACCCCGCAGGTGTCGCCGCAGATGCCGAAGCGGTCGTCGGTGTAGCCGACCTTGTTCAGCGTCTCGCGCGCGACCTGCATGTAGTCGACCTTCGCCGTGGTCGTGAGCTCTCCGGCGATGACCACCTGCCCGGTCGTGAGCAGCGTCTCGCACGCCACGCGCGAGACGGCGTCCTGCTCGAGGCACGCGTCGAGGATCGAGTCGGAGATCTGGTCGGCGAGCTTGTCGGGGTGGCCCATGGCCACCGACTCGGAGGTGAAGAGGGTCCGCTTGCCCATTTCGATCGAGGTCTCCGTGGTCGTCCGCGCCCGCGGAATCGCGGCGGGGTGGGTGGAAAGGGGTCGCGATTCTGCCGTCCGGCGCGCCGATCGGAAGCCTCGGCTTCCCCTCAGTGCCGCCCGATCCACGCGGCGAGCGCCTCGAGCGTGCGCCCGGTCGCGCCTTGCAGGCCCGCCGCCGCCTCCTGCGCGCGCCCGCCGAGGTCGCGCCGCGCGGCCGGGTCCCCGAGCAGGCGCGCGAGCTCGCGGCCGAGGGCCGCGCCGTCCGCGACCTCGACGGCAGCCGCGCGCTCTTTCAGGCGCGCGACCTCGCGCGAGAAATTCTCGGTCCCCGGTCCGAACAGCGTCGGCCTGCCGAGCGCCGCCGGCTCGAGCACGTTCTGGCCGCCGCGCGGCACGAGCGAGCCGCCGACGAAGGCGACCTCCGCGAGCTCGTAGACCGCTTCGAGCTCGCCGATGGTGTCGACGACGACGACCGAGCCGGCGGGCGCCGTCGTCCCGGCGCGGCGCAGCACGGTGAGCCGCACGGCGTTCCGCCCGGCGCGCTCGACCTCCCGCGCGACCTCCTCGCCGCGCTCGACGTGGCGCGGCGCGACCAGCAGGCGCAGCCCCGGCGCGACGGCCTCGAGCCGCGGCAGCAGCGCGACCAGCAGCTCCTCCTCGCCCGGGTGGGTGCTGCCCCCCGCGAGGACGCGCGCGCCGTCCGTGAGCCCGCACTCGGCGCGCAGGCGCGCCACCTTCGCCGGGTCGGCGGCGGTGCGCAGCGCATCGTGCTTGAGGTTGCCCGGGACCGTGACGCGCTCCGGCGCGACGCCGAGCGCGCGCAGCCTCTGCGCCACCCCCTCGTCCAGCGCCGACCATGCGTCGACCTGCGCGAAGAGGCGGGCGAGCGGCTCGAGGCGGCGGTAGCGCCGGAACGAGCGTTCCGAGACGCGCGCGTTCACGACCGCGACCGGGACGCCACGGGCGCGCGCCTCGGCGAGCACGTTGGGCCAGAGCTCGAGCTCGACCAGGACCAGCGCGACCGGCCGCACGCGCTCGAAGACGCGCCGCACCGCGAAGCGCGCGTCGAGCGGGAACTGCAGGACGAAGCGTCCCGGCTTCCCGCCGTGCAGCTCGCGCGCGAGCGCGAGCCCGGCGCCCGTCGTCGCGCTGACGGCGACGTCGAGGTCGGGGCGCCGCTCGGCGAAGCGGTCGATCAGGGCGCGCGACAATCGCAGTTCGCCGACCGAGACGGCGTGGAACCAGACGCACGGTCGCTCGCCCGCTCGACGCTCGCCGCGGCCGAGCCGCCCGCCGAGCGACGCGCGCAGCGCCGGGTCGCGCCGCGACCTCCAGGCGAACCACGGCGCCGCGAGTACGCAGAAGAGCAGCGCCGCTGCGGAATAGAGCGCGTGCGGCAGCGCCGGGATCGGCGGCGGGCCTCCCTGCCGCGTCAAGCGGCGGAAGCTCCATGGCACTTCTTGTACTTCTTGCCGCTGCCGCACGGGCAGTCGTCGTTGCGGCCGACGCGCGGCACGGCGCCCGGCGGCGGCGCGCGGCCGATCGGCGCGTTGACGCTGCGCAACGACGGCGCGCCGCCCGACGCCTGATCCATCGCCTTGCGCGTCAGGTCGACCGGCTGCTTCGCGGCGGCGGCGGCGGCGGCGGGCGCCGCGGGCTTGGGCATCTCGAGCGGACGCTTCGGGACGACCGCGGGACGGTCGAGCAACGGCCGCGGCTCGACGCGCGGCCGCTCGACCGGCGCGGCCGGCGCGGGACGAATGGCCGCGCCGCCGCCCGTCGCGGGCGCCGGAGGCGGCAGCGGCGCGGGCGAAGGAGCGTTCCCGGCCGACGGCGGCGCCTCGGGCTTCAGGCGGAACAGCACCATCAGCACCTCGTCGCCGATCGACGCCAGCATCTCCTCGAAGAGGCGGAAGCCCTCCTTCTTGAACTCGTTCTTCGGGTCGATCTGCCCGTAGCTGCGCAGCCCGATGCCCGAGCGCAGCGCGTCGACGTTGATCAGGTGGTCCTTCCACTTGGTGTCGATCACTTGCAGCAGGAGCCCGCGCTCGATGCGGCGCATCGTCTCGACGCCGAAGAGCGCCTCGCGCTTCTCGTAGAGCTCGCGCGCGGCGGCGACCATCGCGTCGTTCAGCTCCTCCGCGGAGCGCCCGAAGTAGGAGCCGCCGTCGACCGCCGTCCCGATCTTCTGGTTGACCGCGCGCGCCGCCTCCTCGTAGTCCTTCTTCTCGGGCCGCTCGTTGACGTAGACGGCGACCAGGCGCTCGACGTCGTCGCCGATCATGTCGAGGATGCGCTCCTTCACGTCCGAGCCCTCGAGCACCTCCTGGCGCAGGCCGTAGACGGTGCGGCGCTGCTTGTCCATCACCTCGTCGTATTCGAGGAGGTTCTTGCGGATCTCGAAGTTGCGGTCCTCGACGCGCTTCTGCGCGCGCCGGATCGAGCGCGACACCATGCCGCTCTGGATGTCGACGTCCTCGGTCATGCCGACCAGCTCGAGGATGCGCTGCACGCGGTCGTTCGCGAAGATCCGCATCAGGTCGTCCTCGAGCGAGAGGTAGAAGCTCGAGGAGCCCGGGTCGCCTTGGCGCGCGCAGCGGCCGCGCAGCTGGTTGTCGATGCGGCGGGCCTCGTGGCGCTCGGTGCCGAGCACGTGCAGGCCGCCGAGCGAGATCACCTTCTTCTTCTCGACCTCGCACTGCGCGCGCGCCTTGTCGAGCAGCTCCTTGTACTTCGCGGTCTCGACCTTCCAGTCGAGGCCGAGCGCCTTCATCTCGGTGCGCGCCAGGAACTCCGGGTTGCCGCCGAGCAGGATGTCGGTGCCGCGGCCGGCCATGTTGGTGGCGATGGTGACGGCGGCGACGCGCCCGGCCTGCGCCACGAATTCGGCCTCGCGCTCGTGGTTCTTCGCGTTGAGCACGTTGTGCGGGACGCCGGCGCGGATCGCGTCGAGCGCCTCGGCCGCCTTGGCCACGCCGTCCATCCAGAAGGCGAGGTCGGAGCGCGGCGACGCCTCGACCACCTCGTCGGCGACCTGGCGCGCCTTGGCGCCGTCGAGCCGCGCCGGCCGCGCGAGGATGTCGCGCACCTTCTCCTTCAGATCCTCGGCGATCTTGAGCTTGTCGAGCGACGCCTCGGCGTGCTTCGCGCGGCGCAGCACGACGTCGGTCATGAGCTGCGGCTCGGTCAGGTAGCGCGAGCAGAGCTCGCTCTTCTCGATGCTCGCGGTGCCGACCAGGACCGGGCGGCCGGCCTGGTGCAGCGCGACGATCTCCTGCACGACGAAGGGGAACTTCTCCTTCTGCGCGCGATAGATCACGTCGTCGCGGTCGACGCGGACGTTCTTCGCGTTGGTCGGGATCTGGACGACGTCGAGCTCGTAGATCTTGCTGAACTCGGCCGCCTCGGTCATGGCGGTGCCGGTCATGCCGGCGATCTTCCAGTAGAGCTTGAAGTAGTTCTGGAAGGTGATCGTCGCGAGGGTCTGGTTCTCCTCGCGGATGCGGATGCCCTCCTTGGCCTCCACGGCCTGGTGCAGGCCGTCCGACCAGCGCCGCCCCGGCATCATGCGGCCGGTGAACTCGTCGACGATGATGATCTCCGGCGCGCCGTCCTCGCCGATCCGCTTCACGTACTCCTTGTCGAGGTGGTAGAGGTTGTGGGCGCGCAGCGCCTGCTCGATGTGGTGCGGCCAGTCCATGTGCGGACCGTCGTAGAACGTCGGCACGCCGACCAGCTTCTGGGCCTCCTCGATGCCGTCCTCGGTCAGGACGACGGTGTGCTCCTTCTCCTTGACCTCGAAGTGCCTGCCCTTCACGAGGCGGCGCGCGACGCCGTCGGCCACGTAGTACTTGCGGGTCGACTGCTCGGGCATGCCCGAGATGATCAGCGGGGTGCGCGCCTCGTCGACCAGGATCGAGTCGACCTCGTCGACGATGGCGTAGTGCAGGTGCTTCTGGACCTGCAGGTCGGCGCGCGACTTCATGTTGTCGCGCAGGTAGTCGAAGCCGAACTCGTTGTTGGTGCCGTAGGTGATGTCGGCGGAGTACTCGGGCTGCCGCACCCACGGGTCCATGGTCGACTGGATGCAGCCGACCGTGAGGCCGAGGTACTGGTGGATCGGCCCCATCCACTCGGCGTCGCGGCGCGCGAGGTAGTCGTTGACGGTGACGATGTAGACGCCGCGGCCCGAGAGCGCGTTCAGGAAGGTCGGGCAGGTGGCGACGAGCGTCTTGCCCTCGCCGGTCGCCATCTCGGCGATCTTGCCCTCGTGCAGGACGATCCCGCCGAGCAGCTGGACGTCGAAGTGGCGCAGCCCGATGGTGCGCTTGCTCGCCTCGCGGACCAGGGCGAACGCCTCGGGCAGGATCTCGTCGAGGATCGACTGCTGCTCGTCGCGCGACTTGTCCTTCAGGCGGGCCTTCCACGCCGTCACCTTCGCCTTCATCTCGTCCTGCGTGAGCTTCTCGAACGCGGGCTCGAAGACGTTGATGCGCTTGACGACCGCGGAGTAGCGGTCGATGAGGCGGGCGTTGCGCGAGCGGAGGAAGCGGCGCAGGATCCCGCCCGAGCTCTCGCCGAGCTTCTCGAACACCTCGCCGATCCAGCGGCCGAAGCGCTCGATGAACTCGACGTCTTTCGTGACCGGTTCGTTCTCGGGCATGGCCGTTCCGCGGGGGACGCCGCCCGCGAAGTCGCCGCGACGTGGTGCCGATCGGGAGATCGGTCCGGCCGGGCCGCTCGGCGAGCGAAGGGAGCGGCGCTACGGGAAGAAACGGAGACCTTTAACGGGGTCCCCCGGGTGCGTCAACCTGGACGCCGCGCGCCAGGTTGTCGCCGTCGCCTCGCTCACGCACCGGGAGGTGGGCCCGTTCCCGACGTCTTGAGGAGCGACTCGACGAAGTACAGCAAGACGTCGGCCTGAAACGGCTTGACCAGGAAGGCGTTGGCGCCGGCGGGCGGCTTCACGAGCAGCTCGAAGGGTCCGTTGGCGGCGTCGGCGGCGGTCCGCTGCAACGGCCGCTTCGACGAGAGGAGCACCGGGATCGCGGCGCGCGCCGGGTCGGCCTTGAGCTCGGCGGTCGCCTCGAGGCCGGTCTTGCGCGGCATGTCGACGTCCATGATCACGAGCTGGTGGCGCGTCGCGTCGGCCCGCAGGAGCCCCTCGACGCCGTCGTGCGCGACGTCGGAGTCGAAACCGCGGGAGTCGAGGAAGGCGGCCAGCGTCTCGGCCGCGACGCGGTCGTCGTCGACGATCAGGATCCGCAGGCCGCGCCGCGTGGCCGGGCAGACCTGCGAGGTCGACAGGAAGGTCCGCAGGTCGTGGAGCGTCGGGAGCTTCGCCTCGTTCCAGCGCCGCTCGATCTGCTCCTTCAGGTCGGCGTTGTAGCGCAGCGTCTCCTCCCACGTGCGCTGCTCCTCCGGATCGGCGGCGTCGGGCTTGAACATCCAGTCGTGCGTGTCGACCGAGAGGAAGTACTCGCCGACGATCAGGTGCTCGCCGAGCACGAGCTTCATCAGTCCGTAGCGCCGGTTGCCGAGCTGCAGCGTGTACTCGTCGACGATCTTCTCGGGCGGCCGCGCCGGCTCGTGCCGGAAGACGCCGGGCAGCTTCGGCGGCAGCAGCGCGGCGACGCGCTGCCCCTCGGTGTCGGGCAGCTTCGGCAGGCGCGGACAGGGCGTCGTCCCCCACGCCGTCTCGAGGTAGATCTCGATCGCGCGCTTCAGGTCGTCGGCGCGGAACTGCGCGAGCTTCACGGCGCGGCGGATCCCTGCGCCGTCCCGCCGTCGCGCCGCGCCGCGCGGTGCGCGCGGCCGGTCTGTTCGCCGGGATCGCGCGCCCCGACCTCGTCGAGCAGCGCGGGCAGCCGCTCCGCCATCTTCCGCAACGCGAGCGGGTCGCGGAACGTCGCCGTCCCGACCTGCACCGCGTGCGCGCCCGCAGCCAGCATCTCCATGACGTCCTCGGCCGTCTCGACGCCCCCCGCACCGATGATCGGCAGGGCGAGCTTCTTCGCGACAGCGTGCACCAGATAGACGGCCTGCGCCTTGAGCGCCGGCCCGGAAAAACCGCCGTGGCCCGCGCCGAGCTTCGGGCGCCCCGTCTTCCAGTCGAGCGCCATGCCGAGCGCCGTGTTGATCAGCGTGAAGCCGTCCGCCCCGCCCGCGCGGCACGCGTCGGCGATCTCGACGATGTCGGCGACGTTCGGCGAGAGCTTGGCGAAGAGCGGCAGGTCGGTCTGCTCGCGGACCAGGCGCACGCACTCGCGCGCGAGCTCGGGGCTCTTCGCGAAGGGGAAGCCCGACTCGACGTTGGGGCAGGAGAGATTGAGCTCGATCGCTTGGAAGTCGTCCGGCCGCTCGCGGTGGGCGCGGGCGAGCTTCCCGGCGATGACGCCGAACTCGGGGAGGCGCTCGCCGGCGACGTTGACCATCAGCGCGGCGCAGCGGCCGCGCATGCGCGCGAGCGTGACGGCGATCAGGTGGTCGACGCCCTCGTTCGGGAGCCCGATCGAGTTCAGGATCCCGCCCGGCACCTCGACGATGCGCGGCGGCGGGTTTCCCTTGCGCGGGTGGAGCGTGACCGTCTTCAGGACGACCATGCCCGGCTCGCGCAGGCCGATCCACGCGGCCATCTCGTCCTCGTGGCCGAACGTGCCCGACGCCGACAGCAGCGGATTGGCGAGTCGCAGCGGCCCGAGGACGGTGTCGAGCGTGGCCAAGCGACGAACCTCCGCGCGTTTCAGCTGGTCGGAGGAACCGGCTCCCGCGCCGGCTCCCGCGGCGCCTCCTCCGAGGTCGCTTTCGACGGCTCCTTGGACGAGCGCAGCATGCCGAGCGCGAGCACCGCGACGCCGACGCAGATCGCCGAGTCGGCGAGGTTGAAGGCGGGGAACGGGTTGAACACCGGCACGTGGTCGAAGTTGACCTCGAGGAAGTCGCGCACGCCGATGTAGCGGAACGAGTCGTAGATGTTGCCGAGCGCGCCGCCCAGGATCCCCCCCAGCGCGAGACGCGCGCTCCATTGCCCGGCCGGGATGCTGCCGAGCAGGATGAAGATCACGAGAACCGCGAGCGGCCGCACCACCTTCAGCACCCCGGGATACTCGTCGAACTTCCCCCACATCATCCCGGGGTTGAGCGTCGCGACGAAGCGCAGCCAGTCGCCCGCCACGAAGATCCGCGGCGCCGGCGCCGCGACGTGGAACTCGGCGATCGTCTTGTACTTCGCCGGGTCGACTTCGAGCTGCTGGAAGACGAGGTGCTTGGTCCAGAGATCGAGGGCGAGGATCGCGAGCGCCGCCCCCCAGAAGATCCACGACGTGCGCGCCCGATGCGGCGCCGCCGGACCGTCGCTCACGTCAGCCCTGGCCTTCCCGCTTCTGCTGGCATTCGACGCAGTAGCGGGTGAAGGGCAGGATCTCGAGCCGCGCCAGCGGGATCGGCGTCTCGCACGTCTCGCACACGCCGAATGCGGCCTGCTCGAGGCGGATCAGCGCCTCGTCGACCTCGCGCGCCAGCGCCTCCTCGCTCTCGATCAGCCCGAGCGTGAAGTCCTGTTCATAGTTGTCGGTGCCGGCGTCGGCGACGCTGTCGGCCGAGTTGTCCTGTCCGGTGACTTTGAGAGCTTCGTCCTGCATGAGGGTGAGGTCGCTCGAGAGGCGGTGGCGCCGCTGCTCGAGCAGCTCGCGGAAGTGGTCGAGCTGCTGCGTCGTGAGCTCGGCCGAGCGGCGCTTCTTCGCGCCGCCGTTGGTCTGCGCCTTCTCGACGCCGTCGTCGGGCCGGCGCGCGAGCACCGTCCGCGAGCCGCGCGCGCCCGGCTTGAGCGTCGAGAGCTGGACCACCTGGATCTTGCGGGGCGGCGGCGGCGGCACGAGGACCTTGCCCTTGATGGGCTTGCCCTTGGCGTCCTTGGCGACGCCCTTGCCCGCGTCCTTCGCGGCCTCCTTCACGGGCTTGCCGTCGCGCCCCTTGACGATCAGCTCCTTCGCGCCCTTCGGGACCGCGACCTTCGCCGGCGCGATCGCCTTGCCGTCCCTGCCGCCGTCCTTCACTGGAGCTTTCTCCCGGTTGATCGTTGCGGGAGTCGACGCTCCTCCCACCGCCTTCTTGTCGCCCTTGGCGACGGTCGCGGACGCGGCGCCAGACTTCTTCGCCGGCGCGTGGAGCACGGCCGTGGCCGCGCCCTTCGACTTTCCCACCGCCGCCTTGGGCGGCGGATTCATCGTTGCCGCCTTGGGCGGCGCTTTCATCGTCGCCGCCTTGGGCGACGCCTTGCTCGCGGTCCCGCTCTTCGCCGCGGGCCGCTTCGGTGCGGGCCGGGCCGACGGGCGCTTCGGAGCGGGGTGGCGCGACGCCTTCGACCGCCCGCTGTTGGACGAGCCCTGTTTCGCCTTTGCCATTGTCAGATAAGCGCTTACATCACCTGGGAGCGGGCCTGCGGCGAGGCGGGGGATGCTAGTAGCCGCCCCCCCGCAGTCAAGCGAAAACGGAGCTGCGACGTGCGCGACGAGCCGGACGACTCCGCGGCCGCATCGGTCCATCGCTTCCTCCATTGGGCGGCGATCGAGGCCGGCCTCGCTCCGCTCACGATCGCCGCCTACGAGCGCG
>DAINBU010000144.1:0-11427 GCA_036732755.1 Planctomycetota bacterium
TTTTTGGATTGTTGCGAAGATTGTGTGCGTTGTGAAGATTTTTGACCACATTGTGTAGTGGATGCTCTTGAGCGACGGCACGTCGACGAAGCCGGCGGCGTCGCCGAGCAGGAGCAAGCCGTCGCCGGAGCGCCGCTCCGGCAGCGACCAGTAGCCGCCCTCCGGGATCGTCTTCGCGCCCCACTCGATCAGCTCGCCGCCCTCGAGGATGCGGCGCACGAACGGGTGGAGCTTCAGCTTCTGCAGCAGCGCGTGGACGTCGAGCCCGGTGTCGCGGTAGTCGAGCCCGACGACGAGCCCGAGCGCGACCTGCCGCTCCGCGACGGCATAGAGGAAGGAGCCGCCGAACGCGTCCGTGGGGAGCGGCCACCCCATCGTGTGGACGACCGGCGACCCGACGACCTGCTCGAGCGGGACCTTGGTCTCCCACAGCTCCTTCACGCCGAGCGCGTAGATCTGCGGGTTCTTCGCGCCGACCTGCTGCCACTCGAGCCACGCCTGCGTGAGCAGCCCGCGCGTCCCCTCCGACAGCACGGTCACCTTCGCGTCGATGTCGGTCGGCGGGCCGAAGTTCGCGCCCGGCTTGCCATCCCGGGTCAATCCGCTCGGCGCGGTGCGCACGCCGACGACGCGGTCGTTGTCGACGCGCAGCGCCGCGGCCGGGAAGCCGGTGAAGAGGTTGACGCCGGCCGCCTCCGCCTTCGCGCCGAGCCAGCGCACGATCTCGCAGATCGACCCCACGTAGTTGCCGTGGTTCTTCATCGTGGGCGGCGTCGGCAGGCGCGTCGCACCGGTCGCGCTCAGCAGGTAGACCGCCTCCGTATCGATGCGCCGCCCGAGCGGGAGCTCGCTGTCCGGCATCCCCTTGAACAGCTCGTGGAAGGCAGAGGGGTTGACCACCGCGCCAGAGAGGTTGTGCTCGCCGAGCGACTCGGCCTTCTCGAGCACGCCGACCTCGACGTCGGCGAAGCCGGGGTCCTTCTGCTGCTCCTCCTTCACGAGGCGCTTCAGCTCGAGCGCGCCCGAGAGGCCGGCCGGCCCGGCGCCGACGAAGACGACGTCGAGCGGGACGCAGTTCTCGCCCGGCGGCCCCTTCACCAGCAGCGACTCGAGCGGGAGCGCAGGCTGCGCCGCGCGCGGCGTGATCGAGTCGGTCATGGAGCGTGCGCCCTTTCGGCGGCAGCGGGAGCGGGCGCGGCGGCGGACGGCTCGATCAGGAGGTGGCGCAGCGCGCCCTCGAGCGACGGCCAAGTGAACGCGAAGCCCGACTCCTGCAGCTTCTTCGAGGAGACGCGCTGGCTCGCGAGCAGCAGCTCCTCCCCCATCTCGCCGAAGAGCGCGCGCACGGCGAAGCCCGGCATCGGCAGCACCGTCGGCCGGCCGAGGACGTGGCCGAGCAGGCGAGTGAAGTCCTTGTTGGTGACGGGGTTCGGCGCGACGACGTTCACCGCTCCGCGCAGCGGCTCGTGCGCGAGCGCGTGCGCGAGCGCAGCCGCGACGTCGTCGAGCGCGACCCAGCTCATCCATTGGCGCCCGCCGCCGAGCGGCCCGCCGACCCCGAGCCGGAAGGGCGGCAGCATCTGCTTCAGCCCGCCCCCCTTCGCCGAGAGGATGAAGCCGAAGCGCGTGTTCACGACGCGGATGCCTGCGTCGTAGGCGGGCCGGGTCGCCTCCTCCCACTCGCGGCCGACGTCGGCGAGGAAGCCGGGACCGAGCGACGAGCTCTCGTCGAGGAGCGCGTCGCCGCGGTCGCCGTAGAACCCGATCGCGGACGCGCTCACCAGCACGCGCGGCCGTTTCGTCGCGCGCGCGAGCGTCGTCGCGAGGAGCCGCGTCCCGCGCACGCGGCTGTCGCGGATGCGCTGCTTCTTCTCGGCAGTCCAGCGCCCCGCGCCGATCGGGTCGCCGGCGAGGTGGACGACCGCATCGACCCCCTCGAACACGCGCACGTCGAGGTCGCCCTTCGCCGGATCCCAGGTGGCGTCGGCGTCCGACTCCGCGTGGCGCACGAGCCGGCGCACCGTATCGCCGCGCGCCGCGAGGAGGGCCGCGAGCGCCGTCCCCACCATGCCGTTCGCCCCGCTCACCACCACTCTCATCGTCGGCTCCGGTTCGGAGGTGCGCCGGGCCGCCATCGGTCGCGACCCGGGAGCGCCCGATGGTACGCGCGCGCTGAACCCGGCGCGCGCGGCGGCGGCGTCTACTCTCGCGCCATGTCGTCCCGCCCCCCGCCCCGCGACGCCCTCCCGATCGGACGATCGGGACCGTCGCGGCCCGATCCGCTCGACGTGCGGGAGATCGTGGCGCACCAGGGGTTCCTGCGCGCGCTCGCGCGCGGGCTGGTCGGCGCGGGCGCCGACGCCGACGACCTCGTCCAGCGCACCTACCTGCGCGTGCTCGAGCGGGCGCCGGCGCGGCCGCTCCATCTGCGCGCGTGGCTGCGGCGCGTCGTCCTCCGCCTCGCCCGCGACGAGCGGCGCGCCGACGAGCGGAGACTCGCGCGGGACGTCGCGGGGAGCGGCGCCGCCGGGAGCGAGACGGCGCCGGCCGACGCGCTCGTCCAGCGGATGGAGCTGCACCAGCGGCTGGTCGCGCTGGTGCTCGCGCTCGATCCGCCGTACCGCTCGATCGTCCTGCTCCACCATTTCGACGGCCTCACCGTCGCGAAGGCCGCCGAGCGGCTCGGCGTCCCGCTCGAGACGGCGCGCACGCGGCTGCGCCGGGCGCTGCAGACGCTGCGCGCGCAGCTCGACGCGGAGCTCGGCGGCGGCGAGGCGACGCTCGCCGCGCTCCTGCCGTTCCTCGGAGTCCCGCTCGTGAGCACCACGACCAAGCTCTCGCTCGCCGCGGCGTCGCTCGTGTTGTTCGGCGGAGTCGTGCTCTGGCGGCTCGGCGCGGGCGATTCCGCCGCGAGTCGGGTCGACGCGACGGGCGGGCCGGCGGCGCCCGTCGCCGCGGCCGACGCGGCGGCGCGCGGCGTGCCGTCGACCGAGGTCGCGGCGGCGGAGCGGACGGCGGTCGAGCGGGCCGCCGTCGCCCCGCCCGGCGCCGACGCGATCGCGGCCGGCTGCGGTGCGCTGCACCTGAAGACCGTCTGGATGGAGGACGGCCGCGTCGCGCCGCGCACCCACGTCCGCTGGACGGCCGCCGTCGAGGGCGACCACGGCCCCTTCCCGACGACGCGCCGCGCCGTCACCGACGAGCGCGGCGAACTGCTCGTGCGCGACGTCGCGCCGGGCCGCTTCGTCCTGGTCGCGGCGGGTTTCGACGGCGACGGCGCGGAGACGGGCGTGGCGCCGACGCCGTGCTCGCGCGAAGTCGCGGTGCGCGCGGGCGAGGTGGTCGAGGCGACGCTCGCGCTCCCGCTCGGCGTCGTCGTCGAGGGCGAGGTGGTCGACGGCGCGGAGCGGCCCGTCGCGGGCGCCTCGATCTGGCTCGGCGACTCGAACCAGTCCTTCTCCGACGGCGCGCTCGTCGCGTCCTCCGACGAGCACGGCCGCTTCCGCCTCGAGTCGGTGGCGCCGCTGCACTACCTCGCGGCGCGCGCACCGGGCTTCGCGACGACGGGTGCGATCGCCGCGACCTTCGGCCTCGACCGCTCGCACCTGCGCAAGGTGCGCCTCGTCCTCGGCCAGCGCGGCGGCGCGCTGCGCGGGCGCGTCGTCGACGGCGCGGGCCGTCCCGTGGCCGGCGCGCTGCTCGTCGCGGTCGGCGAGGAGCGCGGTTCGTGGCTCAACAGCGACGGCTCGATCGGCGCGGGACCGCCGCCGTGCAGTGCGCGCAGCGGCGCCGACGGCCGCTTCGAGATCGCGGCGCTTCCGCTCGACGAAGCGAGCGTCGCCGCGCTCGCCAACGGCTTCGCGCCGCGCACGGAGAACGTCCGCATCGAGGGCGGCGACGCAGCGGAGCGCGAGCTCGTGCTCACGAAGGGCGGCTCCCTGGTCGGCACGGTGCGCGACGCCGACGGCGCGCCGCTCGCCGGCGTCTCGATCGTCGCGATGCTGAGCTTCGAGCCGCGCCTCTTCCTGCTGGGCCAGCGGGCGGCGCGCAGCGACGAGCGCGGCGGCTTCGCCTTCGAGCACGTGACGCCCGGCCTCGTGACGCTGCGCGTCGACGCGGGGACGCGCGGCTCGACGATGCAGAACTGCACCGTGGCCGAAGGCGCCGAGCTGCGCGTCGACCTCGTGCTCGCGCGGCCGCTCGCGTTCCGCGGTCGCGTCGTCGACGCCGGCGGGCGCGGTCTGGCGAGGTGCCGCGTCTCCGCGCAGCCGGTCGAGCCGCTGCGCGGGGCCTACCCGCCCCCGCAGACCACCGACGACGAGGGCCGCTTCGCGATGGAAGGGGTCGCGGACATCGCGTGGACGCTGCAGGTCTTCGACCCGGACGCGCCGTGGTTCGTCGCGCTCGAACACGGGCCGGCGAAGCCGGACGGCGAGCTCACGCTCGTGCTCGACGCGAAGCATCGCCCGTCGGCGCACCTCGTCGGCCGCGTGGTCGGACCGGAGGGAGTGCCGGTCGCGGGTTCGAAGGTGGGAGTCTTCCGCGTCGGCGGCAACACGTTCGTGCACCGGCCGATCCTGGAGTCGGACGCGGGCCGCTTCGACGTCGGCCCGGTGCCGCCCGGCCGCTACGTCCTGGATCTCGGCGCGCCCGGCTTCTGCGGCCTCTGGCTCGAGGAGCGCGAGCTCGACGCCGACGAGCGGCTCGACCTCGGCGAGCTGCGGCTGCAGCGGCCGGCCGCTCTGGTGGTCCGCGCGAGCCGCGCCGACGGCGGCGCCGTCGAGCCGCGCGACGTGCGGCTGCGCGCCGCGAAGGGGACGGAGCCGATCGCGCTGGTCGCCGCCGACCGCGAGCTGCGCGCGAGCGGGCTCGATCCGGGCGACTACGTCGTCGAGGTGGTCGGCGAGGGGCTCGCGCAGACGGCGCGCGGCGTGACTCTGACGGAGGGCGCGACGGCGACGGTCGACGTCCCGATCGAGACGGGCGTGGCGCTCCGCTTCGTGCTGCGCGCCGCCGACGGCGCGCTGAAGGGGCCGGTCCGTTGGACCGCGAGCGACGCGAACGGCGACGAGCTCGAGGGGACGCTCGAGATCACGGCCGGCGCCGCGACGGCCGAGCTGCCGCTCTGCCTCGCGGTGGGCGACTGGACGTTCGAGGCGACGGCCGCCGACGCCGCGCGCGGCGAGGCGTCCGTGCGCGCGAGCCGGCGTGCGGCCGGGGGCGACGTGCTCGAGGTGGAACTGCGGCGACCGTAGGCGCGAGGCGCGCGCGGGCTCCCCGTCGTCCTCGGACATTGCGGCCGATCAGGACGGAGGATCTCGTGGGTCGTCCTTCATCGCGTCGCACCGTGCGTCGCGACACGTTCGCACTCCGTCTCGCGACCACGCACGACGCGGCGCCCGGCGGATTCGCCGCGGCTCTCGGTGACGACCGTGCACTGCCCTTCGTGGCCGTCCCGCTCGTAGTAGAGGACGACCCAGTCGCGCGTCTTGTCGAGGGCGTGAGCGCGCGCGGTGTTCGAGAACATGGCGGTGATCGACCAGCCGTCGCGTTCGGCGTGGAGGACGGGGAGCCAAGCCTCGTGCGCCGGATTGAAGCGGTGCGGCGCGATCCGCTTGAGCTCGCCGCGCGCGGCGCGCAGGCGGTACTCCTCGTCGACGGCGAGCAGCGTCGCGACGTCCGGCCGGTCGGCCGCGTGCGGCGCCTCCTCCTGCGCGCGGATCAGGCGGCCGCGCCGCCGCGACGACCGGCCGAGCAGCGCGCCGAGGCCGTCGCGCACGAGGTGCGTGCGCCGCGGGCCGAACCCCGCGAGCGCCTCGAGCCGGCCGTCGTGAGCCGCGAGCTCGAGCTCCTCGAGCGTTTCGACGCCGAGTTCCGCGTGGATGCGGTGGGCGAGGTCCTCCCCGATGCCGGGAACGGTGGTGAAGAGGTCCTCGGGCGAGACCTCCCCTTCGAGCCGGTCAAGCAGCCGCAGCCGTCCCGTCGCAACGTACTCCTGGATGGCGGACGCGAGGCTCTCCCCGATGCCGGGCAGTTCGCGCAAGCCCGCCACCCCCATCGTCTCGAGCCGGCGGGCGACCGGTTCCTCGCGCGTACGCAGGAGGTGGGCGGCGTTGCGATAGGCGCGGACGCGGAAGGAGTTCGCGTCCTGGATCTCGAGGAGGTCGGCCACCCGTTCGAGGACGTCGGCGATCTCGCGATTGTCGGGCGCTCGGGTCATCGGTGAATCCTCACGCTCGCGGCCGGGACGCGCATGCGAAGTCTCGCGCGGTCGGCGCAGCAAGCGATGTTCCGGCGACCCAATTGCGTCTCGTTTCGACGCGGAGACGCAATGCGATGGTTCACCCGCTCACGTTCTCCAATCGCCAAGGGCTGAAGCTGGTCGCCGACTGGATCCGCCCGGAGGGAGTCGACCACGCGCCCGTGGTCATCTTTGCCCACGGCTGGGGATCGAACCGGGCAAGTCCCCGCAACCGCGCCATCGCCGACGGGCTCGTCGCTGCCGGAATGGGCGCGTTCCTCGTCGATTTCAGCGGCCACGGAGACAGCGGCGGCGAGCGCGTCGCCCCGGAAGACCATGCTTCCGATCTCTCCGACGCGATCGGATTCCTCGTCGCGCAGGAGGGGGTCGGCCCGATCGGCGTCGCCGGCTCGAGTTCGGGTGGGGCGGTCGCGGCGGCGGTCGCGGCGGAGGATCGACGCATCGCGGCGCTCGTCCTGCGCGCGCCGAGTCTCGCGACCCGCTTCGCCCACTTGGCGAAGATCGAGATCCCCACGCTCGTGCTGCAAGGGGAAGAGGATCCCCTGCTTCACCGCAACCGCGTCCTCGCCGATCAGATCCGGGGCGAGCACCGACTCTGCATCGTCCCCGGTGCCGGCCACCTCTTCGAGGAGCCGGGGACGCTCGCGATGGCGAGCGACGAGACGGTCCGCTGGTTCCGGCGCTGGCTCAAGGGCGAGCGGGTCGCCGCGCCGGACGACTTCGCCCCCATGCCGCCGCCGACGCACTTCACCGATCGGCACGCCGCGGGGCGATCGCTCGCCACCCACCTCGGCCGCCTCGCGGCGTCGAATCCGCTGGTGATCGCGCTCCCGCGCGGCGGCATCGAGGTCGCCGAACCGATCGCGCGCGTGCTCGGCGGCGAGCTCGACGTCATCGTCTCGCGCAAGCTGCGCGCGGCCCACCAGCCCGAACTCGCGATCGGCGCGCTCGCGGAGGGCGACGTCGTGGTCTGGAACGAGGAGATGCTCGAGCAGCTCGGGACCTCTCCGCTCGCGCGACGGGCCGAGCTCGAGCGCGTGCGCCGCGAGCTCGAGGAGCGCGTCGCCGAATACCGCGTCGTGATGCCGCGCATCCCCGTCGAAGGGCGGACGGTCATCCTGGTCGACGACGGCGTCGCGACCGGAGCGACGCTCGAGGCCGCGATCATGGCGCTGTCGAGAGAGCGGATCGGACGGCTCGTCGTCGCCCTCCCTGGAGGCTCCCCCTCGACGCTCGAGGAGATCGCCCGCCTCCCCGGCGTCGACGAGCTGGTCGCGCTGGCGCGCCCCGACCCCTTCTTCGCCGTCAGCCAGCTCTACGACAACTTCGACCCGGTGGCGTCCTGGCAGGTCTGCGACGCGTTGCGCCGCCATCGCGCATGGCGACGACAGATCGCGGCGGCGAGGGTCGAGACGGGACGTTGTTGAACCGGAAGCGGGAGCCGTCGCGCGCACCGCCGCTCGAACCTCGTCAACGCCCCGAGGGGACTCGTGCTGGCGCCGGCCCCCGCTTCCAGGCGAGGATCCGCGGCTCGCGCCGTTCCGTCGCCGGCGGCACCTCGCGCGCGTAGCCGACGATCAGCGGGAAGACGGCCGCGTGGTCGGCCGGGATCGCGAGTTCGCGGCGGAACTCCGCCTCGTTCAGCGCCTCGCGCGCGAAACCGATCGGACAGGTGGCGAGGCCGAGTCCGTGCGCGGCGAGCATCAGCGTCTGTCCGGCGAGGCAGCAGTCCTCGTTGGACTGCCCGCCGGCCGGCGACGCGCAGATCACGATCAACGTGGTCGCGTCGTAGAAGACGTTGAAGGCCGGATCCTCGAGCATCGCGCGGTGCTCCCACACGCGCGTGCCCGGCTCGGCGTGGGCGAGCGTCGCCCGCTTCGCGCGATCGGAGATCCGCTTCAGCAGCGCGACGTCCTGGACCACGACGAAGGCCCACGGCTGCGCGTTGACGGCGCTCGGGGCGCGGATCGCGATGTCGAGCAGGCGGCGCACGACCTCGGGCTCGACGCGACGACCCGTGTAGGCGCGCACCGCGCGGCGCGCGTAGATGGCGTCGAGGAGGTCGACGCCGCAACGGGTCCCGGACCCGGCCACGACGGGTTCCATCTCGATCCCCCCGCTCAACACGAGTCGGGCACCGCGACTTCGAGCTTCTCGCCGGGGTGGCGCCGCCGCCGGCAGATCGCCCCCATCGTCTTCACGAACTCCCGCTCGGGCCGCCCGCTGTCGCTGCGCCGCTGCGCCGTCCTGCGGACGATGTCGTTCAGCGCGATCACGCCGACCGGCCGCCGCTCCGCGTCGACGACGGGGAGCCGTCGCACCATCTTCCTCCGCATCGACTTCTCGGCGACGCGGATGGAGTCGTCGGGTCGGCAGGCGACGACGTCGCGCGCCATCGCCGTCGTGACCAGGATCGACTCGAGCGACCTGCCCTGCGTGTAGACCGCCATGCAGAGGTCGCGGTCGGTGACGATGCCGACGAGACGGCCATCCTCGCCGATGACCAGAACCGTTCCGACGTCCTCCTCCCACATGAGGCGCGCCGCCGTATTCGCGGTGTCGTTCGCGCCGCAGAGGATCACCGGTCGGCACATCAACTCCGAGACTTTCATCGGACTTCCTCCTGGTGCCAAGCGGGCGTCGCGCCGCATCGGCGCCGCGGCGCCCCGTCTTCCCGCGGTTCAGTGGTTCCTCAGGATGACCTTCAGCGCGCGCTCCTTGGCGGCGTTCGAGAAGGTGTCGTAGGCCTTCATGATCTCGGAGAGGTCGAAGCGGTGGCTGACGAGCCTCTTCGCGTCGAGCCGCCCCGACTCGACCAGCTTCAGCAGCATCGGCGTCGTCACCGTGTCGACGAGCCGCGTCGTCAGCGTGATGTTGTGCGACCACAGACGTTCCATCTGGAGCGACACCGGCTTGCCGTGGACACCGATGTTCGCGAGGACGCCGCCCGGCGCGACGATCGCCTGGCAGGTGTCGAAGGTGGCGGGGATCCCGACCGCCTCGATCACGACGTCGAACCCCTCGCCGCCGGTGAGTGCCATCAGCTTCTCGACCGCCTTCGGTTCCGTCGCGTTCACGAGCTTCGTGGCGCCGAACCCCTTCGCGACCTCGAGCCGGTTGCGGTCGGGGTCGACCATGACGATCTCGGCGGGCGAATAGAGTTTCGCCGTCAGCAGCGCCGCGAGCCCGATCGGACCGGAGCCGACGATCGCGACCGTGTCGCCCGGCTTCACTTTCCCATTCAGGACGCCGCACTCGAAGCCGGTCGGGAAGATGTCGCTCAGCATCGTGAGCGCCTCCTCGTCCGACTCCTGCGGAACGACGTAGAGGCTCGTCTGCGCGTGAGGAACGCGCACGTACTCCGCCTGCGTGCCGTCGATCTTGTGGCCCAGGATCCAGCCGCCGTCGCGGCAGTGCGAGTACATCCCTTTCCTGCAGAAGTCGCAGGTGCCGCACGAGGTGATACAGGAGACGAGGACCTTGTCGCCCACTCGGATCTTGGTGACGCCTGCGCCGATCGAATCGACGACCCCGACCCCTTCGTGGCCGAGGATCCGGCCATCCGTCACCGCCGGCACGTCGCCCTTCAGGATGTGGAGATCGGTGCCGCAGATGGTCGACGTCGTCATCCGCACGACCGCGTCGCTGCCCATCTGGACCACCGGCCGCGGCCGGTCCTCCCAAGAGCGCCGGCCCGGCCCGTGATAGACGAGTGCCTTCATCGTCGACGACTTGCGATCGGCTTCCACCGTCTGCTTGCTGTTCATGCGCGCGCTCCTCGGGTGTTCCGCGGTGCTTCCAAGAGCGGCGACGCGCCGCGAACGCCATTCCGGCGCGCGCGCCGCCGCGGCAAGGACGCGTGGCGTCGTGCGCGGGCAGTGTTCCTCACCATGCGAGGACGTTCTCGCGCAGGACGGGCGAGGTTCAGCGCGACCCGCAGGGAGCTCGAGACGACGGCCGACGACGCGGCCCGCGAGGCACGCGCGGGACGCTACGCTCGCGCGTGATGCCGCCGCCGACCGGACGACGCCCCTTCTACCGCTCGCTCGCGCCGCTCCTGATCTGGCAGCAGCTCCCGCGGCCCGCCGACTGGAGCGCGGTCTTCGGCCGGAGCGCGCCGCTCGAAGTCGAGATCGGGATCGGCAGCGGCGAATACCTCGCGCGCAACGCCGCAGCGCGGCCCGACGTCGACTTCGTCGGCGTCGACCTGCGCTGGGCGAGCGTCAAGCGGGCGCTGCGCAACCTGGCGGCACGACCCGCCGACGCGCCCGCCAACGTCCGCCTCGTGATGGAGGACGCGAAGCCGGTCCTCGAGCGGCTCTTCGGCGAGCGGTCGCTGCAGCGCGTGCACGTCCTCTTCCCCTGCCCGTGGCGCAAGGACCGCCACGTGCACCACCGCCTGCTGCAGCGCGACTTCCTGCGCCTCCTGAACCAGCGCCTCGCCGACGACGGCGAGATCGTCTGCGTGACCGACTGGAAGCCGCTCTTCGAGTGGACGCTCGAGCAGGTCGCGGGCACCGGACTGATCGCGCGCCACCAGCTGGTCGAGGCGAGCTACGGCACCAAGTACGAGCGCAAGTGGTCGGGCCACGGCCAGCGCCACTTCCACGAGATCTTCCTGACGAAGCGGGCGGGCGGCCACGTCTCCGACGCGCCCGTCCCGGAGGACGCGACCTTGAACCCCTACCACCTCGAGACCTTCGAGCCGGCGGCCTTCGCGCCGCAGGACCTCCCCGATGGCGACGAGACCGTCACCTTCAAGGAGATCGTGCGCGACACCGTGCGCGGCGTCGTGATGGTGCGCACGGTCGTCGTCGACGGTCCGCTGACGCAGCACCTCTGGTTCGTCGTGTCGCGCGGCCGCGACGGCAGCTGGTGGATCGGCCCGGCGCGCGGCTGCCAGATGGTGCCGACGCACGGGATCCAGCGCGCGCTCGATCGGCTGCGCGAGGCCGCCGCGGCTGGGAACTGAACGGACGTCGAGGGCGGGGGTGAAGAGGGCGCGGGGAGGGGGATGGGTGCTCGAACGCGCGACGGGCGAGGGCGGGTCGAGGGGCGGAGGGGAAAAAGGCTCGATGGACGGGACACGCTCGCCCCAAACCAACGATGGACGGGGGGCTCGCTGCGCTCGGCGCATTCGAATACGACTCGCAGGAGCTCCGTGG
>DAINBU010000145.1:0-11295 GCA_036732755.1 Planctomycetota bacterium
GGAGGCACGACAGCGCGTCGCGCCGGCCGGCCTCGAGCAACGCACGCACGAGCTCGTCCGTCGTCCCGATCCAGCGTTCCGCCGTCGCGGCGCCGGCGCGCGCGACCACGGCGTCGGCGCGGCGCTCGCGCGCCGCTTCGTAGCGGCGGATCGCGTGTTTTCCCGCCTCGGTGACGTCGACGTGCAGGCGGCGGGCGTCCGCGCGGTCCTCGCGGGCGCGCAGATGTCCCGATGTGACGAGGCGCGCGATCGCCTTGCTGGCCGCCGGCACGCTCACCTCGAGCCGCCGCGCGATCTCCCCGAGCGCCGTCGGCGTGCCGTGCCGCGACGCGACGAGCCGCAGCACGCTCATCTGCACCACGGTGATGCCGTGCTCCGACGGCAGCCCCCCCTCCTCGAGCGTGGCCGCGACCAGCGCGCGCAGCAGGTGGAGGTTGCGCAGCAGCCGCTGGCCCGCGCTCGGGGGCGCCGTGCGGACCGGGGCCGTTCGGCGGGGGGATTTCATGGTTCGCTCGTCATGGAAGCCGCTCGCGCACGAAGCACGGGAGCGGCCAATTGGTGCGCTGCGTCATCGTCGCGCGCTGAGGACGCGGCCGACCGCCTCGCGCCAGCGCGCGTGCTCCGCTTCTCGATGAGCGCGCTTCGTCGTCGGCTCGAAGCGCGTCTCCGCGCGCGGCAGCGCGGCGAGCTCGCGCTCGTCCCTTCAGAAGCCGACGGCGAGGCCGGCCAGGAAGGCTGCGCCGGCCGCGGTCGCCTCGGCCTGCGCCGGTCGCACCACGGTCACGCCGAGGAGGTCGGCGAGCGTCCGGCAGAAGAGCTCGTTGCGCGTGGCGCCGCCGTCGATCCGGAGCTCGCGCACGCGCAGCCCCGCGTCGCGCTCCATGCAGTCGACGACGTCGCGCGTCTGGAACGCCATCGCCTCGAGTGTCGCCCGCGCGAGATGCGCCTTCGTGGTGCCGCGCGTGAGGCCGACGATCGCGCCGCGCGCGGCGGAGTCCCAGTGGGGCGCGCCGAGTCCGACGAACGCCGGCACGAACGTCACCCCGCCGCTGTCGGGCACCGATGCCGCGAGCCCCTCGATCTCCGCGGCGCTCGCGATCAGGCCGAGCCCGTCGCGCAGCCACTGGACGGCGGCGCCGGCGACGAAGAGGCTCCCTTCGAGCGCGTAGGTGGTCGCCCCGCCGCGCGACCAGGCGATGGTCGAGAGCAGCCCGCTCCTGGAGGCCCGGGGCGCCGCTCCCGTATTCATTAGTAGGAAGCAACCCGTCCCGTAGGTGCTCTTCATGCTCCCTGGGGCGAAACAGCGCTGTCCGAAGAGCGCCGCCTGCTGGTCGCCCGCGAGGCCCGCGATCGGGATCGCCGCGCCGAACCACCGCGGGTCGCACTCGCCGAGGACCTCCGAAGAGTCGCGCACTTCGGGCAGCACCTCGGCGGGCACGCGCAGCAGCTTCAGCAGCTCCGGATCGAAGCGGCGCCGCTTCAGGTCGAAGAGGAGCGTGCGCGACGCGTTCGAGGGGTCGGTGACGTGCAGCCGCCCGAAGCTCAGGCGGTGCGCGAGCCACGTGTCGACCGTCCCGAAGGCGAGCTCGCCGCGGCGCGCGCGCCGCCGCGCGCCCGGGATCGAATCGAGCAGCCAGCGCAGCTTGGTGCCGGAGAAGTAGGCGTCGCACACCAGGCCGGTCTTGCGGCGGATCCGCGGCGCGTGGCCGGCGCGCACGAGCCGCTCGCACAGCGGCGCCGTGCGGCGGCACTGCCAGACGATCGCGTTCGCGAGCGGCCGGCCGCTCGCGCGCTCCCACAGGAGCGTCGTCTCGCGCTGGTTGGTGATGCCGATCGCGGCGACGTCGCTCGCCGGCACCTGCGCCTTCTCGAGCGCCTCGCGCGCCGCGGCGAGCTGGGAGCTCCAGATCGCCTCGGGGTCGTGCTCGACCCAGCCGGGCTTCGGGAAGATCTGCGGCAGCTCGCGCGCGGCCTGCGCGACGACGCTTCCCTCGTGATCGAACAGGAGCGCGCGCGACGAAGTCGTCCCCTGGTCGAGCGCGAGAATGAAGGAGCGGGGCATGGATGGTCAGGGTTCGCGATGAGTCTTGCCGGACTCGTAGAGATGGATCGTGCCGGCAACCGGTGCGTCGATCGCCGTGAAGGTGCTTGAGTCGCTGAAGGTACGCAGTACGGCGAAGGCCCGGACTCGTGCGAGAGGAAAGGCTTCGTGGATCTTGAGTGATGCCGCCATCAACGTCGCGCCGCGCGTGACCACGTCATCCACGAGCAGCAGGTCCTCGAGAGGCTCGATGCCCCGCTCGAGCGTCATCGACGAAAGATGTTGATCGACGGTGGGTCTCGTCTCCGGTCGCGACTGCGCAGCCTTCGGCACCGCAATCTTCCGGATCACGCATGCCGACACCGATCCTGCGAGGCCTGCACGGCAGAATTCCTCGCAGATCCTCATCGGCACCCAGAGCGAGTTCTCCTTCTGCCTCGCGTGAGTTGGCATCGGAACCAACGTGACGTCCGCACTGAAGTAGTCGGCGAACGGGAGTCGTCCGCGCCGCTCGACTATTCGCTCGGTAAGCCATCGCATCACTGATTGCGAAATGGCCGGATCACCGCTCGGGGGCCTCGTGAAGCCGTCGCGCTTCAGCTCGTGACAGAGTCGCTGCGATTGCTTGGCGATCGCGCTCGAACCCTTCGGCGAGTAGGCGAACAGCGAACCAAAGGGCAGCTCACGCAGAATGGTCGACATGGAGCCGCGGACCCGGCGGCGGTACGGCCTCGAGCAAGTCGCCGAGATCCTCGAGTGCGAGGGGCACGGCGCCATACTCGATCATCTTCGCGGGCCATTTGAGATTCGGAGCATCAACGACCGGTTCGAGGATGAAGAGTTGGCGTCCGAGCCGAAGCGCCTCCCATCCCTGGCTCAGCGTGCCACTCGAGTCTCCTGCTTCGACGATGATCGAAGCGTCGGCCACGAGTGCCATGAGACGATTCCGGATCACGAAGTTGCCGCGCTGGATCGGCGTGCCCGGAGCGAATTGCGACAGGAGCAGGTGCTCCGCCCCGATCTTCTGCTGCAGTTCCCGATTGGCCGCGGGATAGCAGGTCTGGAGCGGCGTCCCGAGCACCGCGATGGTGCGCCCCCTCCGTTCAATCGCCGTCCGGTGGGCGATCGTGTCGGCTCCCGCCGCAAGTCCGCTCACGACGACCACTCCGTTCTCGACGAGGAATCGCGTGATGTCGCCGGCGCGTCGCGCGCCATCCGGACTCAGATCCCTCGATCCGACGACGGCGATGCGCGGATCGCTCGAGAGCAATTCGCGGCGGCCCTGGTACCAGATCCGTGCCGGCGCGAATCTGCGCTCGACGTCATTCAGCGGCCCGAGCAGGTCCTGCGGCTCGTGCGCGCCGGCGCGCTCTTGATCGACGTCACCCATGGACACCGCCCCCGCCGACGATTCGGCAACGGATCATAGCCGTGCAACGAATTCGTCCGGTCGGGCGCCGTTCGACCGTTCGACCTGCTCGTGAAAAGGCCGCCATCGATGTCTGAATGGACGGCGCTCGAACGACCCGGTGACGCCAGCCCGGCGTCTCTGGGCAGGGAGGTCGGCTCCGGTCCCCGTCTTCCGCTCCACTCCCGGACCCCGGACATCAGCCGGGGGGGCCCTGCCACAGGAACTCGCGCCACGGTTGGTGCTCGACGCCGGCGCGCCGCGCACCCTCGTCGAACTCGCCGGTCAGCACGAGCGGACGGTACTTCGGGAAGCGGCGACAGAACTCGAGGAGCGCGGAGAGATCGCGCTCCGTGAACGGCCCGGTCTTCACTTCGACAGCCCACCGACCCCACGACCCTTCGACGATGCCGTCGACGTCGTGCGGCTCCTCCCGCCAGTAGCGGACCTGCTGGCCTTGATTCAGCGCGTGGGCGAGGACGGCGTTCTCGACCCATTGGCCGAAGCGCGCGGCGTCGCGATCAGGGCTGGGCGCGTCGCCGCCGAGCGCTGCGAGATACGCCTGATTCCGCACGACCAGTTTCGGAGGGGACGCCCGCCGGCGGATCTCCCGATCGGAATGCTTCACGAGCGGCGTGACGAGCCAGGCCGCGTCGAGGAGTTGGAGATAGTGGGCGATCGTCGCGAGCGCGCCCGCGTCGGAGAGCTCGAGCCGCAGCTTCTGCAGCGAGACGATCTGGGCCGCGTGGGCCAGCGCGACGAAGAAAGTCTGGCGCAGGAGCGCCGGCCGCCGGACCGCTTCGAGCGCGAGCAGATCGCGTCCGATCGCGGGTTCGACGATCGATTCGCGGATGTAGTCGGCGCGCCGTTTCTCGTCGTGACGGAACGCGACTGCGCCCGGGAATCCGCCGAGCCGCACGATCTCGTCGAGCGCCTCGTCCTTCTTCATGCGGAACGTGCGCGCCAGGTCGGCGGCGCACCAGTGGCCGAGCTCGAGGCGCTCGAAGCGTCCGGTGAGGCTCTCCCGGCTGCCGCTGCCCAATCGCAGCGCGGACGAGCCCGACGCGACGACGTGCAACGGCGTCCGCTGACGGCGCACGCGATCCCATTCCGCCTTGAGGCGCGCGTTCCAGTCGTGGACGGACTGGATCTCGTCGAGGATCAGGATCGCCTTGCCGATCCGCTGCGCGCGCTCGTTCGCGTCGCGCCAGATCCGTTCCCAGTGGCCGGGAAGGTGGGACTCGGGACCGTCCATGGCGGAGTAGACGACCTGCTCCCGCCACCGCGCGGCGATCTCGAGCAGCAGAGTCGTCTTGCCGACCTGGCGCGGTCCGATCAGCAGCTGGATCGTGCCTGGAGCCGGCTCGCCGAGCCGCGAAGCGAGTTCGGCGTGGACCGCCGCGTACGAGGTCGCCGATTCCCGAGTCTCATTCATGGTCTACTAATTATTCGAGTTAATTCGAATAAATCTACTGACGGACGTCGCGACCTCCGGAGCCCGACCCGGTAACCTCCCCCGCTCGCAGGTCCCCCCGCCGGCGGTCTTCTCTCGGGCAATGCCGGCGCTGGGCTGCGGACTCGCGCGCCCTTCATGGATCGCCATGGGCCGCGAGGCGGTCGCCCCGTTTCCGTGCGCTTCGGAGTCTCCGATGAAGCCGGCGGATCGTGCTCGAGGAGTGTCCCGACGCGAAGTGCTGCGCGTCGGCGGAGCGTCGCTGCTCGGCCTCTCGCTCGTCGACCTCTTCGCGCTGCAGGCGCGGGCGCAGGCGCGGGGCGACGACGCTGCGAAGCCCTTGAACGGCGGCGGCCCAGCCGCGACCGCGAAGAACGTCATCCTGCTCTACCTGCAGGGCGGGCCGAGCCACCTCGACCTGTGGGATCCGAAGGACGGCTGCCCGGCCGACGTGCAGAGCATCTACAAGCGGATCAAGACGAAGGTCGACGGCATCGACCTGACCGAGAACCTGAAGAAGCTCGCGGAGGTGACCGACAAGCTGACGCTCATCCGTTCGATGAGCTACGCGCCCAACGGCCTCTTCAACCACACCGCCGCGATCTACCAGATGCTGACCGGCTGGACGGCCGACAAGGTCTCGCCGTCGGGTCAGCTCGAGCCGCCGACCCCCAAGGACTTCCCGAACTTCGGCTGCGAGCTGGCGCGGCTGCGCCCGACCGAAGTGCCGATGCTGCCGTTCGTGATGATGCCGCGGCCGCTGCAGGAGAGCAGCGTGATCGGCAAGGCCGGCACCGCCGGCTTCCTCGGCCGCGCTCACGATCCCTACTACCTCTATCCGCCGGGCGACGACTACGACCCGGCGAAGATGGACAAGGTCCGCGCCGACGACCTCGCGATCCGGCCCGAGCTCTCGGTCGAGCGGCTGACCTCCCGCGCTTCCCTGCGCGAAGCGATCGACGCGCAAATGCCCGAGATCGAGAAGGCGACCGCGAAGTTCGACCTCGACGAGTACACCGACAAGGCGATGAGCCTCGTGCTCTCGGGCCGTGCCAGGAAGAGCTTCGACCTCGACGACGAGCCGGCCGCCCTGCGCGAGGCCTACGGCCGCAACCAGTTCGGCCAGTGCTGCCTGCTCGCGCGCCGCTTCATCGAGGCGGGCAGCCGCATGGTCCAGGTCAACTGGCCCAAGGTCGCGAACAGCGACAACCACTCGTGGGACATGCACACCGACCTGCCGCAGCGCATGCCGCTCGCGGCGCCGATGTTCGATTCGGCGGTCGCGACGCTGCTCTCCGACCTCGACCAGCGCGGCCTGCTCGCCTCGACGCTGGTGGTCGCGGTCGGTGAATTCGGCCGCAGCCCCAAGCGCGGCGTCTCGACCTCGGGCAACCAGAACAACGCGAGCGGGCGCGACCACTGGCCCTACTGCTTCACGGCGCTGGTCGCGGGCGGCGGCATGAAGCGCGGCCACGTGCACGGCGAGTCCGACGCGAACGGCTCGGCGCCGATCAAGGATCCGGTCCACCCGATGCAGCTGGTCGCGACGATCTACCGCGCGCTCGGCATCGATCCGGCGACGATCGTGATGAACCACCTGAACCAGCCGCGCGAGTTGGTGCAGGCGACCCCCGTCGACGCGCTCTTCGCATGAGCGCGCGGCGACACGCGTTCGTCGCGCCGGTCGCTGCGCTCGCGCTGCTCCTCGGCGGCGCCGCGCGCGCGCAGGAATCGAAGCCGGGCGACGCGGCGCCCAAGAAGCCGGTGAGCTTCTTCAAGGAGGTCCGGCCGATCCTGCAGGGCACGTGCGCCGGCTGCCACCAGCCGGCGAAGGCGGGCGGCACGGTCGTGCTCACCGGCCACGCGAACCTGCTCGAGACCGACCGCCACGGCGATCCGATCGTCGCGCCCGGCAAGCCCGAGGAGAGCGAGCTCCTCGTCGCGATCACGCCGCACGACGGCAAGCCGCCGAAGATGCCGAAGGGCAAGGCGCCGCTCGCCGACGCGCAGGTCGACGTGCTGCGCCGCTGGATCGCGGAGGGGGCGGCCGACGACACACCCGCCGCCGCGGCGGAGACCTTCACGCAGGAGCATCCGCCGGTCTACCGGCAGCAGCCGGTCGTGACTGCGCTCGACTTCTCGCCGATGAAGTCGCCGGCCGAACCGGCGTCGGCGTCGCTGCTCGCGGTCAGCGGCTACCACGAGGTCCTCCTCTACGAGATCGCCGGCGACCGCGAGCGCCTCGCCGCGCGCCTGGTCGGCATGAGCGAGCGCATCGAGTCGGTGGCGTTCAGCCCCGACGGCGCGACGCTGCTCGTGGTCGGCGGCTCGCCGGCGCGCATGGGCGAGCTGCAGCTGTGGGACGTCGCCGAGCGCAAGCTCACGCTCTCGCTCCCGCTGGGCTTCGACACCCTCTACGGCGGGAGCTGGTCGGCCGACGGGAAGCTCGTCGCGTTCGGCGGCGGCGACAACTCGGTGCGCGCGCTCGACGTCGAGAAGGGGTCGCTCGTCTTCTTCAACGCGGCGGGCGAGGACCTCGTGCGCGACACCGCGTTCAGCAAGAACGGCGCGCACCTCGTGAGCGTCGGGCGCGACCGCACGCTCAAGCTGATGGAGTTCGCGACGCAGCAGTTCGTCGACAACATCACGAGCATCACGCCCGGCGCCTTGAGGGGCGGCCTGGTCGCCCTCGACCGCCAGCCGCAGAGCGACGTCCTGCTGGTCGGCGGCGCCGACGGCAAGCCCAAGACCTACAACATGATCCGCACCAAGGACCGCGTGATCGGCGACGACTACAACCTCGTCAAGGCCTACGCGCCGCTCGACGGCTGCATCTTCGCGGCGAGGTACTCGCCCGACGGCCAGCGCTTCGTCGTCGGCGCCAGCAACGAGGGCAAGGGCGAGGTGCGCCTCTACGGAGTCGAGCAGGAGGCGCCGGCGTGGTCGCTGCCGGCGGGCGGCGCGATCTACGCCGCGACGTTCCGCGGCGACGGTGCGATGGTGGCGGCCGGCGGTTTCGAGGGGAACGTCGCGTTGATCGACGCGGCGAGCGGGAAGGTGCTGCGGCAGTTCGCCGCGGCGCCGACGCATCCGTGAGGATCGTGCACATGCGACTCGCGCCGAAACTGCAGTTCCTGGCGATCGTGGCCGCGGGCGGCTCGATCGCGGCGATCGCGCGCAACGTCCCGACGCCGCCGAACAATGCGGCCGCCGTCTACGCGCATGTCGTCGCCGTCGACGCCCATCCCGCGAAGATCGAGCTCGCCAATCCCTACGCCGCGGCGCAGGTGCTGCTCTCCGGCCGGCTCGACGACGGCGACTTCGTCGACGTCACGCGCGAGGCGAAGTTCGACGACGCAGGCGGGCTCGTCGCCATCGACGCGCGCGGCCGCGTCCGGCCGAAGCGCGACGGCGAAGGCACGCTCCACGCGACGTTCGGCGGGCGCGACGTCGCGATCCCGGTCGCGGTGCGCGGCGCCGACGGCGCCTACGAGCCGAGCTTCTGCAACGACGTGATCCCGGTGATGTCGCGGCTCGGCTGCAACGCCGGCACCTGCCACGGCTCGGCGAAGGGGAAGAACGGCTTCAAGCTGTCGCTGCGCGGCTACGACCCGGCCTTCGACCATCAAGCGCTGACGGACGACCTCGCCGGTCGCCGCTTCAACCGCGCCGTCGCCGAGCAGAGCCTCTTCCTGCTCAAGCCCACCGCGAGCGTGCCGCACGAGGGCGGCCAGCGCATGGCCGTCGATTCCAACGAATACAAGCTGCTGAAGGCGTGGGTCGACAGCGGCGTGAAGCTCGACCGCGACGCTCCCAAAGTCGCCTCGATCGACGTCCTCCCGAAGAACCCGGTCGTGCCGCTGCCCGGCATGGCGCAGCAGATGGCGGTGGTCGCGACCTACGCCGACGGCAGCACGCGCGACGTGACCGGCGACGCCGTGATCGAGAGCAACGACAACGAGATCGCGACGGTCGAATCCGGGAGCGGGCTCGTGACCGGCGTGCGGCGCGGCGACGCGGCGGTGCTCGCGCGCTACTCCGGCCGCTACGCGGCGACGCGCCTCGTGGTCATGGGCGACCGCACCGGCTTCGAATGGAAGCAGCCGCCCGAGTTCGGCTTCGTCGACGAGCTCGTCGACGCGAAGCTCAAGGCGTTGAAGGCGCTGCCGAGCGAGCTCTGCAGCGACGCCGAGTTCCTGCGGCGCATCCACCTCGACCTGACCGGCCGGCCCCCCACCGCGCGCGACGTGCGCATCTTCCTGGCCGACCGGCGCGACTCGCGCCTGAAGCGCGAGGAGACGATCGACCGGCTGATCGGCTCGACGGAGTTCGTCGAGCACTGGACCAACAAGTGGTCCGACCTGCTGCAGGTGAACTCGAAGTTCCTCGGCGTCGAGGGGGCGGCGCGGCTGCGCGAGTGGATCCGCGCCGCGATCGCGAGCAACCTCCCCTACGACCAGTTCGCCGCCGACGTCCTCGACGCGAGCGGCTCGACCTACCAGAACCCGCCCGCCGCCTACTGGAAGATCCTGCGCCAGCCCGACGTCGCGATGGAGAACACGACGCAGCTCTTCCTGGGCGTCCGCTTCAGCTGCAACAAGTGCCACGACCATCCGTTCGAGCGCTGGACCCAGGATCAGCACTGGCAGCTCGCCGCGTACTTCGCGCAGGTCGGCCGCAGCAACGTGCCGGGCTCCGCGATGATGGCGAAGGTCAACGACAACCGCCCCGACGACGACGGCCTCGCGTTCGACGAGATGATCGCCGACGTCGGCCAGGGCGAGGTGATGCATCCCAACAAGAACGTCACTGTCGCCCCGCGCTTCCCCTACGAGCACGCCGGCGCGATCCCGGCCGACGGCACGCGCCGCCAGAAGCTCGTGGCGTGGATCGCGGCGAAAGAGAACCCCTACTTCGCGAAGAGCTACGCGAACCGCGTCTGGAGCTACTTCCTCGGCGTCGGCCTGATCGACCCGATCGACGACATCCGCGCCAGCAATCCGCCGACGAACCCCGAGCTGCTCGAGAAGCTGACGCAGACCTTCATCGAATCGGGCTTCGACGTGCGCGCGCTGATGCGGCTGATCTGCCGCAGCCGCGCCTACCAGACGTCGCTCACGACCAACGCCTGGAACGAGGACGACACGCTCTACTACGCCCACGCGCTGGCGCGGCGGCTTCCGGCAGAGACGCTCTTCGACTGCATCGGCGTCGCGACCGGCCACCGCCACAAGGTCCCGGGCGTGCGGCCCGGCACGCGCGCCGACGAGCTGCTCGACCCGAGCATGACCACCGCCGACAACTTCCTGTCGCTGTTCGGCCGGCCGCCGCGCGAGAGCGCCTGCGAATGCGAACGCAGCAGCGGCATGTCGCTCGGCCAGGCGCTGAACCTCGTGAACGGTCCGACCGTCGCCGACGCGATCGAGGACGCGAAGAACGAGATCGGCGAGCTCGCCGAGTACGAGCGCGACCCGGCCAAGGTGGTCGACGAGCTCTACGTGCGCTTCCTCTCCCGGCCGCCGACCGCGGCCGAGGTCGCGCAGCTCGCGCCGCGCTTCGACGCGAACGACGCCGCCCGCTTCGCGACGCTCGCGCCGGCCGACGCGGCCCGCTTCAAGCAGGAGCGCGCGGCGTGGGAGGCGGCGCTGCCCAAGATCACCTGGAGCGCGCTCGAGAAGGTCGAGGTGCGCTCGGCCGGCGGCGCGACGTTCACGCAGCAGCCCGACGGCTCCTTCCTCGCGAGCGGCACGCGGCCCGACAAGGACACCTACACGATCACGGCGTACACGTCGCTCGCCGACGTCACCGCGATCCGCCTCTCCGTGATCCCCGACAAGTCGCTGCCGGGAGGCGGCTCCGGCCGCGCCGACAACGGCAACTTCGTGGTCGGCGAGGTGCGCGTGACCGCGATCCCGCTCACCGGCGCCGCCGGCGGCAAGGCCGTGAGCGTGAAGGACGGCAGCGCCGACTTCTCACAGGACAATTTCACCCCGGCCCAGGTGACCGACGGCAATCCCGTCACTGGCTGGGCGATCTCCTCCGACTTCACCCGTCCCCACCGCGCCGTGTGGGAGCTCACGGAGAACGTCGGCGCCGCGGGCGGGACGCTGCTCGCGATCACCCTCGACCAGGGCTGGGGCGGCGGCCACGAGGTCGGCCGGTTCAAGATCGAAGTGAGCAACTCGGCGCGGCCGGTGCGCGTGTCGCCGCTGCCCGACGAAGTGCTCGCGGCGGTCTCGCTGCCGGCGGAGAAGCGCTCGCCCGAAGTCGAGCTGCTGCTCCACAAGACGTTCCTCGCGAGCGCGCCGAAGTGGATCGACCAGCTGCGGCTGTCGGCCACGCAGGACGTCGCGTGGGCGTTGGCGACGAGTCAGGCGTTCCTGTTCAACCGGT
>DAINBU010000146.1:0-11190 GCA_036732755.1 Planctomycetota bacterium
GGTCGAGATCCCCGACATCGACCGCCTTGGCCTTCTGCCGATCACGAAGAAGCTCTGCGAGCTGCCGCGCGGCCTCGTCCTGGTCACCGGGCCGACCGGCTCGGGCAAGTCGACGACGCTCGCGTCGATGGTCGACTACCTCAACCGCGAGCACACGGGCCACATCATGACGATGGAGGACCCGATCGAGTTCGTGCACCGCGACCGCAACTGCTTCGTCACCCAGCGCGAGATCGGCAGCGACTGCGAGTCGTTCGGTCTGGCGCTGAGGCGCGCGCTGCGCCACGACCCCGACGTGATCATGATCGGCGAGCTGCGCGACCGCGAGACGATCTCGCTCGCGCTCACCGCCGCCGAGACGGGCCACCTCGTCCTCGCCACCGTCCACACGCCGGGCGCGATCCAGACCGTCGACCGCATCCTCGACGCCTTCCCGCCCGAAGAGCGCACCGAGGCGCGCGGTCGCGTCGCCGCCTGCCTGCAGGGCGTGCTCTCGCAGACGCTCGTGCCGCGGACCACCGGCGGCCGCGTCGCCGTCGTCGAGGTGATGGTCTCGACCGAGGCGGTGCGCAGCTGCATCCGCGAGGGCAAGACGCACCAGATCCACAGCCAGATCCAGACCGGCATGCAGCACGGCATGCAGACCCACGCGACTGCGCTCGCCGACCTCGTCCACAAGTCGTTGATCACGGAGGAGGTCGCGATCCAGCAGGCCGCGAACCTCGACGAGCTGAAGAACCAGCTCTCGCACGGGCCGGCCTACCTGCGCTCGACCGCGCGCCCCGCTCCCGCGGCCGCCGCGCCGCCGCGCCGCGCGCCGCCCCCGGCCCCCGTCGAGCCGCTGCCGCCGCCGCCCGTCGCGCCCGCTCCGGCGCCCGCCTCGGTCATTCCGCGCAGTCCGGGCGTGGCGGAACTGCTCGAGAAGCTGAGACGCGCCTGAATCGGGCCCGCGCCCCGGCGCGGCGCGGGCGACCTACTTCTCTTCGCGCACGCGGACGCTGTGGCACTTCGTGCAGTTGCCCTTGGGCGCGAACGAGCCGTGCGCGATCTCGGCGGCCGGCTTCGCGGTGTGGCAGGCGCCGCAGAACCGCCCCTCGTTCACGTCCTTCATGCGGAACTTGTTGGCGCCGAGCTTCTTCTCGAAGATCCGCTTCTTCGCGTCCTCGGAGTGGCAGTCGTCGCACTTGCAGCCGGCCGCGAGGTGGCGTTCGTGGCTGTAGAGCACCGAGTACTTCTGCGTCTTGCTGACGACGTGGAAGACGATGTCGCCGCCGTGCTCCTCCTTGTCGCCCGGCGCCGGCGGCTCCTTGCCCTGCGGCGCCTCCTCGGCGGGCGCTCCGCCCGGCTGCGCGGTCGCGGCGGGCCTCAGCAGCACGACCGCCGCCGCCGCCACGAGGGCGAGCATCGCCAGCGCGAGGAGGCGGCGCGCGAGGCGCCGGGGGGTCCCGATCCGGTGCATGGTCCTGATCCGAGTGGGAAAGGGAGCGGTCCGGCAGGAGCGGCGCATGGTACGCGCCTCCGCGCGCGCCGTTCGATCCGGTTTTTCCGGGCGCGCGCCGTAGGATTCGCGGCGCGCCGTCCCGACGCTTCCCGACGAGCATGGCCACGCCGTTGACCGCTCCGCCCGCACCCCCCGAACCGGTCGTCGTCCCGTCGCGCGGCCCGCTCGCATGCGCTCCGCCGCGTCCGTCGCTCGCGGCGCTCGCGCTGCTCGCGCTGCTCGCGATCGCGGCGTACAGCAACGCGCTGCGCGGCGCGTTCCTCTACGACGACTTCCCCTACGTCGTCGAGAATCCGCAGGTCCAGCAGCCGACCGCGCGCCGCCTCTTCGGCGAGCCGCTCACCGCCGAGAGCCCGCAGCTCGGTCTCTACCGCCCGCTCGTCGTCGCGACCTACGCGCTCCAGGCGCGCGGGCGCGGCGAGGAGGCGCCGACGTGGCCCTTCCACGCGCTCAACGTCGCTCTGCACGCATGCGTCACGTTGCTCCTCGCGCGGTTCGCGCTGCAGCTCGGGCTCGCGCCCGTCACCGCGCTGGTCGGAGCCGCGCTCTTCGCGGTGCACCCGGTGCACGTCGAGCCGGTCGACTGGATCGTCGGGCGCGCCGAGCTCCTCGCCGCGCTGCTCGGGCTCGCCTACGTCGTGCTCTCGCTCGAGGCGAACCGGACCGGCGCGCGCGGCCGGCGCATCGCGGCATGGGCGTGCTTCGCGGCGGCGTGCCTCTCGAAGGAGAGCTCCTTCGCGCTGCCCGGCGTCGTCGTCGCGCTCGAGCTCGCGCGCGGCGCGCGGCAGCGGCTGCCCGAACTGGTGAAGCGCCACGCCGGCGAGGCGGTGATCCTCGCCGTCGTCGCGTGCGTTCGCATCGGCGTCATCGGCCGCTTCGGCCCCGACCTCGGGCTGGGCCCGTACGGCCACCGCTCGCTCCTCGAGCGCGTGCCGATCGCGGCCAACCTGCTCGGCGAGTACTTCCGGCGCTGCCTCCTGCCGTCGCCGCCGCGGATCTTCTTCCACCGCTCCGAGTTCTCCGGCCTGCACGCGAGCGCGCTCGCCGGCCTGCTGCTCTACGCGGCGGCGCTCGCGCTCTTCCGCCGCGATCGGGCGGTGCGCGCCGCGCTGGTCGCGTTCCCGGTCGCGCTGCTCACCGTGCTCAACTTCGTGCCGATCCAGGAGACGCTGGCGGAGCGCTTCCTCTACCTGCCGAGCGGCTTCGCCTGCCTCGCGCTCGGCGCCGTCGTCGCCGCGCCGCTGCGCCGCGAGCTCGCCGCGCGCGGCCGCGCGTCGCTCTCGCTCCTGCCGCCGGTCGTCGCCGTCGGCCTCCTGATCGGCGCGACCTGGTACTGGAACCCCGTCTTCGACGACGCGCTCGGCCTCTGGCGCCACAACGTCGCGCAGGCGCCCGAGCTGCCGTTCCCCCACTACCAGTCGGCCTACTTCCTCCACCAGAAGCGGATCTGGACGTCGCGCGTCGCGAGCGACACGGGCGCGCTCGAGGAGTACGAGGCGGCGCTCCGCCTGAACGACGCGCTGCTCGCGAAGGGCGAGGAGGGCATGCCGCCCGACCAGCTCATGCGCTCGCACCTCTCGCTCGGCGACATCTGGTCGACGCAGCTGCCGGTCGACCACCGCGACTACGCGAAGGCGGAGCGCCACCTGCGCCAGGCGATCTCGATCGGCGCGCGCATCGAGCGGCGCCTCGACCCCGAGCTCGGCAAGTCGCTCCTGCTGCTCGCGTGGCTGCGCCACGTGAAGCCGGGCGTCTCGCAGAAGGACGCGCGCAACGCGCTGCTCGCCGCGACCGAACTGCCGCTCCCCGCCGAGCTGCTCGCCGCCGCGCGCGAGGACCTCGCCCGCCTCGAGGAGGAGATCGCGAAGGAGCCCGACGGCCGCTGACGGGGGCGCGACGTCCTGGCGATCGTGCGCGGCGCGGCACCTTCAACGGCCGGAGGGTCCGCCGAGCGCGCCGAGGCGCGCGCGCGCCCACTCGGCCGCCGCGCTCTTCGCGGCGGGCGAGCCGGCGATCGCGCGCAGGTAGCTTTCGAGCACCGCCGCGGTGGACGGATCGGACAGCCCGTCGAGCACGCGCGCGAACGTGTAGAGCAGGTCGGGCTCGCCCGGCGCGAGGTCGGCCGCGCGCGCGAGCTCGAGCGCCGCGTCCGTCGCGTCCTTGCGCGCGAGCGCGCGCTCGCCCGCGGCCCAGTGCTCGAGCGCGTGGATCGACAGCCCCGGCCGCGCCGCCGCGCCGACGTAGCCGAGCCGGCGCAGGTCCTCGAGCGACTTCCCGTCCGGCGCCGGCGCGGGCGCGAGGTCGCCTGGCAGCTCGCGGAAGCGGCCGAGCGCGCGCTGATTCTCGAGCGCGTCGCGCATCTCGTCGACGAGCGCCGTCGGCGCGTCGCTCCAGGGTTCCTCGCGCCCGTTCACGCCGATCCGGAAGAGGCGCGCGTCGCGGCCCTCGCGCACGACCAGCTTGAGCGCGCCCGTCCCGACGCGCCGCCACGCCGCCGCCCGCCGCACGTCGATCGCGTCGGCGTCGCCGCCGCGCGCGCGCACGAATTCGACGAGGTCGACGGGGCGGAAGTACTCGGAGTCGATCACCTTCGGCGCGCGGTCGGGGGAGGGCGACCAGGCCGGCATGAGGTCGACCGCGACCAGGTCGAGCCACGTCTTGATCCCGGTCAGCGACACCGGCTCCTTCACGCGGCCCGGCTTGACCATCCGCGGCCAGCGCAGCAAGAGCGGCACGTGCAGCAGCTCCTCGCGCAGCGAGAGCTGGTGGTCGACGCCCCCCTCCTCGCCGAGCAGCTCGCCGTGGTCGGAGGTGACGATGACGAGCGTGTCGTCGCGCAGGCCGTGGCGGTCGAGCTCGTCGAGCAGGTCGCCGAGCAGCCCGTCGACCTTGCGCAGCTCGCCGTCGTAGAGCGCGGCGAGGCCGGCGAAGTCCTCCGCGGTCGGACGCTCCTCGCCGGCCAGCACCGCCTGCAGGAGGTCGCCGCGTCCGGCGAGCCGGCGCGCCCGCTCGCTCGCCGCGCCGAACATGCGGTCGTTCGGCGGCGGCGGGACGTAGGGCAGGTGGGCGTCGGCGTAGTTGACGAAGAGGAAGAAGGGCTTGCTCGCGTCGCGCTCCTCGAGCCACTCGCGGATCACGCCGTTCGCGATGGCCGAGTCGTCGAGGCCGCGGTGGGACTCGCGCAAGGTCCAGGTCTCGACGAAGCGCGAAAAACCCTGGTGAAGGTTGTACAGCGACGAGGCGTTGACGTTGGTCGTCACGCCCAGCGTCTCGAAGCCGGCGCGCGGCGACGCGAGCACCTCCGCGATCGTCTCCTGGCTGTCGGCGAGCCAGCGGTGCTCCCAATGGCAGCCGTGCTGCGACGGCAGCTTCCCGGTGAAGAGCGACGCGTGGCTCGGGAGCGTCCACGGGGCGGCGCTGCGCGCCTGCTCGAAGAGCAGCCCCTCCTGGGCGAGGCGGGCGAGGCGCGGCGTCGTCTCCTTGGAATACCCGTACGGCGTCAGGTGGTCGGCGCGCACGGTGTCGAGGACGACGAGCACGACCGACGTGATCCGCTTGGGCCGCTGGATCGAGGCGACGATCACGAGCGCGATCAGGAGCATCCCGGCCATCAGGGCGGCGACCCGGATCAGGCTCGTTCCGCCCTCGCGGGGGCGCGCGCTCAAGAGCGCGCCGCCGAATTGACGACGAACCGCATTTCCGGCAAAGTCTTGCACCCTTTTTTCCAGGCCCGACCGTCCGATGGCGCGCTCACCCGGTGCGCCGGAACGACGGTGGCCGGACGGATCGGCGCTCCGCCCCGGTTCCCCTCCCCCGAGGTTCGTCATGAGTACCACGACGCCTTCCCGCAGCCCTTCCGGCAAGGGCGCCCAGTCCACGCTCGATCTGCCGAACCTCCGCAACATCGGCATCATCGCCCACATCGATGCAGGGAAGACGACGGTCAGCGAGCGCATCCTCTTCTTCACCGCGCGCACCCACAAGATCGGCGAGGTGCACGACGGCGCCGCGACGATGGACTACCTCGAGGAGGAGCGCAAGCGCGGCATCACCATCACCAGCGCCGCCACGACCTGCCGCTGGAAGCACATCACGATCAACCTGATCGACACCCCCGGCCACGTCGACTTCACGGCCGAGGTCGAGCGCAGCCTGCGCGTCCTGGACGGCGCCTGCGTCGTGTTCGACGGCGTGTCGGGCGTCGAGGCGCAGTCGGAGACGGTCTGGCGCCAGGCCGACAAGCACGGCGTGCCGCGCATCTGCTTCGTGAACAAGCTCGACCGCCTGGGCGCCGACTTCGACGAGTGCCTCTCCTCGATCGAGAAGCGGCTCGGCGCGCGTCCGGTCGCGATCCAGATCCCGTGGGGCCGGGAGAAGGACCTCAAGGGGCTGATCGACCTGGTCAAGATGAAGGCGATCCGCTTCGAAGGCGACAACGGGACCGAGATCGTCGAGCAGGAGATCCCGGCCGACCACATGGAGGCCGCCAAGGCGCGCCGCGAGAAGCTGCTCGAGGCGGCGGCCGAGTGCGACGACTCGATCCTCGAGCGCTTCCTCGAGGGCGAGGAGATCCCGCCCGACGAGGTGAAGGCGGGGTTGCGCAAGGGCTCGATCGCGTCGCGCTTCTTCCTGGTGTGCGGCGGCTCGGCGCTGAAGAACGTCGGCGTCCAGCTCATGCTCGACGCGGTCGTCGACTTCCTGCCGTCGCCCGTCGACGTCGCCGCCATCGAGGCGACCGACCCCGACGACCCCAAGGTGAAGAAGTCGATCCCGCTCGACCGCGGCCAGCCGTTCGCCGCGCTCGCGTTCAAGACGATCACCGACCCCAACGGCGACCTCACCTTCATCCGCGTCTACTCGGGCCAGCTCGACCAGGGCGCGCAGATCTGGAACCCGGGCAAGCGGCAGCGCGAGCGCGTCGGCCGCATCTACAAGATGCACGCGGCGCACCGCGACCCGATCGACTCCGTCGAGGCGGGTGACATCGCGGCGGTCGTCGGGCTGAAGACCACGCTCACCGGCGACACGATCTGCGACGAGGACCATCCGGTCCTGCTCGAGAAGATCGTCTTCCCCGAGCCGGTCATCCTGATGTCGATCGAGCCGTCGAGCCGCGGCGACCGCGAGAAGCTCTCCGAGACGCTCGCGAAGCTCGCCCGTGAAGACCCGACCTTCAAGTGGTTCACCGATCCCGAGACCGAGCAGACGATCATCGGCGGGATGGGCGAGCTCCACCTCGACGTCCTGAAGAACCGGATCATCCGCGACTACAAGGTCGCCGCGACGGTCGGCGAGCCGGAGGTCGCGTACCGCCAGAGCTTCGCGCGGACGGTCGACGTCGAGGCGAAGCACATCAAGCAGACCGGCGGCCACGGCCAGTACGCCGTCGTGAAGATGCGGTTCGGCCCGTCGACCGAGGCGGGCGTGCAGTTCGAGAACGCCATCACCGGCGGCTCGGTGCCGAAGGAGTTCATCCCGGCGGTCCGCAAGGGCATCGAGGCGTACTGCGAGACGGGCGGCGAGCTCGGCTACGCGTTCCTCGGCATCACCGCCGAGATCTACGACGGCAAGTACCACGACGTCGACTCGAGCGAGATGGCGTTCCGCGCGGCGGGCGTGCTCGCCGTGCGCATGGCCGCGGAAGGCAACCGCCGTCTCTACGAGCCGACCATGAAGTTCGAGGTGCAGGTCCCCGAGGAGTACCTCGGCGACGTGATCGGCGACCTCAACTCGCGCCGCTCCGAGATCTCCGACATCGAGGCGCGCGGCCTCACGCGCGTGCTCTTCGGCAAGGTGCCGGTCGGCGAGATCTTCGGCTACTCGACGACGCTGCGCTCGCTCACGCAAGGGCGCGGCACGGCGGCCATGGAGCCCGACGAGTACCAGCCGCTGCCCGCTTCGCTCGCCCTCGCGGTCGAGGAGAAGCGCAAGAAGCAGCTCGAGGAGCGCCGCAAGGCGAAGTAGGCGCGCCCTGCGGCTCGCGCTCAGCGCGGGAACTGCGGGAGCGGCAGGAGCGAGCGCTCGAGCTTCGTCCCCTTCGGAAGCGGAGACGGAGCCTCGTCGCCCTGCACGTAGCCGAGCTTCTTCAGCAGCTCCCGCTGCGACGCGCTGAGCGGCGGCGGCGGCGGACCGATCTCGAACGTCGCGAGCAGCCGCCGCAGCGGCCCGTCCGCGGCGAAGGTCGCGTCGAAGCGCGCGATCGCGACTGCGTCGGCCGCCGCCCCCGACTTCGAGAGGTCGCGCGTCTCGCCCGGGTCGGCCGCGAGGTCGAAGATGGCCCCCGCCCGCTCGACGATGTGGAGCTTGCGGACGAGCGGAGCGCCCTGCACGGCGTCGTCGGCGAAGCGGCGCGTGACGACGACCTTGCGCGTCCCGGTCCAGAGCGCGTAGGTGTCGACCGGCTCGCCCGGCTTCTGCCAGGTGTCGAGCAGGTACCCGATGCAGTCGCGGTCGCCCTTCTCCTCGCCCGCGACGAGCGGCAGGAGGCTCCGCCCCCACATGCCGTGGACGAGCGGGGCGAGCTTCGCGGCGGACTTCTCCGCCTCCGCCGCCGTCCCGGTCAGGTCGACGATCGTCGGCGCGACGTCGACGAGGCTGATGCGCGGCGCGACGCGCCGCCCCGCCGGCAGGCGGCCCGGCAGGCGCGCCAGCGTCGCGATCGCGAGCGTCGGCTCAAAGAGGTTCTGGCGATGGCCCTTCGCGCCGTGCTCGAAGAACTCGTCGCCGTGATCGGTGACGACGACGACGAGCGTGTCGTCGCGCAGGCCGAGCTCGTCGACGCGTTTCAGAAGCCGTCCGACCTGCTCGTCGACCCACAGGACCTCGCCGTCGTAGTAGCTCTTCACGCCGGCGAGGTCGGCCGCGGACATCGCCGCGTTCACGTCGTCGCGCAGGAAGAAGTCGTCGCCGCTGATGCGCGGCCGCTGGCCGCCCGGCCAGAAGCGCGCGGCGTAGCGCTCCTCGGGCGGCGCGTAGTCGTAGTGGACGTCGAAGTAGTGCGCGAAGAGGAAGAAGGGCGCCGCCTTCCCTCGCTGCTCGTCGAGCCAGCGGATCGCGCGGTCGGTGACGCGGTTCGCCGACGACGCGCGGTGGTAGGAGTCCTCGACGTGCCGGCTCATGACGTCGCGGATGCGCGCCTGCTTCTTCTCCGGCGAGAGCTCCGCGTCGGCCTGGATCTTCCGGATCTCCTCGTCGGTCGCCGCGTCGAGCGCCGCGACGCCCGACGCGTCCTCGTAACGGTCGAAGCCGCGCTCGAAGCCGTACTTCACCTCGAGGTAGGGGCCGGAGAAGAAGCCGGCGGTCGAGTAGCCGGCTCCTTGCAGGATCTCCGGCAGCGCGACGCACTGCGGCGTGAGCCCCTTCTCGTCGTTGACCGCGCCGTGCGCGAGGTCGATCAGGCCGGTGAAGAGCGCGTGGTGCGACGGGCGCGTCCACGAGGTCGTCGAGACCGCGTGCTCGAAGAGGATGCCCTCCTTCGCGAGCTGGTCGAGGTTCGGGCTGGTCGGCGCGCCGGTCGCCGATCGGTAGCCGTAGCAGCCGAGGTGGTCGGCGCGCAGGCTGTCGATCGAGATCAGGAGCACGTTGACGCGGCGCTCGCCGCGACGCTCGCAGAGGGCAAGCGGAAGCGCGAGGAGGACGGCGGCGGCGGCGAGGAGCGGCGCGAAGCGCCGGCGGGAGCGAGCGGGCGCGCACGCGCGACCGGCGTAGGATGGCGGCTTCGTGCCCATGAAGAAGGATCGCGATTCTGCGAGCGCCGAGGGACCGCCGCAAAGCGACGCGCCAACACCAACGCGCATCAACCATCGGACGAGACTCGTGCCGTGGATCGCGCTTCCGTTCGGCGTCGCGCTCGCGCTGCTGCTCGCGCGCCGGCCCGACGTCGCCGGGCTGATGCACGACGACGGCGTCTACCTCTCCATGGCGCGCGAGATCGCGGCGGGACGCGGCCCGGTCGACGGCCACGCGCCACCGGAAGTGCGCACCGCCCGCTTCCCGCCGCTCCATCCCGCCGCGCTCGCGCTCGAGTCGGCGCTGCTCGGCGCGCAGGGGCCGGGGCTCGCGAACGTCCACCGCCTCGTGGCCGCCAACGCGGCCTGGATGGCGCTCGCGCTCTTCCTCTTCCTGCGCTGGCTCATCGTCCGGCGCGGCTGGCCGCCGGCGGCGGCGCTGGCAGCGGGGCTCGCGACGTTCGCCCTGCCGGAGCTGCTCGGCAACGCGCAGCACCTGATGAGCGAGCCGCTCTTCACCGCGCTGCTGATGGCGGCGGTCGTCCGCCTCGACGGACTCGGCGCGGCGCCCGGCGGCGCGACTCCGCCCGGGCTCGCGCTGACCGGCCTCCTCGTCGGCCTGCTGCCGGCGACGCGCAGCGCGGGGATGGCGATCGCGCTCGCGGCCGCGGCGTACGTGTTCGGAGTCACGCGACAGCTCGACGCGCCGCGCCGCACCCGTCCGCGCGCGGCGTTCCTGGCGGGAATGCTCGCGCCGTGGTTCGTCGCGGCGGCCTGGAGCGCGTTCTCCGTGCGCGTCGACCCGGAGCTCGCGAGTTCGGGGCTGCTCGGCCCCCCCTATTCGGCCCTGCTGCCGAAAGGGGCGGGCGAGCTGCTGCAGGTGGTCGCGCTCAACCTGGTCAAGTTCGCCGACTACTTCCTCGCGATCGTGCTGCCGCGGCTGCCGGCGGCCGACGGGACGGGACTCGGGCCGTTCGCAGGGCGCTGCGCGGCGATCGTCGCGCTCGCGGGACTCGCGTACGCCGCATTCCGGACGCGGGCGCGCCGGCCGGCATCGTCGGTCGCGTGGCTGCTCGGCGGGTATGGGATCTTGGTGCTGCCGTGGCCGTTCGCCGACACGCGCTTCCTCGCGCCCGTCGCGCCGCTCGCGATCGCGTGGATCGGCGAGGGCGCCGCGGCGCCGTTCGCCCGTGCGCGACGCGGTGCACCGCGCATCGCGGCGATCGCGGCGTTCGTCGCCCTCGCGGCGTGGAACGCGCCGTCGACCGCCGCGCTCTTCCGCGAGGAGCGCGGCAGCGCGTCGCGCTTCGGCGTCGCGGTACCGCTCGCGCCGCTCGAGGAGGCGGCGGCGTGGCTCGCGAGCTCGACGGCGCCCGGCGACGTCTTTGCGGCGACGCTCGACCCGACGCTCCACCTGATGGCGGATCGTCCGGGCGTCTCGTCGTGGCGCAACGACTTGCCCTTCCTCGAAGCGTACGCCGGCGGCTTCGGGGAGTGGCGCACGCTCTTCACGGGCGGCGCGACGCAGGCGACGTTCGACCGCTGCTTCGCGGGCGCCGGTGAGGTCCTCGCTCAATACGAGCGGCTCGGCGTGAAGCACGTCGTCGTGCTGCGCGTCGGCGGCCACCCGCTGCACGACCCGCTCGCCCGCCACATGATCCGCGGAAAGTCGCCCGCGGCGGAGCGTTTCGCCCGCGTCTTCACGAGCGCGGACGGGCTCGCGGAGATCTACCGGTTCGACGGTGGGCGGCGCTGACTCACTCCGCGGAGGCCGGCGGCGCGCGGTCGAGCAGGACGATGAGGAACGTCGCGAGCGGGCCGAGCAAGAGCGACACCAGGAACCACGCCAGCCCGCTGCGGTTCTTGCCCTGCGCGAGCCCCGCGTTCACCAACGCGAGCGTGCCCCAGCCCGCGTACCAGGGCGCCTAGTCCATCGTGAGCGCGATCTCCAGCAACGCCATC
>DAINBU010000147.1:0-11165 GCA_036732755.1 Planctomycetota bacterium
AAAACGGGCGTTGGTGCCTCCGATGTCGCCGAGCAGGCGCTGCGGGGTGTCGATATTCATAGAGCCCAACCTCCGTCCGTGGACTGCGCAATGCATTCTGGCAAACCTCGATCAGCCCACCCGAGTCCGGGCCGACATCCCAAGCGCTAGACTTTGGCGATGCCGATGCGCGCGCTCCACGTCGCGGCCGAGTGTCACCCACTGGTGAAGACCGGCGGCCTGGCCGACGTGGTGGCTGCGCTGCCGCCGGCGCTGGCCGGCCTGGACGTCGACACGCGTCTGCTGCTGCCGGGCCTGCCGCCGATCGTCGACGCACTGCAGCAGCGCAAAGACCTGTGCACGCTGGGCCCGTTGTTCGGCGCCGCGCGCGTCACGCTGTGCTGCGGGCAATTCGCCTCACCGCAGACCACGGCGTACGTGATCGACGCGCCGTTCCTGTACCGGCGCCGCGGTGGCCCCTACCAAAGCCCCGATGGCAGCGACTGGCCCGACAACCTGCAGCGCTTTGCGCTGCTCGGCTGGATGGCGGCCCACCTGGCCTCCGGTGAGCTCGACGGCGCCCGTGCCGAAGCCTGACCGCCCCACGCACCCCACCTTGCGACGCACCATGGAACCCGTTTTCTTCGGTCCCGAAGACCACTCGCTGTTCGGCTGGCTCCACCTGCCGGCCGGACGCGCGCCGCGCCGCACCGCCGTGGTGCTCTGCCACCCGTTCGGTCAGGAGTTCATGCTGGCCCACCGCGCGTTCCACGGCTTCGCGCGCCTCCTCGCCGAGGCGGGCTTCGCGACGCTGCGCTTCGACTGGTGGGGGACGGGCGACTCGCACGGCGACCTCGAGGAGGCGCGCCTCGAGACCTGGACGCGCGACGTCGCGCTCGCGATGCGGACCGTGCGCGAGCGCGTGAAGTGCGACGACGTCGCGCTGGCCGGGATGCGGCTCGGCGCGACGCTCGCGGCGCTCGCCGGCGCGGACGCGCCGCTCGCGGCGCTCCTGCTGTGGGACCCGGTCGTGGACGGCGCGACGTTCCTGCGCGAGCTGCAGGTCGCGCACTGGCGCGAGACGCGCAGCGACGCGCCGCCGGCGACGTTCGACGCGCCGCTCACCGAGGCGTCGGGCTTCCCGGTCGGCGACCGGCTGCGCGACGACCTGCGCGCGCTCGACCTGGGCGCGACGCCGCTCGACCGCGACGTGCCGGTCCTCTGGGCCGACACCCAGCGCTCCTCCGAAGGCGACACCGCCGGTGACGCCGACGGCGACGCCGTCTCTGCCGCCGGCCCGCGCGACGCGCTCCTGCGCACGTGGCGCGAGCGCGGCGTCTCCGTCGAAGTGCAGTCGCTCCCCGCTCCCGCGGTCTGGGAGGAGGACGAGCAACGCGTCCTCGTGCCCCGCCTCGCGCTCGAGGGCGCCGTGCGCTGGATGGAGGCGGCATGCTGACGCGCGAGACGCCGCTCCTCTTCGGGCGCCACCACCGTCTTTTCGGACTCCTGACCGAGCCTTCGGTCGCGACCGCCGCCCCGATGGTGATCGTGCTCAACGCGGGTCTCATCCACCGCGTCGGCCCGCGCCGCCTGCACGTCAAGCTGGCGAGACGGCTGGCGGCGCAGGGCTTCCCGGTATTCCGCATGGACCTCTCGGGGATCGGCGACAGCGAGGCGCGCCGCGACGCGCTGTCGGCGGTCGACGGCGTGCGCGAGGACGTGCGCGAGGCGATCGACTTCCTCTCGCAGCACGCACGCGCGCGCGAGTTCCTGCTCTTCGGCATCTGCTCGGGCGCGAAGATCTCCTACCAGTCCGCGCTGCGCGATGCGCGTGTCGTGGGCGGCGTGCTGGTCGACCCCGGCGACTTCGGCCAGCAGGCGACGACCAGCCCCGCCGCGGGCGACTCGGCCTTCGTGCAGCACTACGTGAAGCACTACTGGCGCAACGTCTTCGCCAAGAAGTTCGGCTGGAAGCGCGTGGCCGGCTGGTTCACCGGGAAAGCGAACTACGCCTACGCCCGAAAGGTCCTCGCGACGCAGCTGCGCGGCCTGCTGAAGGGCGGCAGTGAGGCGCGCGCGACGAAGTCGACGCTGCAGAAGGAGTTCGAGGAGCTCGGCGCGCGCGGCGTGCGCATGCTGCTCGCCTACGGCGACGCCGGCGCGAGCCGCGTCTTCTACGACATGATGCTGCGCGAGAGCGTCGAACGCGGCGCGCTGGCCGGCACGGTCGCCGTGCGCGTGCTGCCCGACACGAACCACACCTTCGTCTCGCTCGGGAGCCAGGCGGAGCTGCTGAGAGCGGTCGACGAGTGGATCGCGCCGTTCGCGCGCGAGGCGCGGCGCTCCGGCGCCGTCGCGGTCGCGGCGGGCGGACCCTCCGGCGCGGGCGGCTGAGCATGGACCTCTTCCACCGCCGCGCGCTCAACCGGGCGTTCAAGCTGCTCGACCTCGTGATGGTCGCGGTGGCCTTCGCGATCGCCTTCGCGGCGGGCTCCTTCCCCGACCACCTCCACTCGATCGCGCACATCCTCTCGATCCGCATCTCGGTGCTGAACGCCGCCCTCTCGCTCGCGCTGCTCGCCGCGTGGCACGGCTGCTTCTCCGTGGTCGGCCTCTACCAGGCGCGCCGCTCGATCGGCGCGCTGCGCGAGGCGGTCGACGTCGGGCTGGCGGCGACGCTCTCGGCGCTGCTGCTGGCCGGGTGGGGGATCGCGTTCCACGTCGAGATCGTCGACTCGGCGATGCTGATCGTCTTCTGGACCGCGGCGGTCGCGATGCTTCTGGCGACGCGCCTCGTGATCCAGGTGGCGCTGCGCCACCTGCGCATGCACGGCCGCAACCTGCGCCTCGTGCTGGTGGTCGGCACGAATCCGCGCGCCGCGCGCACGGCCGACTACATCCGCAGCGACCCGCACCTCGGCTACCGCCTGGTCGGCTTCGTCGACGACCCGTGGCCGGGCAGCTCCTGCTGCGACCCGTACGGGAGGGTGGTGGCGCGCCTCGACGAGTTCCCGGCCTACCTGCGCGACAACGTCGTCGACGAGGTGGTGATCTGCCTGCCGCTCAAGTCGTACTACCGCGAGCAGCAGAAGCTCGTCGACATGTGCGAGAAGCTCGGCGTCACGGTCCGCTTCCCGACCGACCTGTTCGGCTCGACGCGCGCGGCCGAGGCCGAGCAGATGTTCACCGTCTTCCAGGGCTCGGCGCACCCGGTACCGATGTTCTTCAAGCGGGCGCTCGACGTCGTCGTCGCCTCGCTCCTCCTGCTCGTGCTCGCGCCGTCGTTCGCGATCATCGCGGCGGGCGTGCGCCTCACGTCGCCGGGGGGGATCTTCTTCGTGCAGGAGCGCATCGGCCTGCATCGGCGAAGATTTCCGATGTTCAAGTTCCGGACGATGTTCTCGGGGGCCGAGCAAAGATTGCAGGAGCTCGCCAAGCAGAACGAGGTCGAGGGCCCCGTCTTCAAGATCCGCAACGACCCGCGCATCACGCCGCTCGGGCGCTTCCTCCGCCGGACCAGCCTCGACGAGCTGCCGCAGCTGCTCAACGTCCTGCGCGGAGAGATGAGCCTCGTCGGTCCGCGGCCGCTGCCCGTCCGCGACTACAAGGGGTTCACCGAGGACTGGCACCGCCGCCGCTTCAGCGTGCGACCGGGCCTCACCTGCCTCTGGCAGGTCAGCGGACGGAGCTCCATCGGATTCGAGCAGTGGATGGAGTTGGACATGAGCTACATCGACAACTGGAGCCTGTGGCTCGACCTCAAGATCCTCTTCCGGACCGTCCCTGCCATCATCCGCGGGAGAGGTGCAGCGTGAGCCGCGCCGGCGTTACGATGCCCGGCTCGCTCGAGGTCGGGGACGAAGCGCGCGAGTGACGTCGCGCGCGCCGTGCGTTCGGCGCAGCGTTCCCGTTCTCCCTCCTGTTCTCTCCTGATTCCAAGACTTGGGGTGGCTCCGAGACGTGGTCACGAAACAGCGGGATCTGTTGAAGCGCGATGCGCTGGTCGAGCCGTACCGTTCGCTGCACGGGCGCGTCTTCCGGGGCGCCGCGGACCGGAAGGTCCGATCGGTGCTCTTCACCGCGAACCGGCCCCGCGAGGGGTGCTCGACGGTGGCCGGCAACCTCGCGATCTACCTGACGCAGGTGGAGACCGAGCGCGTGCTGCTGCTCGAGCTCGACCCGCTGCACCCGCCGCGGAACCCGGCCGTCCCGGCGCCGCGCGCCGCCGGCGTGACCGACGTCCTCGCCGGCGAGGTCGCGCTGGAGGACGCGCTGCACGAGGTCGCGGGCACGCGCCTCTCCGTCCTCGCGGCCGGCACGCTGCGCGACGACCTGCCCACGCTGCTCACCGCCGCCGCGGTCGGCGGCCTCGTCGACCGCCTCAAGGCCGCCTTCGGATTCGTCGTCGCCGACGGCCCGCCGGTCAACGGCCTGCCGACCGTCGCGCCGCTCGCGGCGCGCTTCGACGGCGTGGCGCTCGTCACGCAGGCGAACGAGACGCGCCGCCAGGTCGTGCAGCGCAGCATCGACAGCCTGAAGGCCGCGTCGGGCGACTTCCTCGGCGTGGTCCTGACCCAGCGCAAGTACTTCATCCCCGACTGGATCTACCGCCGTCTATGAACGCCACCGACCTGCGCCGCGGAGCGCTGGGCGTCTCCGTCGCGGCCAGCCTCATCGTCGCTCCCGCCTGCACGTCCTACCCGAGCGAGCCCTTCGTTCCGGGCTCGGTCGTGAGCGGCACGACGCCGATGTCGCCGACCTCCGAGCTGCAGAGCAGCGCGGCGGCCGCATGAGCGATCCCAACCTACACGCTGCTGCCCGGCGACGCGCTCGACGTGCTCTACAACCTCGAGTTCCGCCTGAGCGGCGAGGACTACGTCCTCGACATCCTCGACAAGATCCACGTCACCGTCCTCAACCACGACGAGGTGAACGGCGACTACCAGGTCCGCCCCGACGGCAAGATCTCGATGCCCTACATCGGCTCGATCGCGGTGAGCACCCTCACCGTCGACCAGCTGGTCGAGAGGCTCAAGACCTCCTACTCGGACCGCTTCCGCGACCCCGAGATCTTCATCAACGTGCTGCAGTTCGGCGCGCGCATCGAAGAGCTGAAGAAGATGATCTCGTCCGACCGGCGCGGCCAGATCTTCGAGGCGACGATCCGTCCGGACGGGTACATCACGCTTCCCATCGTCGGCGACCTCTACGCGAGCGGCCGCACGCCCGCCGAGCTGAACGAGGTGATCACCGCCGCCTACGAGCCGCACTACCGCGGCATCGACGTCTCGACCATCGTCCGCGACACCGCGAGCAACGTCGTCTACGTGCTGGGCGAGGTGTCCGCGCCCGGCCAGCTGCAGTTCTCGCGTCCGCTCACGCTGTCGCAGGCGCTGGCGCGCGCCGGGGCCCAGATGGACACGGCCGGGCTCGAGACGGTCGTGGTCGTCAACACGAGCCTGCCCAAGCCGGTCGGCCGCGTCTTCAACGTGCTCGGGCTCTTCACGGGCGCGGGCGGCGAGGACGCGCTGCTCGGGCGCGACGACGTGGTGTTCGTGCCCAAGACGAAGATCGCCGAGGCCGACCTCTGGGTCTCGCAGTACATCGAGCAGCTGCTGCTCTACAAGGGCGCGAGCTTCAGCTACTCGGTCGGCAAGCGCATCGGCAACTGAGCTGCGGGACACCCGGAGACGCCGCCATGACGATGCGCGACTTCCTGAACATGCTGTTCAAGCGCAAGTGGACGCTGCTCTTCCTCTTCGCGCTCTTCGCCGGCGGCATGACGTTGGCGGCGAAGTACTACCCGCCCGCCTACCACTCGGTTTCCTCGCTCTACCTGCGCAGCAAGCGCGAGACGATCGACCAGGGCCTGGTCGACAACCCGACCATCAACCGCGGCATCGGTCTGCTCCTGCCCGACGTCCTCTCCGAGGTCGAGCTGGTGAAGGCGAGCGAGGTGCGCCGCCTCACGATCGAGAAGCTCGGGCTCGAGAGCCGCAAGGTGAAGCCCTCCGACCCGACCCTCGACAAGGTGGCGCAGCGCGCCGTCTGGGACGCCTATCTCTACGACAACCTGCTGATCGAGGCGGCGGCGAGCGCCAACGTGATCAACATCACCGTCACGGACGGCGATCCCCGGCGCGCCGCCGAGATCGCCGGCGCCTACGCCGACGCCTACCTCGACTTCCGGCGCCTGCTCGCGACCGGCGGCGTGAACGAGGAGGGACTCGACTCCGAGGCGAAGGCGGCGTCGGACAAGATGCTCGAGGCCGAGGCGGCGCTGACGCACTTCAACGAGGAGTGGAAGCTGGTCGACACCGCCGCGCAGAAGACCGAGATGATCAGCCTGCATGCGCGCACGCTCTCGCAGGTGACCGACGAGCGTGCCTCGCTCGAGCGCGCGCAGGCCGACTACGCGATCTACGCGAAGCTGCTCGAGGCCCGGTCGCCGGAGATGCGCGAGATCGCCGAGATCCGCGCCAACACCAACTGCCAGAGCCTCGAGACCCAGATCTCGAACGACACCATCGCGCTCGCCGCCCTCCTGCAGCACAACCAGGAGACGACCGATTCGGTGGTGCGCATGCGCCAGGGCATCGAGACGCTGCAGAAGGAGCTCGACCTGAAGGTCGTCGCGATCGTGCAGAGCGTCGTGCTGGGCAAGAAGGTGGTCGTCGACCAGCTCACGGCCAGTCTCGCCGAGCACGAGAAGCTCCTGAAGGACATCCAGGACCGGCTCGCGCTGCTGGTCTCGAAGTCCGGCATCAACGACCGTCTCGCCGTCGACCTCGACCTGCTGCGCGACCACTACAAGGTCGTGTCGCGCCGCCAGAAGCAGAACTCGTTCGACAAGGTGATGGGCGGCACGGGAAACATCGACGTCCTGGTCGCGAACCACGGCGTCGCGCCCAACCGGCCGTTCTTCCCGCCGCCGTTCGTCCTCAGCGTCATCGTCGCGATCCTGACCGGCCTGCTCGTCTCGTTCAGCGTGGTCATCGTGGCCGACATCCTCGACCAGTCGTTCAAGACGCCCGACGAGGTCGAGCGCGCGCTCGCGACGCCGGTGATCGGCACCATCCCGAAGCAGCCGAAGCACCGCCTCACCGCCCTGCTCGGGGCGTGACGCGGGACGTCCGCAGAAGCGCGTGATGAGCGAACCTGCCGACACCGCGGCGCCTCCGGCGCGGAGCGCCGCTGCCCCGCCGCCGCCCGCGGACGGCGGTCCCAAGGACTCGCAGGAGGTCCTCTCCAAGGCCGGCTTCGGCATGGGGAGCGGCCTGATCCAGGTCGTGATCCGGGCCGCGACGACGTACCTCACCGCCCACATCCTGCACGCCAACCTGCTCGGCCTCTTCCACCTGAGCAACCGCATCGCGAAGGTCGGCTCGCTCTTCTCGCTGTCGGGCCAGGACGACGCGGTCGTCCACTTCGTCGCGAAGCACCGCGCCAAGGGCGAGCTCGGCAAGGCGCGTGGCGCCTTCAACCTGAGCTTCTTCTTCGCGACCGGGCTGAGCGTCGTCTCGGGGCTGCTCGTCTATTTCCTCGCGCCGTGGCTTGCGAACAAGGAGTTCAAGAACCAGCCGGTCGAGCAGCTCATCCCGACCATCCAGTGGTTCGCGATCGCGGTGCCGCTGAGCGTGCTGGGCGGCGTGCTGAGCGCCGCCCTGCAGGGCACGCGCCAGGTGAAGAAGTCGCTCGCGACGCAGAACGTGATCGTGCCGGGCGTGCGGCTGATCCTCTTCGCGATCCTCGCGGCCTGCGGTTACAAGCTCTTCGGGCTCGTCTTCGCGCTGCTCGGCTCGTTCTTCGTCGGCCTCTTCTACGCCGGCTGGCACGTGAAGAACCGCGTCGAATGGATGCAGCGCGGCGTCGTCCCCGACTACTCCGAGTGGCGCCGCATCGCGCTCTTCTCGCTGCCGCTGATCCTGCTCTCGCTGCTGGACTGGGTGAACAACAGCGCCGACATCATCATCGTCGGCAAGTTCATGGACGAGTCGGCGGTCGGCGTCTACGGCCAGGCGATGCGCGTCTTCACGATCCTGAAGATCCCCGTCTCGGCCCTGAGCGCGCTCTTCGTCCCGCTCTGCGCCGAGTTCTACGCCAAGCGCGAGATGGAGCGGCTGCGGTCGATGTTCCGCGCGACCGCGAGCTGCGGCATCCGCATCGCGCTGCTCGCGGTGGGGGGGACGATCCTGCTCGCGCAGCCGGTGATGCGGTCGTTCGGGACCGACTTCACGGGCGGTTCGACGGCGCTCGTGATCCTCTCGACGATGCTCGTCAGCAACTGCTTCGCCCAGCTCGGCGGCTACGCCGTCTACATGTCGGGACGCAGCTGGTTCGTCCTCTTCAACCAGTTCTTCCTCAGCGTCGTCTGCGTCGGACTCTCCTGGCCGCTGACGCAGCACTACGGCATCGAGGGCGCCGCGGCGTCGCGCGCGATCGGCTGGGCGGCGTGGGCCGGACTGATCCTGGTCGAGACGCGCATCATCTTCGGGTTCCAGCCGTTCACGCGCGACATCGTGAAGGGGGTGGCCGCGGCGGGGATCGCCTTCGCCGCCTGCTTCGCGCTCCAGCAGATCCCGTTCGTCCACCAGCACATGACGCTCGTCGTCCTGACCGGAGTCGTCTTCACGGCGCTCTACGGCGGACTGTGCATCCTGTTCGGGCTGACGGAGGACGAGAAGTTCATCCTGAGGAAGCTCGGCGGCAAGCTGGCGAAGAAGTTCGTCGGGAAGCCCAGGCCCGCCTGATGGAGTACCGCCTCCCGTGGATCTCGTGATCACGGTCGACACCGAAGAGGACGACGAGTGGTCGCCGCGGCCGAGCACGACCTGCGAGAACCTGCGCTTCGTCCCGCGCTTCCAGGAGCTCTGCGAGGCGCGCGGCTTCCCGGTCACCTGGCTCCTGACGCACGGCGCGGCGACGTCGCCGCTCGCGCCGCAGGCGTTCCGCGGTCCTCTCGAAAGGGGCGCCTGCGAGATCGGCGCCCACCTCCACCCGTGGAACACGCCGCCGAACGCGCCGCGGCTCGAACCCGACGGCGCCTTCTTCCGGCCCTATCCGCTCGAGTACCCGCGCGACGTCCAGCGCGAGATGCTCGCGTACCTGACGGGCGCGATCGAGAAGAGCCTCGGCGTGCGGCCCCGCTCGTACCGCGCCGGCCGCTACGGGCTCGACGCGACCGGCGCCGCGCTGCTGCGCGAATCCGGGTACGAGGTCGACTGCTCGGTGACGCCCGGCGTGAGCTGGCGCGGCGCGATCGGGCGGCGCGGCGGCGCGGGCGGGCCCGACTTCGTCGGCGCGCCGCAGCATCCCTACTGGCCGGCCGCCGACGACGTCACGCGCGCCGGCCCCGCCTCGGGCCTGCTCGAGGTCCCGGTCACCGTCGTCCACACGCGCGCGCCGCTGCGCGGCGACCACGGCCTCACGCGGTGGTGGTCGCGCCTCTCCCACGACGGCTTCGTCGCGCGGGTCGCCCGCAAGACCGGCTTCGCGCGCACGTGGCTCCGGCCCTATCCGAAGTACTCGCTCGCCGACCTCGAGGCGGTCTGCGACTCGGCGCGCGCGGCCGGGGCGCCGCTGCTCGAGATGATCCTCCACTCGAGCGAGCTGATGCCGGGCTGCAGCCCCTACCGCAAGGACGAGGCGGCGGTCGACGCGCTCCATCGCGACGTCGGCGCGCTCCTGACGAGACTCTCCGCGCGCGGCGTGCGCGGCGCCACGCTGCTCGACTTCAGCCGTCGTTTCGCGGCGGCGTGAGCTCCCGCCCGGACGGCGGGCGCTCGAGGTTGGAGTAGACCAGCCGCCGGTTGAGCCCCATCACGGGCAGATACCACGGCGCCGCCCACAGCGTCCGGGCGCCCATCAGCCAGCGCGCGTCGTAGCTCACCGCCGCCCGCCGCTCCGGATCGAAGCGCATGCGATTGCCGCGCAGGATGTGGGCGCGCTCGCCGCGGGGCGCGAGCACGGCGGGGTCGAACGGCACGCCCAGGAACTCGCAGAGCTTCGGCACGACCGCGGCCGGCTTGAAGCAGAGCTCCTCGTACCCGAGCGTGAACGCCGCGATTCCCTCGCGCGTGAAGTACTCCTCGAAGCGGCGGTTGCCGCTGCGCCAGCGCGCCACGTTCCACGGCGTCGTGTTGCGATGGCGCTGCGTCCACGGCAGCGTGCGGTCGACCGCCGAGGCGACGAAGCTGCGCACGTCCTTCACCAGGAAGACGACGCGCAGCGCGCGGCGCGCCTCGGCCGGCAGCGCGGCGAGCGCGGGGACGTGCTTGGAGGAGTCGATCGGCGCGACGCCGTCGCCGCAGACCTCGCGCACGCGCCGCAGCACGAGCGCGTGCAGCTCTCCGTACGGACGGTCGGGGGCGCGCCGCTTCTCTTCCAGGGCGGGACCCCAGACGGCGCACCCCTCGGCCGGCTTCCCGCAGGTGCAGGGGTTCTGCGGCTCGCCCGCGCGCGCGATCGTCGCGTGCACCTCGCCGAGGCTCACCAGCCGCGGATGGGAGCCGAGCATCAGGTCGAGGAGCGTCGAGCCGCTGTGGCCGAGCGACGCGATGAAAACGCCGCTCACGCCGTCCCTTCCGCGCCGTCCCACTGCATCGAGCGGCCCAGCAGCGCCTCGAGGCGCTGGTTGTGCGGCCGGAAGAAGTCCTCGAGCCTGCGACGCAGCGCGTCGGGCAGCTTCGCGTACGGCGGCGGCCGCACCGGCTTGACCGAGAGGTGCATCACCGGGAGGCCGAGGAACGCCAGCAGCCGCGCCATCGACGCGTCGGAGTCGGCGAAGTAGCTCTCGCTGCGCTCGACGTGGACGCGCTCGCGCGGGTACATCGTGAAGAGGCGGCTGAGCTGCTCGTGGTAGACGCTGCGCGCGACGATGGTCGCCGGGCCGGAGGCGGTCGCGACCGCGTCGACGCCGTCCTTCTCGACCGCGCGCATGCCGAGCTCGACCACCTGCTCGAAGGTGAGGTCGATGCCGTCCTCGCGCTGCGCGTGGTGGTAGTTCGACCAGGTGCGCTCGATCGGATTGCGCAGCAGGACGATCAGGCGCGCGTCGGGCAGGAGCTCGTGCATCCGCTTCGTGGCGATCGGCCGGAACAGGTAGGCGGGCGTCTTCTCGAGCGTGCGCGGCGCGTAGCCGAGCCGCCTCCCGACCAGGTCGACGACGGCGCGCAGCGGGAAGCGCG
>DAINBU010000148.1:0-11108 GCA_036732755.1 Planctomycetota bacterium
CCGACGCCGCGCGCCGGGTCGTCGCGCGACGACAGCGGGTGGCGCGTGCCGAAGCCGGCGAGCGTGCGCACGTCGCGTTCGAGGCGCGCGCGATCGACGCGCGCGAGCAGGGCGGAGACGTCGGCGGGCTCCGGCCCGTCCGGCGTCGCTCGCGCGAGCGCGAGCAGGAGGAGCGGCGCGGCATGGAGGCTCATGCCGGAACCTTAGTCGATCTCGCTAGCGTGCGATCCGGGAGACCCCTCCGCGATGGCACGACCCCGGGACCGCTTCGTCACCCTCACCGACCTGCACGAGGAGCTCCTCGCCGAGTTCGAGCGCCACCAGTTCGCGCTGCTCCACCGCGACTTCCCGGGCGCCCGCGCACAGCTCGCCGCCTTCACCGCGCGCCTCGAGCGCCACATCGCCGTCGAGGAGGAGCTCTTCGACACCGTGTTCGCCCACTCCACCGACGTGACGCGCAACGACCCGACCATGGGCCGCGCGCCGGTCGACCTCTTCACCGGCGAGCACAAGCACTTCCGTGCCATGCTGCGCGAGTTCGAGCGCGACGCCGCCCGGCTCGACGCGTCCGACCCCGAGGTCGACGCGCGCGTGCTGCAGCTGCTCGACGCGCAGACGATCTTCAAGGAGTTCTTCCGCCACCACGACGAGCGCGAGAGGAACCTGCTCTATCCCGTTTTCGACGAGCGCGTCCCGGCCGCGCAGCGCGACGAGCTGCTGCGCCGTCTGAACGAGGCCGACCGCGGCTGAGTGACGCGGTTGGCGCCGCTCGCGAGCTTCGCTAGGAGCGGGCCCCTTCCGTCCCGCCCGGGGACGGGGAATGCGAGGAGCGCCATGACTTCCGGACCGGATCAGGACGACGCCCCGCTGCTCGACGCCTACTCGCGCGCGGTCGCCGGCGTGGTCGCGCGCGTGAGCCCGTCGGTGCTGAAGCTGCAGGTGCGCCACGCGGGCGGCCGGCGCGGCGAGGCGGTCGGCTCGGGCTCGTGCTTCGTATTCACGCCCGACGGTTTCGTGCTCACCAACAGCCACGTCGTGCACGGCGCGAGCGCGCTCGCGGCGGTGGCCGACGACGGCGAGCCGATCCCGTGCGAGCTCGTGGGCGAGGACCCGGCGACCGACCTCGCGGTGGTCCGACTTGCGCGGCCCACGGCGGCGCCGGTCGAGCTCGGCGACGCGAGCCGGCTCGTGGTCGGGCAGCTCGTGGTCGCGATCGGCAACCCGCTCGGCTTCCAGTGCACCGTGACGGCCGGAGTGGTGAGCGCGCTCGGGCGGAGCCTGCGCTCGCAGTCGGGGCGGCTGATCGACAGCGTGATCCAGACCGACGCGGCGCTCAACCCCGGCAACTCGGGCGGGCCGCTCGTCGCGAGCGACGGCCGCGTGATCGGCGTGAACACGGCGGTCATCCAGCCGGCGCAGGGGATCGCCTTCGCGATCTCGGTCGACACGGCGAAGCTCGTGGCCGGGCTCCTGATCAAGGACGGCCGCGTGCGGCGCGGCTTCCTCGGCATCGCCGGCCAGGACGTCGTGCTGCGGCCGGCCATCGTCGAGTCGCTGCAGCTCCCGGTGAAGAGCGGCCTCCTGGTCCTGGGCGTCGAGCCGGGCAGCCCGGCGTCCCGCGCCTCCCTGCAAGAAGGCGACGTCGTGGTCGGCCTCGACGGCCGCCCGATCCGCGGCATCGACGACCTCCATCGCGAGCTCACGCTGGCTCGTGTCGGCGCGCGCTCGACGTTCACGCTGCTGCGGCGCGGAGAGAGGCTCGACGTCGAGATCTGGCCGATCGAGGCGGCGGCGCGCGCCGCGGCTTGAAACTGGAGCGGACGTCGAGAACGGGGGTGAAGAGGCCGCGGGGAGCAGGGCTCCGTGGTCGAACGCGCGACGGGCGAGGGCGGGTGGAGGGGCGGAGGAGAAAAAGGCTCGATGTACGGGACACGCTCGCCCCAAGCCACAGATGAACGGCGGGCTCGCTCGGCATTCGGCGGGGACGGACACGACTCGCAGCACCACCGTGGTCGGCCGCCTCATGCACGGTCCCGTCCCTCGACCTTTTTCTCCTCCGCCCTTTCACAACCGTTCGAGACCGTCGCGCGACGCCACGAAACATTGCTCCCCGCGGCCTCTTCGCACGGTCCTCGAACGACGTCCGACATCGTTGCTGCGCCACGGGAGATTGACGGTGCGCGCACGATCGGCGTCGGGTTGAATCTGGATGCTTGGAGCGACGGCACGGTCTTGAACGAGAGGTCGCGCCTCTTGCCTTCTTCGCTTTCAAATGACGATGCACCGTGGTCGGGCATCGAATCGCCACGAGCGGTGTCGGCATGCGAGATGCCAGGTCCAGTCCGCGCGCGAACGGCCCAGCTCTCGACTCGATGAAGCCGGGTCGAGTCCCGTGACGCAAACGACGTCGATCCCGGAGCGCGTCTCCGATCCGGTTCATCGCCCGCAGCGCAGAAACAATGTCGGACGTCGTTCGAGGACCGTGGGAAGAGGCCGCCCTCGACGTCCGCTCATTTCTTCCTTCACTCGCGCCACGGCAGCCGGATGCCGCGCTCTTGAGCGATCTCGAGCGCGCGTTCGTAGCCGGCGTCGGCGTGGCGGACGATGCCCATGCCGGGGTCGGTGGTGAGGACGCGCTGGAGGCGGGCGGCGGCGGCGGGCGTGCCGTCGGCGACGATCACCTGGCCGGCGTGGATCGAGTTGCCGATGCCGACGCCGCCGCCGTGATGGATCGAGACCCAGGTCGCGCCAGCCGCGCAATTCAGCAGCGCATTCAGCAGCGGCCAGTCGGCGACCGCGTCGCTGCCGTCCTTCATCCCCTCCGTCTCGCGGAAGGGCGACGCGACCGAGCCGCAGTCGAGGTGGTCGCGGCCGATCACGATCGGCGCCGAGATCCTGCCGCTCGCGACCAGCTCGTTGATGCGCACGCCGAACTTCGCGCGCTCGCCGTAGCCGAGCCAGCAGATGCGGGCGGGCAGCCCCTGGAAGGCGATCCGCTCGCGCGCGAGCGTGATCCAGCGCCGCAGCGCGCGGTCCTGCGGGAAGAGCTCGAGCACCGTTTCGTCCGTGACCGCGATGTCCTTCGGATCGCCCGAGAGCGCGACCCAGCGGAACGGCCCCTTCCCCTCGCAGAAGAGCGGGCGGACGTACTCGGGCACGAAGCCCGGGATCTCGAAGGCGTCGGAGAGGCCGGCCTTCACCGCCTCGCCGCGCAGGTTGTTGCCGTAGTCGAAGGTGACCGCGCCCTTGCGCTTCAGCGCGAGCATCGCGGCGCAGTGTTCGCGGACCGTCGCGCTCGCGCGCCGCTGGTACTCCCTGGGGTCGCGCACGCGCAGCTCGAGCGCCGCCGCGAGCGGCAGCCCGCGCGGCACGTAGCCGTTCAGGAGGTCGTGCGCGGAGGTCTGGTCCGTGAGCAGGTCGGGGACGATGCCGCGCGCGAGCAGCCGCTCGAGCAGGTCGGCGGCGTTGCCGGGCCAGCCGACCGAGACCGCCTTCTTCTGGCGCTTCAATTCGAGCGCACGATCGATCGCGGCGTCGAGGTCGGCGACCTGCTCGTCGAGGTAACGCGTCTTCAGGCGTTTCGCGATGCGCGCCGGATCGACCTCGGCCGCGAGGAAGGTCGCGCCGGTCATCACCGCCGCGAGCGGCTGCGCGCCGCCCATCCCGCCGAGCCCCGCGCTCACCGCGAGTCGCCCCGCCGCTTCACCGCCGAAATGGCGGTCGACCGCCGCGTGGAACGTCTCGTAGGTCCCCTGCACGATCCCCTGTGAACCGATGTAGATCCACGAGCCCGCGGTCATCTGCCCGAACATCATGAGTCCGCGCCGCTCGAGCTCGCGGAAGTGGTCCCACGTCCCCCACGCTGGAACGAGATTGCTGTTGGCGAGGAGCACGCGCGGCGCGTCGGCGTGCGTCCGGAACACGCCGACCGGCTTGCCCGACTGGATCAGAAGCGTTTCGTCGTCGCCGAGCTTCCGGAGCGCGCGCAGGATCGCGTCGAAAGCGTCCCAGTCGCGCGCCGCCTTGCCGCTGCCGCCGTAGACGACGAGGCGATCGGGATCCTCGGCGACCTCGGGGTCGAGATTGTTCTGGAGCATCCGGAACGGCGCTTCGGTGAGCCACGACCGGCAGGTGAGCTGGGTGCCGCGCGGCGCGCGGACCGGACGGGGCTGGCTGGCTTCACGCGGATCCACCGGGGTCGCGCCTCCTCGGGTCGTCGTCCTGCGCGCGGTCGCGAAGCGCGGCATCGTAGCCGCGGTCCGTTACTCTCCCCGCCCTTCGGGAGAAGACGGGCCGTGATGATCGAGTTCCAGCGCCTGATCCTCGGCGACCGCGTCCGCAACGACGCCTTCGCGAAGGCGCTCGCGCGCACGATCGTCCGCGGCCGCTCGACCGTCGCCGACCTCGGGTCGGGCACCGGCTTCCTCGCGTTCCTGGCGCGGCGGCTCGGCGCGAAGCGCTGCTGGCTCTACGAAGTGAGCGAACTGCTCGACCTCTCCAAGGAACTCGCGAAGCGCAACGGCATCGACGGGCTCACCTTCGTGCGCTCGCACTCGACCGAGGTCGAAAAGCCGCCGAAGGTCGACGTCGTGGTCTCCGAGACGCTCGGCAACTTCGCGCTCGAGGAAAACGTGCTCGAGACGCTGCAGGACGCGCGGCGCTTCCTCAAGCCGGGCGGCGTCGTGATCCCGCAGCGGCTGCGGCAGTTCGTGGCGCCGGTCGTCGATCCGCGCCTTGCCGCCTCGATCGACGTCTGGGGCGCGATCGGCCACGGGCTCGACTTCACGGCGGCGCGCGCGATCTCGCTGCAGAACGTCTTCGTGCGGACGATCCGGGGCGGCGATCTGCTTTCAACTCCCGACGCGGTGCAGACCTGGGACACGGTCGACTTCCGGCGCGACACGGAGAGCGTGCGCTCCTCGACGGTCGAGTGGATCTTCGCCAAGCCGGCCGCGATCCACGGCTTCGCGCTCTGGTGGGAGTGCGACGTGGTCGAGGGGATCACCCTCTCGACCGCCCCCGACGCGCCGCCGACCCACTGGGAGCAGATCTTCCTCCCGCCGCTCCTGCCGCTGCGCCTGCGGGCGGGCGACCGGCTGCGCCTCGCGCTCGAGGTCGACTCGCGTCCCGAGGTGAAGATCAACCTGCGCTGGCGCACGACGGTGGTCGATCCGCGCGGACGGCTGCGCGTCGACGCGACGCAGGACATGCGCGAGGGGCACCTCGAATGACGCGGCGCGCGGCGCGGTGAGGCGCCGTCAGCGGCGGCGCTTCGCGAGCTCGCGCCGCGCCGCGTCGAGCTGCGCGTCGCCGCGGCCGACGAGGTCCTCCGCCGCCGGCGCGACGACGACGTCGGGAGCGATGCCGACGCCGTCGTACGCGCTGCCGTCGGGACGGAACGACGCCATGGTCGACGCGCGCAGCTGCAGCCCCGAGCGCGGCAGCGCGAGGCGCTGCGCGCGGCCGCTCCCGCCGCCGCTGATCGTCCCGACCGTCGTCACGCCGCTCCGCCCGTGCAGCGCCGCGAGGAAGACGTCGGTTGCGCTGAAGCAGCCGCTGTCCTGCAGGACGACGACCGGGCCGGCGATGCGCTTCGCGCCGACCTGCAACGCCGCGCGCACTCCCATCACGTGCCATGCGGTGAAGTCGCGGGCCGGCAGCGCGACCGACGGCCGGAACTTCGCGAGGAACGCCGCGACCCCGGCGCGCTCCTCCGCGCTCCAGGTCGACGCCGTGGCCGGGAAGAGGAAGCGGTCCACGAGCGAACCCTCCGGGCCGTCGGCCGGCTCGCCCGCGACGACGCGGCGCGCGGCGACGTTCACGATCGCGAGCGGCTCGTCGACGCGCATCAGCCGCGGCAGCAATTCGCGCAGCGCCGCCCGGCTGCCGCCGCCGTTGCCGCGCACGTCGATCACGAGCCCGGGCGCGTCCGCGAACGCGTCGAGGTCGGCGCCGAGCCGCGCGAGGAAGGCGGGATCCTCCTCCATCGACTCGATCCGGAGGTAGCCGGTGCCGTCGTCGAGGCGGTGCGTCTTCGCGCGCGGCCAGATCCCGTAGACGGGCTTGCGCTCCGCGACGTCGAGCTCGAGCTCGCGCCGCCTTCCGTCGGCCGCGGCGAGCGTCACCTTCACCTTCGGCGCGGCCGGCAGGCCGAGGACCTCGCGCAGCAGCGCGAGGCGCCGCAGCGAGCGCATCGACTCGCGCCGCACGAACTCCTCGTGGCCGCGCGCCGCGAAGCGCGCCGCCGCCGCGAGCCACTCGGCGAGCGGCCGCCCGTCGAGCGCGACGAGCTCGCGGTGGGCGTCGTCGACGAAGCCGTCGCGCTCGGGCTTCAGGGCGACGAAGCGTCCGTCCGCCGCCTCGACCAGGAACGGCAGCCACCCCGGCGGCACCTGCTCGTCGAAATCCTGCAGCTGCGTGTGGCCGTCGCCGAGCAGCGCGAGGAGTTCCTGGACGTCGCGGGCGAAGCGGCCGACGGTCGTCGTCTCGGGGAGCGCCGCCTCGATCTCGGCGCGCCTCCGCTCGAAGTCGGCGCCGCCGCGGAACCAGTAGGAGTACCCGCCGCGCAGCTCGGCGGAGAGGTGTGCGAGGTCGGCCTTCGCGTCGGCCCGCGCGAGCGGCGCCTGCGGACGGCGCGCCGCGGCGTCGGTCGGGCGGCGCGCCGCCGAATTCGCTTCGCGGCGCGCGCGCATCAGCTCGCGGCGCTTCGCCGCATCCATCGAGACGCCGTCGCGGTGGACCTTCGCGCGCGTCGCCAGATCGACCAGGTCGAGCGAGACGGTCGCGCCCGGCTCGTGCCCGGCGCCGACCATGACCTCGTAGATGTCCTCGGCGAAGCGCTCCTCCCACTTCCCGCCGTAGCGCGTGCGCGCGGCGCGGAGGAGGTCGGCGGTCGTCACGCCGTCGATCGCCGCGAGCTCGTACCACGCGTCGTCGACGCGCACCTCGGCGGCGTCGCCGTTCCAGCGCAGGCCCTCGTAGGGCGCGACGCGCTTCCAGTCCTGGAGCGCCGTGAGCGTAGAGATCGCCAGCAGCAGCCACGCGGCCATCGTCATCCTCCCGGTCCGCGGCCTCGAACGATCGGCCGCTCCGACCGGAATGACACCGCGGACCTCGCATCGGCGGGTCGCCGCGCCAGAATCGAATCCCTCCCCGGAGCCGCGCCGACCGTGAAGCCGCCCGAATCGCCTCTCCGATCGCCGACGTCGTCCTCCGACGACGCCGCCTCTGCGGAGCTGCGGCAGTGGCTCGCGCCGCCGCCCGCCGCGATCGCGGGCCATCGCGTCGTGCGGGAGCTCGGCCGCGGCGCGATGGGGGTCGTCTACGAGGCGGAGCAGCCGCTGACGCGGCGGCGCGTCGCGCTGAAGGTCGTGCTGGCGGCGATCGACGGCGCCGGCCGCCGCCGTTTCGAGCGCGAGTGCGAGGCGCTGGCGCGCCTCGACCATCCCGGGATCGCGCGCCTGTGGTCGGCCGGCTCGACCGAACGCGGCGAGCCGTGGCTCGCGATGGAGCTGATCGAGGGCGAGACGCTCGCACAGCGGCTGCGCGACGCCGCGTGGCCGCGCGCCGAGCGGCTGCGCTGCTTCGTCTCGCTGGCGGAGGCGGTCGGCGCGGCGCACGCGGTGGGCATCGTCCATCGCGACGTGAAGCCGGCGAACGTCCTGATCGATCGCGACGGCGCCGCGCGCGTCGTCGACTTCGGCCTCGCGCTGCTGCAGTCGGGCGTCGATCCGACGCGCGTCACGCGCGCCGGCGGCGCCGTCGGCACGCTCGCCTACGCGAGCCCCGAGCAGCTGCGCGGCGGCGACGTCGACGCGCGCGGCGACGTCTGGTCGCTCGGCGTGATGCTGCACGAGCTGCTGACCGGGCGGCCGCCGTTTCCGGAAGGAAGCGACTTCGCGACGCTCGTCGACGCGATCGTCCGGCGTCCGCCGCCGCGGCCGAGCCGTGCCGCGCGCGACGTCGCGCCGGAGCTCGACGCGATCGTTCTGAAGGCGCTCGAGCGCGACCGCGCGCGGCGCTACGGCGACGCAGCGGCGCTCGCGGCCGACGTGCGTCGCTTCCTCGCAGGCGAACGGCCGCTCGCGCCGCGGATCGGCGGCGCGCGGGAGGTCGCGCGCTTCGCGGCGCGGCACGCTCGCGCGGCCGGCGTCGCAGTCGGCGTGGTCGCGGCCGCGCTCGCGCTCGCTCTGGTGCTCGACGCCGCGCGCGGCGGCCGGCGCGGCGCGATGCCGCCCGACCTGCGCGCGCCGCTCGAGGGCCGCGGCTTCGAGCGGATCGCCCCGTACGCCGCGCTGCGTTGGCGCGACGGGCGACCGTTCGTCCGCCACGGCGGCGCCTGGCAGGAGCTCGTCGCGCTCGACGGCTTCCGCGTCGAGCTGCTGCTCGCCTTCTGCCGGCAGACGGCGCCGCGCGACGCGACGCGGCGCTTCACCGAGGACCTCGGCGAGGTGCTGGCGCGCGTCTCCGGCCGCGTCCCGCCCGACCGCGTGACGCTGCGGCTGCGCGACGCGGCCGGCGTCGAACGCGACGTCGGCGACGTCCCGATGACGGAGGTAAACCGCAACTCGCTGTGGTGGCAGCGCCACGCGCGGCGCTTCGACAAAGTGCGCGAGCGCGACAACCGGATCGAAATCCTGCGCGGCGGCGCCTGGCTCGAGCTCGTGGCGATCGCCGGGCGCGACGTCGCGCAGTTGCACGCCGATCCGGGGTTCGCGCCGGGAAAGCTCGCGCTCGCGCTCGACGACGAGCTCGTTCCGTACGTCGAGCGCATCGTCGGCGGACCGGTCCCCTGGCCGCTCGAGGTCCGGCTGCGCGATCGCGACGGACGCGACATCGTGGTGGGCGACCTCCTCGCCGACGACGTCGCGCCCGACGATCCCGACCGGGAGCGGCCGTGACGCGCGACCTCGAGTCGCTGCGCGCGCCGCTGCTGCGCTTCTGCGCCGGCTACCTGCGCGACACGGAAGCGGCGCGCGACGCCGTGCAGGAGTGCTTCCGCCGGCTCCTCGCACTGAAGGAGACGCCGGAGGCGCCGCCCGCGTGGCTGCGCCGCGCCGCGCGCAACCATTGCCTGAACCTGCTGCGCTCGCGCCGACGCCGGCGCGATCGGGAGCGGCTCGCGACCGGCGTCGACGTCGTCGCGCCCGTCGCCGGGCCGCTGACGGGGCTCGTCCGTGAAGAGGAGCGCGCGAGCGTCGGCGCGCTGCTCGCGCGCCTGCGCGAGGACGAGGTCGAGCTCCTGCGTCTGCGCTACGTCGACGAACTCTCGCGGCGCGAGATCGCCGAGCTGGTCGAGCTCCCCGAATCGACCGTGAAGTCGCGCCTGGAAGACGCGCTGCGGAAGCTGCGGCGCGCCTGACGTTCCCCGCGGCGCGGGTTAACGTCGCGCGCCGGCCCGGCCGGTCCGCGGGTCCGGGGGGAAGACGGCCATGGCCGATCGCATCCAGGAGGTCACGCGACTCCTCGCCGAGCTCGAGGCCGGCGACGGCGACGCCGCCTCGAAGATCTTCCCGATCGTCTACGACGAGCTGCGCGGACTCGCCGACGGCTACCTGCGGCGCGAGCGCGTCGGTCACACGCTGCAGCCGACCGCGCTCGTGCACGAGGCCTGGCTCCGGCTCGTGCGCGACAAGGACACGCGCTTCGAGTCGCGCGGCCACTTCCTCGCCATCGCGGCGACGGCGATGCGGCGCGTGCTGGTGCGCCACGCGGAGAAGCGCGCCAGCCAGAAGCGCGGCGGCGGGGCGAAGCGCGTCGACGTCGAGGAGATGGGTGAGCTGCCCGCCCCCGAACGGATCGCCGAGGTCGACCACCTCGCGCTCGACGCGGCGCTGAAGCGCCTCGAGGCGCGCGACCCCCGCAAGTGCAAGGTCGTCGAGATGCGTTACTACGCCGGCCTCTCGGTCGAGGAGACGGCCGCGGCGCTCGGCGCCTCGAAGGCGACCGTGAAGCGCGACTGGGAGTTCGCGCGCGCCTGGCTCCTGAAGGAGATGACGCGCGACGGAGCCGCGGGCTAGTCGCGTGGCCGCCCCCGACGAGGCGAGCGAGACGGCGCGCTTCCGCGCGGCGGAGCGGATCTTCGCCTCCGCGCACGAGCTGCCCGCCGGCGCGCGCGCCGCCTTCGTCGAGCGCGCATGCGGCGGCGACGAGATGCTCCGGCGGGAGGTCGACGCGCTGCTCGTCGCGTCGGCGACGGCCGCGGACCTCTTCGCGCGGCCGCCCGACCCGCGCATCGGCGAGGTCGTCGGCCGCTGGCGCATCCTGGAGCGACTCGGCGCCGGCGGCATGGGTGTCGTCTACCGCGCCGAGCGCGCCGACGGCGAGTTCACGCAAGCGGTCGCGATCAAGTTCCTGCGCGCCGCGCTCGTCGACGACGAGGCGCGCGGCCGCTTCCTGCGCGAGCGACAGGTGCTGGCGCGCCTCTCCCATCCGTCGATCGCGCGCCTCGTCGACGGCGGCACCGACGGCGAGGGCTCCCCCTACCTCGTGATGGAGCTCGTCGACGGCGTCCACCTGGGCGAATGGTGCGACGCGCGCCGCCTGACGGTCGACGCCCGCCTCGAGCTCTTTCGCTCCATCTGCGCCGCCGTCGAGTTCGCGCACCGCAGCCTCGTGGTCCACCGTGACCTGAAGCCGAGCAACGTGCTCGTCACGGCGGACGGGAGCGTCAAGCTGCTCGACTTCGGCATCGCGAAGGTGCTCGAGCCGGGCGCCGCGCTCGACCGGACGCTCACCAACGAGCGCCGCTTCACTCCCGAGTACGCGAGCCCTGAGGTGGTGCGCGGCGAGTCGGCGAAGATGGTGGTCGACGTTTTCTCGCTCGGCGCGATCCTTCACGAGCTTTTGACCGGGAGGCGGCCGCACGAGGCGCCGACGCGGACGCCGGCGGCGCTCGAGCGCGCGATCTGCGAGGTCGTCCCGCCGCCGCCGAGCGAGACGCCGCTCGCCGCCGAGGTGGCGGCGGCGCGCGGCACGACGTCCGAAGCGCTGCGCGCGCAGCTGCGCGGCGACCTCGACGCGATCGTCGCGGTCGCGCTCGAGAAGGAGCCCGACCGCCGCTACCCGTCGGTCGAGCGGCTCGGCGAAGACGTGCGGCGCGTGCTGGC
>DAINBU010000149.1:0-11004 GCA_036732755.1 Planctomycetota bacterium
GCTTCGAAGAAGGCCGGCCTAGATCGCATCCCCGCGATCGTGAAGGACCTCGACGACCGAAAGATGCTGGTGGTCGCCCTCGTCGAGAACGTCCAGCGCGAGGACCTCGGCGCGATCGAACGCGCCCGCGCCTTCAAGCGCCTCGGCGACGAGCAGGGTTTCTCGCACCAGGCGATCGCGGAGGCTTCCGGACTTGGCCGGTCGACCGTCTCGAATGCGCTGCGCCTTCTCGAGCTCGATCCCGCGTCGCTCGCGGCTCTCGAGCGCGGCGAGATCACCGAGGGCCACGCGCGCGCCCTCCTCGCAGAGTCCGACCTGGCGTCGCGCCGTCAGCTGCTGGCGCGGATGATCGACGAGAAGATGTCGGTAAGAACGACTGAACAAAAAGTCAAACTAGCGATCACACCCAAGCCCGGAAAGCACAAGCGGAAAGGCTCCGCGGATGCCCGTGCGCTCGAACGACGGCTGAACGAGGCGACCGGCCTCAAGGTGCGCATCGAGGAGCGCGGCGCCGGCGGACGGGTCGTCCTCACCTACGCGACGCTCGCCGAATTCGACCGCCTCTTCACGCGCCTGGTCGGAACGCATCCCGACGAGCTCGAGGAAGCGGCCGGCGCCTAGCCGAGTCGCGTCCGCCTACTTCGGCGGGGGTTGCGTCTGGTTCGGGTCGATCGGCTCGACCTTCACGTCGGTGATCTTCACCGGGGCCTTGAGCGCCGTCGGCGAATTCTCCCGGTGCTCGTCCTTCGCGATCGTCGTGAGGATGTCGAGCCCCTGCGCGACGTAGGCGATCACGGTCGAACGCGCGTCCTCCTTGAAGTCGGTCTTCAGGTTGACGTGCAGGTCGCCGTAGAGCGTCCCCTTGCCGAACGGCGGCTGGCGGAACGAGACGCTGCCGGCGAAGTGGGACAGGCGGTTCACCTCGTATGGCGGGAAGCCTTCCGGCGGCTCCTTCACCTCGACGTTCGCGCCCTCCGCGTCCTGGCCGATCTCGATCCAGCCGTCGGCGAGCGCGCGGCCGATGAATTGGTCCTTGAGCAGCAGTGCCGTCTTCACGAGCGCTTCGCTCGATTTGGGCGAAAGATCGCTGTACAGCGCGAGCACGATCGTGCCGCGATCGGTGACGAGCGTGACGAGGAACTTCGGCTGCGGCGGCGGATTCGCGACCGGCACCGGCAGCGTCTTGCCCCACTGATCGAGGCGCTGCACTTCGGCGATCAGGCGATCGACGGCGGAGCGCGCGTCATTCGGCGCGGACGGGTTCGGCAGCTTGAGCGCGCACAGCGGATGGTTCGGGAAGTCGCGCTTGACGTCGGAGAGCCCCTGCACCGCGCCGGCGAAATCGTTCTGCTCGAAGCGCCGCACCGCCGCCCAGTAGCGCGCGAACGGCTCGGCGTCGGTCTGCTTCACGTCGGGGTTGGTCGAGACCTGGGCCAGGTCCTCCGGCTTCGCGGACCACGGCGCACCGCCGGCGAACACCGCTCGCCACGGCTTCGCCTCGATCTCGAGCCGCTGCTGCCGGATGAAGCTCGTGGCCGCGACGATCAGGAGCGCGACGAGAACCACGCCGATCAGGAGGTTCCTGCGCCCCTTCAACCACTCGAACGCGTCTTCGAGACCGGACAGGTCGACCTTGTTCTGCTCGCTCACCTTGCGATCCTCGGACGCCGCGCCGCGAGGCGCGAAGGGCCCGGCATCGTACCAGCCCGATTTCTCCGGCGGGGAAGGGCCGCCTGACCTGCGGCGCGTTCCGTCGTACAATCCCGCGCCGCCATGCAGGCGCCCCACGGGGGCGCCGCGCTTTTTTGGAGGTGACGCCTCGAATGGCCGCGAGTCCGGGTCAGGCCCCGTCCGCGCTCGATCGTCGGACGCTCGTCCTCAATCGCGGCTGGGCACTCGTCCACGTCACGTCGGTGCGACGCGCCCTCGTCCTGATGTTCCACCGCGCGGCGCTCGCGGTCCGGCCTGACAATTACGAGACCTTCGACTTCCCGGCGTGGGTCGAACGGACCCCCGACTCCGCCGAGTACGTGGTCCGGACGGTCTCGAAGGTGATCGCAGCGCCGGAGGTCATCCTCCTCTCTTCGTACGATCGATTTCCACGCTTCCAGGTGCCATTCACCCGGAAGAACCTCTGCCGGAGGGACGGCCTGCGGTGCCAGTACTGTGGAAGGCGGCCCTCGATCGACCAGCTCACGATCGACCACGTGGTCCCGCGGACCCAGAAAAGGATCACCGGCTGGGTGAACTGCGTCCTCGCCTGCGCCGCCTGCAACCGGCGGAAGGGGGGGCGGACGCCGGAGGAAGCGGGCATGTCCCTCCTCGCCAAGCCCTCCCGCCCGGAGTGGTCGGCCACGATCGCGCTCGACGCCGGCGGGCGCTCCGAGGGCGTCCTTCGGCTCGCGCACCGGCTCGCAGGGAACGTTCGGTCGGTCGGCACCGTGTAGACGGCGCGAACCCGGCGCCGCCCCGCGCGCCGGGTCTTGTGCGGGCAAGTGGTTGACGAGATTCTTGTCGCCCCGCTCGTGCGCCGATTCGGGGTCCCGTCGAAAGGTTCACACATGAATTCGAAGGTACGTGTTCACTGGACGATCGCTGCGTCCCTCGCTGTCTTCGCAGGCGTCGCCGCCGCTCCATCCAGCGCCGCTCCCGCGGCCGCGCTCCAGGATCCGAAGCCGGATCCCAAGACGGAGCCCAAGCAGGACTCCAAGGATCCGAAGGCGCAGCTCGAAGAGAAAGAGAAGGCGATCGACGCCAAGGACGCGGCCGGCTTCTACCAGCTCGCGAAGTGGGCCGACGAGAACGGGCTCAAGACCGACTCGAAGCGGCTCGCGCGCAAGGTGATCAAGATCGACCCCGAGCACGTCGAAGCGCGCGCGATGCTCGGTTACCAGAAGTTCGACGGCAAGTGGCTCACGTCGCGCGAGGTCGAGCGCGAGAAGGCGAAGAAGGAAGACGCCGAGAAGGAGAAGCTCGGCCTCAAGAAGTGGAAGAACGAGTACGTCCCGAAGGAGGACTACGAGAAGTATGAGAAGGGCCTCGTCCCTGTCACCGTCGACAACCAGAAGAAGTGGGTGACGCCGCTCGAGAAGGAGCGCATCGACAAGGGGATGGCGCTCTACGAAGGACAGTGGATCACGGCCGAGGAGAAGGAGCACCTCGCCAAGGGCGAGTTCAAGGTCGGCGACAAGTGGGTGAGCGAGGACGAGGCGAACACGGCGCACTCCGACTTCACCAAGCCGTGGGAGCTCGAAGGCGACCTCTGCACGATCACCACGACCTGCAAGCGCAAGTTCGCGAAAGAGGCGGTGAAGCAGGCCGATCGCACCATCCGCGAGGTCTACAGCCTCCTCGGCGTGACGCTGCCGAAGGAACCGACCAAGATCGCGCTCACGATGGTGAAGGACTTGAACGACTACAACACGCTCGGCGGCGGCAACCTCGAAGCGAACGAGGCGCTCATGTCGTCGAACTGGAACACGTTCAACCTGCCCGACCCGCAGACGGGCCGCTCGATCGGCGTGACCATCTACTGGGTCCTCGACGAGGGGAACGAGAAGGGCAACGACGACTACTCGCTCGGAAACGTCCGCCACGCCGCGGCGTCCGCCTGCCTGAAGAACATGACGTGGAGCGAGGCGCCGCCGCCGTGGTTCGCGATCGGCGTCGCGACCTACCTCGATCGCTTCTGGCACCCCGTCCACCAGAAGGCGACCGACTTCAAGGCGCTCGGCGGGTGGTCGGCGCGCATGCTCGAGCAAGAGGGCGGGATGATGCCGCTCAAGGAGTACTTCGAGCCGTTCACGGTGAACAAGCGCTCGATCCTCGAGTCGGGCCTGATCGTGACCTACCTCGTGCGCGGCAAGCCCGGACCGAAGGTCGCCGAGCAGTGGCAGAAGTGCCTCGACGCCTTCAAGGCCGACAAGCAGAAGGGGCTCGAGAAGGCGTTCGTGAAGCTCGAGATCCTGCTGCAGAAGGACGGCGAGAAGGAGATCGACGCCTTCCGCGAGGCGCTGAGCGGCTGAGCGGACGGCGCGTCCTCGACGAACGATCCGGCCTCGGCGCGTGGATGCGCGCGCCGAGGCCGAATCACAGATGGAAAACGCCGTTGCCGCCCGGGTCGCGCGATCCGGGCGGTCGCGCGAGCGCCGCGACTTCCCGTGCCAATCCGGCACTGGACGCGGCGCGGACGCGGCGATTGACACGACGATCGGCGCGACCCGCCATGCGAGGCGCCGAAGCGCTCCGCCGGCACCGACTTTGCGCCCGAGGCGAGTTTCTCCTCGACGCACCCCCTCGCTCGATCCGCCACGCAAGGAGACCCGGATGGTCCGCCGCTCGTTCGTGATCCTCGTCGCGCTCGCGTCGTCCGCGAGCGCCGTAGCGCAGACCGCCGCGAACGCCGGCCAGACCGCCGCCCCCTCGCCCCGCCCCGAGTCGATCCTCCCGCAGGGCACGCTGATCTACTTCGGGACCGACGACCTCGACGGGCTCGTGCAGCGGACGAAGACTGCGCCGATGGGGAAGATCCTGGTCGAGCAGGAGGTGAAGGACTTCCTCGCCAAGCCGCTCGGCGACCTGCGCAAGGCGATCGACCAGGGCGTGGCGATGGCGAAGCAGGTGCCCGGGCTCGAGTCGGTCGAGCTCGACGTCGACAAGATCCTCGCCGGACCCTACGGCCGCGCCTTCTTCGCGTTCACGCAGTTCGACCTGGCCTTCAAGGACGGCCGCCCCGACCCGGCGTCGATCGACATCGGCCTGGTGATCGGCCTCGAGCCCCGCGCCGGCGCGGTCGACCTGTTCGGCCTCGTGAAGCAGATCGTCACGCAGGTGACCGCCTCGGCGTCGCACGGCGAGCTCAAGTTCGAGTCGGTGACCGTCGAGGGGCTCACCTACGAGCGCATGCGCAATCCCGAGGCGGCCGTCTCGCTCTGTTTCGCGAACGTGGCCGGCATGCCGATCGTCTCGCTCAGCGAGAAGTCGATGGCCGCGATCGCGCACACGCTCAAGACGCCCGGCTCCTCGCTCCAGTCCGACCCCGACTACGCGCGCTGCGTCGCCGCGGTCGGCGCGCCCGCGCCCGGCGACCTGGTGGTCTTCGCGCAGGTCGGGCGCATCATCGACGTGATCGGCCGCATCGCCGTCGCCGCGATCAACGCCTCCGACACGCAAGAAGGACATAAGGACATCGCGACGATCGTCGAGAAGGGGCTCGCCGCGTCGAAGCTCGCGCAGATCGGCCCGGCCTACGCGACGTCGCAGCGCAAGGACGCGACCTCGATCAACGTCTCCTACAACGAGATCGACCCGAAGGCGGGCGGCCTGCTCGCGCTCGCGGCCGGGAAGCCCGTCGACCTCTCGCTCATCAAGGTGGTGCCGAAGAACGCGATCGCCTTCTCACTCGGCAGCTTCGACGTCGCGCCCGTGTGGGACACCGTCGTCGCGACGATGAAGGACGCCGCGCCCGCGCAGCACGACGAGGTGATGGGGATGCTCAAGGCGTTCGAGGCGCAGCTCGGCGGCGCCGACGCGGAAGGCAATCCGAAGTGGAGCCTGCGCCGTGACCTCCTCGGCGTCCTGGGCGGCCGCATGATGTCGATGACGATCCCGTCGGCCGGCTCGCTGCTCGGTCCCGGAGGCGACACCGTCGGCTGGATCGAGACCTCGAACGCCGAGCAGCTCGCGAAGAGCCTCGCGCTCGTCCTCGCCTTCGTCGACACGCAGCTCGCCGACAACGAAGGCTTCAAGATCAAGTTCAAGGAGCAGGCGTACGGCGACGTGAAGCTGCAGGTGCTCGACACCTCCAAGCTCGGGATGCTCGCGATGGCGGCCGGCTCGATGCAGCCGTCCTGGTGCATCCACGACGGCAAGTTCTGGTTCGGGACGACCACCAAGTCGCTGAAGAAGGCGCTCGACGGGCAGAAACCGGCCACACCCGCCGACCCGAACGTGCCGCCGCCGGAGAACATCCTCGCCAAGGCCGACTTCGCCAAGCGCTGGGTCGAGCCGCCGGCCGGCACCGTCGTGACGAGCGTCGAGTACGGCGACACCGCGACGATCTTCGAGAACACCTACCAGCAGCTCATGCAGGTCGTCCCGATGCTCACGACGACCGGCGTCATGAAGGACATCCCGATCGACATCTCGCTGCTGCCCACCGCCGAGGCGATCGGACAGCACCTGTTCGGGACCGTGACCGTCTCCTACCGCGTCGGCGACCACGGCCACATGACGCAGAGCCGCGGCCCGTTCGGCCCCGAGGCGGCGGTCGTGCTCGGCGGCGTCATCGCCGGCGTCGCCACGATGGTCGCCTACCAGAAGGAGCATGCGCTCACGGCGGAGCACGCGGGCGCCAAGCGCAGCAAGGGCGGCGTGCCCGCGCCCGTCGACCCGAGCCAGAAGGTCGACGCCGACTTCGCCGACCTCTCCGCGTCGATCACCGTCTACATCATCGCCAACAACAAGCCCCCGGCCGAGCTCGCCGACCTCACCAAGCCGGCGACCGACTACCCGAAGGGCTACACGCAGGGGCAGCCGCTCCCGGTCGATCCGTGGGGCCACGCCTACGCGTACAGCACGGACGGCAAGGACGACTACAAGCTCTGGTCGCTCGGCCCGAACGGCATCGACGAGAAGGGCGCGGGGGACGACATCAAGCCGTCGCGCTGAACCGCGGTCCACGAGCAGCGATAGAGTCGACGGCCGGCCACGCGGCCGGATCCGCGAGGACGATGCGACTCTTCCGCCGACTCTTGGACACGAACGGCTGGTTCCGGGGCTCGACCCCGGCGCGGCTCCTCGCGCTGCTCACCACCGGCACGCTCGCGCAGCGCGTCACCGTCGTCGTCGGGCTCGGCGTCCTCTTCTTCGCGATGTTCCAGGCGCTGCCCTGGTTCGCGCTCGCGCTGGTCGGCGTCACGCTCTGCTGGATGGCGTGGCGCGACTTCACGAGGTCGAACGAGAAGTGAAGCGCGTCCCCGGCTGGCTGCCGCCGGTCGCCGCGGGGGCGATCGGGACGCTCGCCGCGACGTGGCGCGTGCAGTCGCGCTTCGATCCATTGGTCGCCCCGCACCGGAGCGAGCGCCCGTCGCGCTGCATCTACCTGCTCTGGCATCGCACCGTGCTGATCGCGGTGCCGCTCTACGCCGGACTGAAGGTCTGCATCGGGACCTCGATGCACGGCGACGGCGAGCTCGCGGCGCGCATCACCGACCGCTTCGGCTTCACGTCGGCCCGCGGCTCGAGCTCGCGGGGCGGTGCGCGGCTCGTGCGCGGGATGGTCGAGTTCTTCGAGAGCCAGTCGGGCGACCTCGCGCTCACCACCGACGGCCCGCGCGGGCCGCTGCGCAAGACGAAGCCGGGCGCGCTCTTCCTCGCCTCCCACCTCGGCATCCCGGTCGTGCCGGTCGGGATCGCGGCGCGGCCGTGCAAGGAGCTGCGCTCGTGGGATCGCTTCATGGTCCCGTGGCCGTTCGCCCGCATCGGCGTCGTCGCCGCGCCGCCGCTGCCGATCGAACGCGACGTCTCGGAGGAGCGCCTCGCCGAGCTCTGCCTCGACGTCGACCGCCGCATGGAGGAGGTCGAGCGCGCAGCGGGGGAGCTGATCGCGTGAGTCCGCCGCGCCTCTTCGTCGGCCCGGCCGGCTTCTCCTACGACGACTGGGAAGGGATCGTCTACCCGAAGGGGAGCGGCCTCGACCGCCTCGAGGCCGTCGCGCGCCTCTTCGACCTGGTCGAGATCAACACGACCTTCTACGGGCCGCTGCAGCCGCGCACCGCCGAGCAGTGGCTCGAGCGCTTGCGCGACCGCCCGGGGTTCCGCTTCACCGCGAAGCTCACCAAGCGCTTCACCCACGACGACCCGAAGACGTGGACGCTCGCCGATCGCGACGACTTCCGCGCCGGCCTCGCGCCGCTGCGCGAGGCGGGCCGGCTCGGGCCGCTGCTCTGCCAGTTCCCGTTCTTCTTCGACGCGAGCGAGGAGAACCTCGTCCGCCTCGCCCGCATCCGCAAGGCGTTCCCGGAACACGCGCTCGTCCTCGAGGTGCGCCATCGATCGTGGATCGAGGAGGCGAGCCTGCGCCGCGTGAGCGACCTCGGCTTCTCCTTCTGCAACGTCGACCAGCCGCTCGCGCAATCGTCGATCGCGCTCGGCGAGTGGGTGACCGGTCCGATCGGCTACTTGCGCCTGCACGGCCGCAACGCCGCGAAGTGGTTCGACCGGAACAGTGCCGTGCACGAGAAGTACGATTGGCTCTACTCGGAGCCGGAGCTCGCGACGATCGTCGCGACGGCGGACCGGCTGCGCGCGCACACCGAAGAGCTCTACGTGGTCGCGAACAACCACTTCGCCGGCAAGGGCCCCGCGAACGCGCTCGAGATCGCGCACGCGCTGGCCGGCGCGTGCAGCGAAGTGCCCGAGTCGCTGCTCGCCGCCTATCCGCGGCTCGCGCGCCTGCGCGGCGACGCCGCGAACCGCGTCGAAAAGCGGACCGCTCCGTGACGGAGGGCGCGCCGCCGGAGGAGGATCCCGCGGCCGAGGCGCACGCGCGGCGCCTCTACTGGCGCGCGCTCGCGTGGGGGGTGCTCACCCTCGTCTTGCTGTGGTGGTTCAAGCACCACTGGCAGGCCTGAGCGATGCGCACCGCCGACCTCCTGATCGTCGCCGCCTTCCTGGTCTACATCGTCTGGGACGGCGTGCGGCGCGGCCGCGACTCGAAGGACGCCGAGGGCTACATGCTCGCCGGCCGGCGCATGCGCTGGTGGGCGATGGGCCTGTCGGTGATGGCGACGCAGGCGAGCGCGATCACCCTCATCTCGACGACCGGCCAGGGCTTCGACCAGGGGATGCGGTTCCTCCACTTCTACCTGGCGATCCCGTTCGCGATGGTCGTCCTGTGCGCGACGGTCGTCCCGTGGTTCCACAAGGCGCGCGTCTTCACCGCCTACGAGTACCTCGAGCGCCGCTTCGACCGGCCGACGCGCCTGCTCGCGAGCGTCCTCTTCCTGATCTCGCGCTCGCTCGCGGTCGGCACCGTGATGTACGCGCCGAGCATCGTCCTGTCGCGCGGCGTCGGCATCCCGCCGGCGACCACGATCCTCGTGATGGGGATCGCCTCGACCGTCTACACGGCGATCGGCGGCAACACCGCCGTGATCGTGACCGACGCCAAGCAGATGCTCGTGATGATGGCGGGGCTGGTCGCGTGCGTCGTCGTCGCGTGGACCTCGCTGCCAGACCACGTCGGCTTCACCGGCGCGCTCTCGATCGCGGGGGCGACGAACCGCCTCGACACGTTCCACTGGCCGACCAGCGTCGCCGACGCGCTCTCCGACAAGTTCAACCTGGTGTCGGGGCTGTTCGGCGGCTTCGTCCTCTTCCTCGGCTACTTCGGCGCCGACCAGGAGCAGGTGCAGCGCTACCTCGCCGGCTCGACCGTGAACCAGAGCCGGCAGAGCCTCCTCCTGTCGGCCTTCGCGAAGGTGCCGATGCAGTTCGTGATCCTGCTGCTCGGCGTGCTGCTCTACGTCCGCTACCTCTTCGCGCCGGCGCCCGCGTTCTTCCGCGCCCCCGAGCTCGAGCGGGCGCTGAAGGAGCGGCCGGCCGCCGAGTCGGCGCCGTTGCGCGCCCGGTACGACGCCCTGCTCGAACGCTACGGCGCCGACGCGAAGAGCCGCGCCGCCGCGGCCGAGGACTTCCTCGCGGCTGACCGGGATCTTCCCGTCGACGGCGCCGCATCGGCCCGGGACGAGGGCCGCCGCAGCGCCGCCGTCGACGAGCTGCGCCGACTCGACAAGGCCGTCGCGGACGACCGCACGGCGGGGATGGTGCTGCTCGCCGAGGCGGGGCTCTCCAAGCTCGACGCTCAGGGGAAGCCCGAGAAGAACGAGCCGGACTACGTTTTCACCCACTTCCTCGTGACCGGACTCCCGGTCGGGATCGCCGGGCTCGTGCTCGCCGCGATCTTCGCGGCGGCGATCTCGAGCCTCGTCTCGCCGCTCAACTCGCTCGCGACCTCTGCGGTCATGGACCTGTGGCGGCCGTTCCGCGGCGACCGCCTGTCGCAGCGGGAGATCGTGACCGCCACGCGCCTCATGACGTTCGTGTGGGGCGGGCTCGCGACCGTTTCCGCCTTCTGGATGGGCGACATCCCGATCATCGAGATGGTGAACCGCATCGGCTCGTTCTTCTACGGCAGCATGTTCGGGATCTTCGTGCTCGGCCGGATCGTCCCGCGCGCGCGCGGCGCCGTCGGCTGGATCTCGCTCGCGCTCGGCCTGTCGACCGTGCTCGGCGTCCACTGGCTCTACAACGTGACCGGCCGCATCCGTCCGGAAGCGTGGCCGAAGATCGAATTCCTCTGGTACAACCCGATCGGCTTCCTCGCCGTGCTGCTGGTCGGCTTCGTCGCGGCGCGCTTCGCGGCGCGCGCTTCGTCCGCCGCGGAGCGCCGCTAGACTCTTCCGGCCGCCGTTCGCCCGACCGAGGAGCGAATGAAGAAGAATCCGCTGCTCGACCGCGACGTGATCTCGATGCGCGACTTCGATCGCGCCGACGTCGTGGCCATCCTCGAGCGCTGCCGGGAGTTCGAGCGCAACAAGAAGCCGCTCCTGCAGGGCAAGGTCCTCGCGAACCTCTTCTTCGAGCCCTCGACGCGCACCCGCCTCTCCTTCGACGCCGCGATGAAGCGGCTCGGCGGCACGACCATCGGCTTCGCCGACGCGGTCTCCACCTCGACCAGCAAGGGGGAGTCGCTGTGGGACACGATCCGGGTCGCCGAGGGCTACTGCGACGTGATCGTGCTGCGCCACCCCGCCGAGGGGTCGGCCCGACTCGCCGCCGAAGCGACCAGGCTGCCGGTCATCAACGGCGGCGACGGCAGCAACCAGCACCCGACGCAGACGCTGGTCGACCTCTACACCTTGATGAAGCGCACCGGCCGCATCGAAGGGCTCAAGGTCGCGTTCGTCGGCGACCTCAAGTACAGGCCCACGGTCCACTCGC
>DAINBU010000150.1:0-10866 GCA_036732755.1 Planctomycetota bacterium
CGACCTTTTTCCCCTCCGCCCTTTCATCACCGTTCGAGACCGTCGCGCGACGACACGAAACCTTCTCCCCGCGGCCTCTTCGCGCCGTTCTCGACGACGTCCGACATCCTTGCTGCGCATTCGGCCGAAGATCCGCGCGCGACTGTCTCCCGGTCTGGCAAGTTCGAGACGTCGACGCGAGGCTTCGATCGGGGTGATGACTCCGTGAGGTCTCGACGTTCGTGATCGTTCGAGGGATGCCGCGCGGGTCGTTCGTGGGGCGAGGTCGCTCGGCCGTTCGAAGCCGAGTCGCTACGACCAGTTCGGGTCGCGTTCGTGGCGAATGGCACGTGGTGGAGGCGCCCCGCGGTGAGCCTTCCACTCACTGTCACCGAAGTCACGACGAACCCTCGCGTACTCGTCACCGTGCATGCGTGCTGATCGTCGCCCCGATCGCCGATCGTGACCTCGCGCCGTCCCGTGGGCCGTCCATCGTCCGTGGCGCAGCAACGACGTCGGACGTCGTTCGAGGACGTTGGCGAAGAGGACGCGGGGAGAAGGCTTCGTGGCGAGAGGGGCTCTAGCGGCCGTCGGCCACCATTCAGATGAGGACCACGGTCCCATAGGCCGCGCAGTCAGCCGAGGCCGCCACCGTCCAGATGATTTGGGCGGCCGAGGGCACCCCGATCCGCCACGAAGCCTTACTCCCCGCGGCCTCTTCACCCCCGCCCTCGACGTCCGTTCCTCTTGTCCCTCCGCCGCGAAACGAAAAAGACGGGCGCCTCTCGGCGCCCGTCCCGTTTCACGATTTGACTGCTGTCGACGATCAGCCGCTCAGCACTGCGAGTACCCGCAGGCGTGGCACTTCACGCAGCCTTCCTGGAAGGCGAGCGTCCCCACGTCGCAGCTCGGGCACTTGAGCTTGAACATCTCCTTCGGCTTCATCGGCGCCGCCACGGGCTCCGCGGCCGCCTCGGTCGTCGCTCCGTCGTAGAGCTTCCCCATGTCGGCCTCGCCGAGCAGCAGTCCGCGGATGCCGAACTTGTGCTTGGCCGCGAGGTACTTGCGCAGCGCATGGGCGAGGCCGTCGGCGAGCGACTTGATGCGGCCGTCCTTGGTCGGGACGGAGAGGCTCGAGCCGATGCCGTCGAGCTGGTTCACCGCCATCATGATCTCGCCGTTGCAGCGCAGGAAGAGCGAGAGGATGCGGCAGATCGCCTCGAGGTCGGAGTTGGCGAGGTCGCCGCCCTTGCCGAGCTGCGCGAAGACCTCGCGCTCGACGCCGGTCCTCGGCTCGACCGAGATCTTCACGTGCATGTTGCCGAACGGGGTGAACTGGCGGACGCGCACGCACGGCATGATCTCGGGCAGCGTCACCGGGCGGATCGGGCCGCCGACCGGCGCGGGCACGGGCGCGGGCACGGCCTTCTCCGGCACCTTGGCGCCTTCGGCGAGCTTGTCCTTCAGCGTCTTGCCGACCTCGTCCTTGAGCGCCATCGGCTGCATCGGCCGGCTGCCGTCGCGGTAGACGGTGATGCCCTTGCACTTGAGCTCGTAGGCGAGCAGGTAGGCGTTCTCGACCGCGGCGACGTCGCTCTCCGGCGGGAGGTTGATCGTCTTGCTGACCGCGGCGTCGGTGTGGTCCTGCCACGCCGCCTGCATGCGCACGTGCCAGTCCGGAGCGATGTCGCGCGCGGTCCGGTAGACGTCGCGCACGTGCGCCGAGAGGCCTTCGACGTTCTGGATCGTGCCGGCCACGGCGGCCTGGTCGATGACCTTCTCGATCGCGGCCTCGTCCTTCATCGTCTCGCGCAGCGACTGCTCGAAGATCGGGTTGACCTCGTGCAGGGTCTTGCCGTCGAGCACCTGGCGCGTGAAGGCGAGCGAGAAGATCGGCTCGATGCCGCCCGAGCAGCCCGCGATGATGGAGATCGTGCCGGTCGGCGCGATCGTGACGTAGTGGGCGTTGCGCGCCTTGATCTTGCGCTTGACGTCCCAGACCGAGCCCTTCCAGTTGTGGAAGCAGCCGCGCTGCTCCGCGAGCTCGGCCCCCATCTCCCACGACGTCTTCTGCATGAAGCCGCCGATGTCGCGCGCGAGCTGCAGCGCCTCCTCGGAGTCGTAGCGCACGCCGAGGTGGAACAGCAGGTCGGCCCAGCCCATCACGCCGAGCCCGATCTTGCGGTTCTCCCGGCACGCCTTGTCGATCTCGGCGGTCGGGTAGTTGTTCACCTCGACCACGTCGTCGAGGAAGCGGATGCAGGTGCGCGTCACCGTGCGCAGCCGGTCCCAGTCGATGCGGTCCTTGAGGCCGCCGCGCACGCCGGGCTTGAAGAAGCGCTCGAGGTTGATCGAGCCGAGGTTGCACGCCTCGTACGGGCCGAGCGGCTGCTCGCCGCACGGATTGGTCGCCCGCATCTCGAAGACGTGCGGCGTCTGGTTGAAGCGGTTGACCTCGTCGATGAAGATCAGGCCGGGCTCGCCGGTGCCCCACGCGCGCTCGATGATGTGGTCCCAGAGCTCGCGCACCGTGAGGAACTCGCCGCGCTTCTCCGCCGGCACTTCGCCGTACTGCGTCCGGCCGGTGCTCTTGCGCACGTAGCCGACCTTGCCGTTGTGCGGGTCGCGGACGACGTGCAGCGCCTTGGGGTCCTTCTTCAGCGTGTCCATGAACTCGTCGGTCATCGACACGGAGAGGTTGTAGTTGGTGACCTTGGTCAGGTCCGCCTTGATGTCGACGAAGGCCACGATGTCGGGGTGGTCGATGCGCATCATCCCCATGTTCGCGCCGCGCCGGAACGCGCCCTGCTGGATCGCGTCGGTGACCGACGAGAGCATGCGCAGGAAGGAGAGCGGGCCGTCGGTGGTGCCGCCCGACGACTTCACGATCGCGCCCTTCGGCCGCAGCCGCGACAGGTCGACGCCCGTCCCGCCGCCCGCGCGCTGCACGAGCGCGATCTGGCGCGCCGTCTCCATGATGTCCGGGATGGAGTCTTCCAGCGGGAGCACGAAGCAGGCGGAGAGCATCCCGAGGCGCCGGCCGGCGTTCATCAACGTCGGCGAGTTCGGCATGAAGTAGCGCTCGGTCATCTGCCGGTAGAAGGTGTCCTCGATCTCCTGCGTCGCCTGCGCCGACGCGCCCCACTTCGGCTCGCACGACGCGACATGCTTCGCGACGCATCGGAACAGCTGCGCCGCCGTCTCGACGACCCGGCCCTGGTCGTCGCGGTTCAGGTACCGGTTCTCGAGGACCGTGAGCGAGTTCTTCGAGAGACGGACGTCGTCCGTCGTGACCGGATTGGCAGCAGCTGCCGAAGGCTGAATCATGGTCCCTCCCCCTTCACGTCGGCCAATTCAGGCCCGACGGTCCCATAGGCCGTTCGGCAACCGAGCCGACGACCCTCCCCCTTCCGAAGACGGCCGCGGGCCGCGTGAGGTGCGGCCCGCGCGATCCACTTCCTGCACTTCTTCCCAGGTGACTGTTCGGAGTTCGAACTGTCGAGGATGCTGTCCATGGTGGTGTCGCACTGCCGAACCACAACATCTTGTTGCAAGGCGGGGTTTTGTATCCCGCCGCTCCCGAGGTGTCCAGGGGGATGAAAAAGCGCCCTCCGATCACTCCATCTAGCTGCGTTTAAAGGACTTGTGAATGTGTTCTTAAACAGATCTTTCGATGGCGGCGGGGTCGGAGACGCGTCAGGAGCCGTTCAGACCCCCATTTTGTGCGGATCCAGATCACGAATTGGCGCCTCCAATCCCGGAGAGGGGCGCGTCTTCCAGCGCGGGTGGATCCAGTTCCACTGCTCCGGGTGCTCGCGGATGTGGCCTTCGAAGAGGCGGCTGATCGCGGCCGTGATCCGCAGCGTCTCCTCGCCCGCGTCGGCACCGGCGCGCGGGACGATCGGCGCCGAGAGTCGCGCGCGATAGCGCAGCGCCGGTCCCGTCGACCACGAGCCGCCGACCACCACCGGCTTGCCGGTCCGGATCGCGAGCAGCGCCGGCGTCGCGACGGTCGCGGCCGGAGTCCCGAAGAAGTCGACGAAGACGGGCCTGCGCTTCTGGTTCATGTCGCTCAAGAGGGCGATGCTCCGGTTCTCGCGCAGGCAGCGGAAGAGCGCCGGCACGACCGCCCTCTTCTCGAGCGGCGACATTCCAAGCGACGAGCGCAGCGCGACGACGCGCTCGTTCAGGAACGGGTTGCGCAGTGGCTTCATCACCGCGTGCAGTGGCGTCACCAGCTCCGCGACGGCGCCGCCGAGCAGCTCCCAGTGGCCCATGTGGAGCGTGACGAAGATCACCGCGCCGTGCGTGCGGACCGCCTCGCGCGCGCCGTCGAGCCCCTCGATCTCGATGAAGCGCGAGAGCGGCCGCAGCTCGCTCCGCTCGAGCAGCGCGAGGTACTCGAAGAAGAAGCGGCCGAGGTGGCGGTAGACGCCGGTGATCAGGCGCGCGCGCCCCTTCGCGTCGAGCGCGTCGCCGTATGCGAGTACCAGGTTGTCGAGCGCCACGCGCCGGCGCCGCCGGTCGACCGCCGCCAGCAGCGCGCCGAGCCGCTCGCCGAAGCGGACCGACCGCTCGACCGGAAGGCGGCGCGCCAGCCATTCGAAGCCGCGTACGGCGCGCGCCTCGGCGCGATCGCGCCACTCCTTGGCCCGGTTCTGCCGCAATCGGTCGCTCCGTCCCGCCGTCCCGACCCTTCGAGCGGGCGGGACGACATCGTAGTGTCGCCCGCCCGGAGGAGCCGTCCATGCGAAGCGCCCCGATCCCGCTCGTCCTCCTGCTTGCCGTCGCCTCGCTGCCCGGCGCGCGCCAGCAGGGCCCGCCGCCCGGCCCGACCGGCTCGTTCGGCGAGGACCATGCGTGGGACGACCGCAAGGCGGAGGTCTCGGAGTACGACGCCGAGGAGCTCGTCGACGGCGAGGTACGACGCTTCGAAGGCTGGACGGTGATCAGCGCCGGCTTCGTCGACGCGCAGCCCGGCGTCAAGAAGAACCACTACGACCCGTCGTTCACGCCGATCCTCGAGTGCAACTGGTTCCTTCCGATCCCGACCGGCGTCTCGACGCTTCAGCAGATGGCGTCGCTCGACCTGCGGCGCAGCGACATGCTCTCCATGAAGGCGGCCTTCTCGAGCCAGGCGTGGGGCGGGACGAGCTACGCCGAGTGGCGGCGCGGCAAGGACGGCTTCCACATCCACTCGAACGTCGACGGCGAGGGCGACCAGACCTACCCGCTCGAGGAGATGACCGAGGACCAGCTCTTCTACGAGCAGGTGCCGCTGTGGGTGCGCTCGCGCCGGCCTTATCGAGCGCGGGACGAGAAGATCACGCTGATCGAGAAGCGCCTCGCGACCACCGCCTGCCCGCCTCCCAAGCTCGTCCCGGCGAAGCTCTCGTTCAAGGGCGTGGTCGGGCGCGACGACGACAAGCACATCAACGTCGAGCTGGTCCGCGGCGAGTGGGTCGACCTCTTCGTGCTCGGCGAGAAGTTCCCCTACACGATGCACGAGTGGCGCCGCGCCGACGGCACCACCTGGAAGCTGCGCAAGACGAAGCGGCTCGCCTTCTGGGACCTCGCGAAGAACGAGTTCCGCGACGCCTGGGCGAAGGAGTGAGCGGCGGCGGCCGGGGCGCCGCGCTGCCCGTCACTTCGCGTCGTTCGCGCCGATCACGCAGAAGGGCGTCGCGGGCAGGCCGGCGCCGTTGAAGAGGTTGGTCGCCTCGCCGTCGGTGAAGCCGAAGCGCACCGCCTTGGGCTCCTTCACGACCGGGCTCGCGACGACGACCGTCTCGCCGTCGACTTTCGCGATCGCCGGCGCGAACTTCCCGTCGGCGCCGGCCACCTCGAACAGTTTCGGCGGCCCCCCCTTCGCGACCAGCCCTTTCGCGTGCTGGAACTTCACGCGCATCGCCGCCCCCTCGACCGCCGCCGACTCGAAGAGCGGCCCGCAGCACTCGACGTCCTTCTTCCCGTAGGTCATCGCGAGCGCCCACAGCGAGAGGCGCCGCCCCACCTCCTGCTTGTTCGAAGGGTGGATGTTCACCGGGTCGCCGATGTCCATCGTGACGGCCATGCCGGTGTTGGGCACGCGCAGCGTCTGCAGCTGCGCCTGGCGCAGCTCCGCCGTCGCGGTGCGCGTGCCGTCGTAGTTGAACGGCGCGATCTGCACGAAGAGGAAGGGGAAGTCGCGCTCGAAGCGCTTGCGCCAGTCGGCGATCAGCGCCGGCATCAGGTCGCTGTATTCGGCGGCGCGGCCGCGATTGCTCTCGCCCTGGTACCAGAGCGCGCCGCGGACGCCGTACGGCACGACCGGATGCACCAGCCCGTTCCAGAGGACGGTCGGCGTGTTCGGGTGGATGTCGTGCGGATCGGCCGGGAGCGGCGGGAAGCGGCGCGCGTCGAGGCCGACACGGAGCTTCCACTCGCCGGCGAGCGAGAGCGACCCGTCGCCCTTCGCGACCGCGAGGCGCACCTCCTCCGGCTTGCCGGCGAGACCGCCCGCGCCCTGCGGGTCGACGACGCGCAGCGCGAGCACGTGGCGCCCCGCCGTCGCCTTCGCCGCCGGGATCCAATAGTGGCGCGGCTCGCCCCAGTGGCCCGGCGTCTCCGTGCCGGCGATCTTCTCGCCGTCGAGGAAGCACTGGTCCATGTCGTCGATCGCGCCGAGCCCGAGGTCGAGGTCCTTGCCAGCCAGCGCCGCCGGGATCTCGAACGCGCGCCGGTACCACGCGACGCCGTCGAAGTTCGCGAGGTCGCCGCTCCACGCCCCGGGAATCGTCGCCGTCTCCCAGCCACCGTCGTCGAAGGCCGGCGCCGCCCAGCCGTGCAGCACTCCGAGGTCCTCGCGATCGAGCGCGGCCCACCACTTCGCCGTCGCGTCGGCCGCCATCTTCTCGCTGCCCCCCGCCGCCGCGTCGCTCGCGTGCTGCTTCTTCACGCGCTCGATCGCCGGCAGGAACTGCGGGAAGCGGGCGAGCCCCTCTTCACTCACCCACGCCTCGGCGACGGTCCCGCCCCAGTTGACGCCGATCAGTCCGACCGGGACTCCCAACGCCTTGCGAAGCTCGCGCGCAAAGAAATAGCCGACGCAGCTGAATCCGTTGACCGTCTCGGGCGAGCACGGCTTCCACTGGAAGGCGCCGTCGCTCTCCGGCGCGAGCGCGGCGCGGTTCGGCGCGTCGCACAGCCGGATCATCGGATCGTTCGCCGCCGCGCGCTCCTTCTCGCCGTCGAGCACGTTGCGGTACGCGAACGCCCACTCCATGTTCGACTGCCCGCCGCACAGCCACACCTCGCCGACCAGCACGTCGTCGAGCTCGATCGTGTTCTTTCCCTTCACGGTGATCGTGAACGGCCCGCCCGCCGCCGGCGTCTTCACGTTCACGCGAAAGCGCCCGTCCGCCCCCGCCTTCGTCGTCGCGACGTCTTTCGTCCAGCTCGGCGCGACCGTGACCTCTTCGCCGGCGTCCGCGCTGCCCCACAGCGCGACCTCGCTCTGCTGCTGCAGCACCATGTGCGACCCGATCACGAACGGCAGACGGACGTCGGCGCGCGCGGCCGCGGTGAATGCGGCGGTCATGAAGAGCGCGACGCCCATCGACAGCGGCGCGCGGAGCGATGCGAAGGCGGTTGGGCGCGACATTCCGGGCTCCAGGATCGGCGAGCGCGGCCGCGAAGGACGGCCGTGAGGGACGGAGAGCATGAGCCAAAGAGCGAGGGGGGGCAACGGCCGTCGCGCGTCGTGCACGCGCGCTAGTCTCTCGTCTCTCCGAAAGCCCTCTTCACTCGCGGTCCCTCCCCCATGAAGCACGGCACGTTCACCCCGCCGCTCCCGATCAACGAGCCGGTCAAGAGCTATGCCCCCGGCTCGCCCGAGAAGGTCGAGCTCAAGCGCCGCCTCGAGTCGATGCGGAACGAGAACGTCGAGATCCCGCTGGTGATCGGCGGCAAGGAAGTGCGGACGGGGAAGACGGAAAACTGCGTCGAGCCGCACGACCATCGCCATGGGCTCGGCAAGTACCACAAGGGCGGGGCGAAGGAGATCGAGAGCGCGGTCGCGGCGGCGAACGCGGCGTGGAAGAGCTGGAGCGAGACCCCCTTCGAGGCGCGCGCGGCGGTCTTCTTGAAGGCGGCGGAGCTGCTCGCCGGCCCGTGGCGCGCGGAGCTCAACGCCTCGACGATGCTCGGCCAGAGCAAGACGGTCTTCCAGGCCGAGATCGACGCGGCGTGCGAGCTCATCGACTTCTGGCGCTTCAACGTCCACTACCTCGACAAGATCCAGCGGGACCAGCCGCAGTCGGGCCCGCAGATGTGGAATCGCCTCGAGTACCGGCCGCTCGAAGGCTTCGTCGTCGCGATCACGCCGTTCAACTTCACGTCGATCGCCGGGAACCTCCCGACCGCGCCCGCGCTCTGCGGCAATACCGTGCTCTGGAAGCCGGCGTCGAGCGCGATCCATTCGGCGCACGTGATCATGCGCCTGCTCGAGGAGGCGGGGCTGCCGCCGGGCGTGATCAACTTCGTCCCTTGCTCGGGCAGCGACGTGAGCAAGGTGGCGCTCGCCCACCCTGACTTCGCGGGCGTCCACTTCACCGGCTCGACCGAGGTCTTCAACGGCATCTGGCGCACCTGCGGCGAGCACCTCGACGCCTACGGCGGATATCCGCGGCTGGTCGGCGAGACCGGCGGCAAGGACTTCGTCTTCGCCCACCCGAGCGCCGACGTCGCGGCGCTGGAGACGGCGCTCGTGCGCGGCGCCTTCGAGTACCAGGGACAGAAGTGTTCGGCAGCGTCCCGCGCGTACATCCCGCAGTCGCTCTGGCCGAAGTTGAAGGACCGCCTCGTCGCGACGGTCAAGTCACTCAAGATGGGCGACCCGAAGGACTTCACGAACTTCATGGCAGCGGTGATCGACGCGGGGTCGTTCACGAAGATCTCGGGCTACATCGACGAGGCGAAGAAGAGCCCCGACGCCGAGATCCTGGTCGGCGGGAAGTGCGACGGCACCCAGGGCTGGTTCATCGAGCCGACCGTGATCGTCGCCAAGGACCCGAAGTACCGCTCGATGCGCGAGGAGATCTTCGGGCCGGTCCTCTCGATCTGGGTCTACCCCGACGCGCAGCTCGACGAGGCGCTCACGCGCTGCGACGAGGACTCGCCCTACGGACTCACCGGAGCGATCTTCGCGCGTGACCGCGCCGCCATCGAGGCGCTCAGCACGCGACTGCGCCACAGCGCCGGCAACTTCTACGTGAACGACAAGCCGACCGGCGCGGTGGTCGGCCAGCAGCCGTTCGGCGGCGCGCGCGCGTCGGGCACGAACGACAAAGCCGGCAGCCAGCTCAATCTCATCCGCTGGCTCTCGCCGCGCACGATCAAGGAGAACTTCGTCCCGCCGCGCGACCACGCCTACCCGCACATGAGGGAGGCGTGAGGGGGACGTGACGTCGATCACGCCGCGCGAGTTGAAGCAGCGGCTCGAACGCGGCGACGCGCTCACGCTCCTCGACGTGCGCGAGCGCGGCGAGCACGCGATCTGCGCTCTGCCGGGCGACCTGCTGATCCCGATGGGCGACCTGCCCGCCCGCCTGCACGAACTCGACCCCGACGCCGAGACGGTCGTCTACTGCCACCACGGCATCCGCTCGTCGCACGTGATCGCGCACCTGCAGGCGCAGGGCTTCACGAAGCTCATGAACCTGCGCGGCGGCATCGAGGCGTGGGCGCGTGACGTCGATCCGACGATGCGCCGCTACTGATCCGCGCCATGGGCCGCACGGAGAAGACCGGGAAGACGCTCGGCCGCAACCTGCTCCGCGTGCTGGACGTCGTCCTCTTCCCGTTCACGCTCCTCTCGCTGCTGTGGATGCGGGCGTTCCGGTTCGCCGGGCCGCACCGCATGCCGCTGACGCGGCGCGCCTGCCTGCGCCTCGGCGTCTGGCCACTGCGCGATCACTTCTACGACCCGCAGTTCCACCCGCGCCACCTGCCGCGCGACTACGACCGGCGCGAGCGCGCGCTCGCCGGCCTCGACCTCGACGTCCCCTTCCAGCTCGCGCGCCTCGCCGATTTCGACTCCGCCGACGAGCTGCGCGCGCTCGCGCGCGACGGCGCCGCTTCGGGCGTGCGCCTCGACGCCGCCAACTTCGGCGCCGGCGACTCCGAGTACCTCTACAGCGTGGTGCGCCGCTTCAAGCCGCGCCGCATCTTCGAGATCGGCAGCGGCAACTCCTCGCGCGTCTCGCTCGCCGCGCTCGACAAGAACGCCGCCGAGGATCCAACGCGCGCCGGCGAGCTGGTCTGCATCGACCCGCACGCACCGGCCAAGCTCGACGCGACGCGCGCGCGCGTGGTTCGCAAGCGGGTCAAGGAGCTCGGCGCCGGCTTCTTCGCGGAGCTCGACCGTAACGACGTCCTCTTCATCGACTCGGCCCACGTGATCCGGCCGCAGGGCGACGTGCTCTTCGAATTCCTCGAGCTGCTGCCGACGCTGCGCCCCGGCGTCCAGATCCACGTGCACGACATCTACACGCCGCGCGACTACCCCAAAGAGCTCCTCGTCGGCCGCCTCTCCTTCTGGAACGAGCAGTACCTGCTCGAGGCGTTCCTCAGCGGCAACCGGGACTTCCGCGTCACCGGCGCGCTGAACCACCTCTGGCACCACCACTTCGAGGCGCTCGCGGCGAAGTGTCCGCTGCTGAAGAGCATCCCGGCGGCGCGGCCGGGGTCGTTCTGGTTCGAACGCCGCGGCTTGTAACTGGAGCGGACGTCGAGGGCGGGGGTGAAGAGGGCGCGGGGAGCAGGATGGGTGGTTGAACGCGCGACGGGCGGGGGCGGGTCGAGAGGGCGGAGGGGAAAAAGGCTCGATGGACGGGACACGCTCGCCCC
>DAINBU010000151.1:0-10769 GCA_036732755.1 Planctomycetota bacterium
CGCAGCGCTCGCTGCAGCAGCTGCCGCGATCGGTGCAGGCCTCGCCGATCGGATTGCATCCGGAGATCGGGCTGTCCGCGCACGTCCCGCCCGCGCAGTTCAGCGAGCAGCAGTCGCCAGGCAGCGTGCACGCCTCGCCGATGACGATGCACTCCGTGCCCGCGGTGCAGACGCCGCCGATGCAGCCGAGCCCGCAGCAGTCCGACGCGATGGAGCAGCTCGCGCCACGGCCGTCACCCCTGCGCGAGGACGTCGCGCAGCGCGCTGCCGACCATCCCGTCCGCGCCAATGACGACGATCAAGAGGTCGGCACCCTCGCCTGGACCGGGTGGGCCGGGAAGCCGCGCGCACGCAGGTGTTCGCGGAAGTCGTCGAACCCGTGCATCGTGTAGACCTCGCGCGGCCGCGCGAGCTCGACGTAGCGCAGCAGCTCGTCGAAGTCGGCGTGGTCGGACAGAGGATAGCTGCGGTCGCACGGGTAGGGCGGCTTGCCGTCGCGCGCCCAGCCGGTCGCCGCGATGCGGACGGCTCCGCGCGCCTCCTTCACGATCTTCCCGTTCGCGAGGTGCGGCGGGACCAGCACGACCTGCCCGTCGGTCGCGCCCGCGTGCGCCGGCGCATGAGGCGGGAAGACGACGCCGAGCGACTCGTAGACCTTGACCATCGCGTAGATCGGCGGCGCGAGCGCGTACGAGAAGCCGTGCGGCTCGAGCAGCTTCAGCAGTTCCTGCGCGCGGCCGACGGAGTAGGCGAGCAGCACGGGCGTCCCGCCCCCCGCGAGCACCTTGCGCAGGTCCAGGACGAGCTCGGCCACGACCGTCGCGCGCGGCGGGAAGCGGTAGTGCGGCCGTCCGAACGTGCACTCCATCACCAGGATCTCGCACGGCACGATCGCGCACTGCTCCGCCGTCTCGGAGCGCTCGAGCCGGAAGTCGCCGGTGTAGACCATCCGTTCGCCGTGGCGCTCGATCTCGACCTGCGCCGCGCCGATCACGTGGCCGGCCGGGTGCATCCGCATGCGGAATTCGCGGCCGAGGTCGACCCAGTCGCCGAAGCGCGTCTCCTGGACCGTGACGTCGCCGAGCCGCGCGCGCATCAGCGCCGCCGTCTCGCGCGTCGCCCACGAGATCTTGTGGCGCCCGATGTGGTCGCCGTGGGCGTGCGAGACGAAGGCGCGCGGCTTGTGCCGATGTGGGTCGAGCCAGAGGTCGGCGCCCGGCACGTAGAGGTCTTCGCGCCAGACGAACATGCGCGCGTCAGCGCTCCGGCGCGCAGAAGGTGAGCTCGAGCCCCGACCCGACGCGCGCGACCACGAGGTCGCCGGCGAGGAATTCGGCAGCGGGCGCGCGCACGACCAGGAAGCCCGTCTCGGGCCCGGCCTCCGGCGGCAGGCGCACGGCGTCCATCTTCATGCGCGTCTCGCGGACCATCGCGTCGGGCGTGCCGGAGACCACCTCGAGGAGCCCGCGCTCGACCGCGATCGGCCGGTAGACGAGGAACGACGCCAGCTTGAGCGGCGCGCGCCACGGCTTCGGCACGAGCGTGTCGACCAGCGTCGGCACGAAGCCCGTCACTTCGCCGTCGCCCTCGCGTTCGAAGAGGAAGGCGATCTGCGTCTGCCCGACCGCGTCGGCCTGGAAGTCGAAGACCTCCTTGCGGCGCGGCGCGGAGACCTGCGAGTCGTCGAGCGCGCCGGCGCACCAGAAGCGGCCCGTCCAGCCCGAGAAGAAGGCGTCGACGCGCGCCGCCTCCTCGGCCGCCTCGTCGACCAAATCGACAATCGGCGTGCGGCCGCGCCGGCGCGGCCGCGGTCCGTCCTCGACGTCCATGCGGCGCAGGAATCCGTCGCGCGACCGCGCGAGCCGCTCCGGCAGCTCGGCCACGACCGCGGCGTCGAAGCTCCCCGCCACGAAGGCGACGTCCTGCGGCACGTCGGCGAGCAGCTCCGCGAGCGGCCGGTTCGCGGCGACGTCGAGGAGGCTCTCCCCGAACGAGCCGGGCCGCATGCGCAGGAAGATGCGCCAGTGCCCCTCCGCGCGGCAGGCGAAGAGCTCCTCGACCGAGCTCATCGCCTCGATGGCGCCGGCGACCGTGCGGAAGAGCCGGTCGCGCGTCCGCATCGTCGATTCGTCCCAGCGGTTCCAGTCGACCGGCACGGCCTGGTCGATGCCCATCTGGAACACGTCGGAGATGATGTCGCGGAAGCGCTTGAGCACGCGCCCCGACGCGAGGCGCAGGCACGGCAGGTTCTCCGCGTCCGCGTCGAGCAGGCCGGTCGCCGCGAGCGTCGAATAGACGTTGCGTGCGCCGTCCCGCGCCGGCAGCACCGCGACGACGCCGTCGCGCTCGACCACGGCGTAGGGAAGGAGCGGCCGCTCCTTGGCGGAGAAGGGCGCCTCCGTCCCCTCCTCGTCGCCGCCCCGGCCGCGCCGCCGCAACGCTCCCGTGGCGACCTCGATCTCGAAGCTGCGCCCGCGCCCCGGCAGCAGCAGGCGGCCGTCGCCGTCGAAGCGCAGCCCCCCGGCGCGCGCCGCCGTACCGAACGCCTCCGCGCTGCCGCGCCACGCGAACGCGGCGATCGCGCCGTGGACGTCGGGATCGAGGAAGAGGACGGCGAGCGGCGCGCCGGGCGCGACGAAGGGGTGGTCGACCGCGAGCTTCGCCATCGCGGCGAGCGGCGCGGCCACGGTGCCCACCGCGAGATCGAGGCCGATCGGGAGCGAGGGGCGCGCGAGCCACGCGGCGTCGCGCGACGGGACGACGCCGACGAAACCGAGCACGTCGGCATGCGGCAGAGGCGCCGCGAGCTCCCCGCCGAACGGCGCCGCGCGCACCACCGCCTCGCGCCGGCAGCCGCCGAGCGCGACGATCGCGCCCAGCGCCAGGGCCAGCGCTACACGACTAAGATCGGTCGATCGTCCTCTCACCGTCCTCGATGGCTCCGCGAGATCGCGTGGAACGCGCAGAAGACACGATCGACTCCGGCCACGCAACCGGTCCGCCGCCCATGTCGTTCACGTCCCCGCTGAAGGACCACCTGCGCCGCCGCGCGCGCGAGCTCGGGCTCGACGCGATCGGATTCACGACGGCCGACGACCTGCCGCGCGCCGACTACGTCGAGCGCTGGCTCGAGGAGGGGCGCGCCGGCGCCATGAGCTACCTCGCGCGCGGCGGGCCGCGCCACCGGCCGGGGCTGCTGCTCGAGGGCGCGCGCACCATCGTGGTCGGCGCCGCGCGCTACCAGCGTCCGCGCCGCGAGCCGTCGCACGTCGCCGCCTACGCGCAGCGCGGCGACTACCACCCCGGCCTGCGCAAGGCGCTGCGTCCGCTGGCCGCCGAGCTGCGCGCCGCCGTCGCCGGCAGCGCGACGAAGATCTGCATCGACGCCGCTCCGATCCTCGAACGTGAAGCCGCGGCGCGCGCCGGCGTCGGCTGGATCGGCAAGAACACGCTCGTCGTCCACCCCGAGCACGGCTGCTACACGCTCCTCGGCCTGATCCTCTGGACCGGCGAGCTCCCGCCCGACCCGCCTGCGGTCGACCACTGCGGCGGCTGCCGCCGCTGCCTCGACGCCTGCCCGACGCAGGCCCTGACCGCGCCCTACCAGATGGACGCGCGGCGCTGCATCTCCTACCTCACGATCGAGCAGCGCGACGCGATTCCTGTCGAGTACCGCGCGGCGCTCGACGTGCGTGCCTTCGGCTGCGACGCCTGCCTCGCCGCCTGCCCGTACGGCGGCGCGGCGCTCTTCGAGGACGCGCCGCTGCTGCCGACCGACGCGGCGCTCGCCGGCGCGTCGCTGCGCGACCTGCTGGAGCGGGCGCGCGACCGCTTCTGGAAGAGCTTCCGCGCCACGCCGGTCGAGCGCGCGCGCCGGCGCGGCTTCCTCCGGAACCTCCTGGTCGCCGCCGGGAACTCGCGCGACGCGTCGCTGCGCGAAGTCCTCCTGCCGTTTCGCGAGGACGGCGATACCCTCGTCGCCGAGCACGCCGACTGGGCGCTGCGGCGCCTGGACGAAGGAAGGGAATCGGCGGGGGCGTCCACCCCCACTGCGAAGGGGACGCGACCATGACGGTCCAGGGCCTCGACCTGCGCCATCTCGAGATCTTCGCGCGCGTCGTCCGCGAAGGCGGCATCACGCCGGCGGCGCGCTCGCTCGGTCTCACGCAGCCGACGGTGAGCGGCCACATCCAGTCGCTCGAGAAGGACGCGGGCGTCATCCTCCTCCATCGCGGCGGCGGGCGGGCGCGACCGACCGCGGCGGGCGAGCTGCTCTACGGCTTCGCGAAGGCGATCTGCGACCGCAAGCAGGAGGCGCAGGCGGCGCTCGAGCAACTCCTGGGGCTGCGCACCGGCGAGCTGGTGATCGGCGCTTCGACCACGCCCGCGACCTACTTCCTGCCGGATCGTCTGGTCCGCTTCCGCGAGCAGCACCCGGCGCTCCACGTCGACCTCGTGATCGGCGACACGCGCGCGATCCTCGAGAAGCTCGACGCCGGCGCGATCGAGATCGCGATCGTCGGCGAAGCGATCGACCCCGAGCGCTACCGGACGCGCAAGCTCGCCGACGACGAGGTGATGTTCGTGGTGGGCCGCGCGCACCCGTGGTTCTCGCGCAGCGACGTCGACGTGAAGGAGCTCGCGGGCCAGCGCATCGTCGCGCGCGAGCGCGGCTCGGCGACGCTCGGCTCGGCCGAGGAGCGGCTCGCGGAGTCGGGCCTCCACCTCGGCACCGAGATCCCGATCGTGCTGCGTCTGCCGACCAACGAGGCGATCCGGGAGGCGGTCGCGCGCGGCGACATCGGCGCCTTCCTGCCCGCCGCCTGCATCGTCGGCCGCGATCGGGAGCTGCGCGCGATCGCGCTGCGCGGCGTCGCCATCCGCCGCCCGTTCACCGCGGTGCAGAGCCTCTCGCGCGAGCCGTCCCCTGCGGCCAACGCCTTCCTCGCGCTCCTCGGCCCGCCAAAGTAGGGCGGACGCCGCACGAGTTTCCTTCAAGCGCGCCGCACGGCCGGCTCGATGGAAGCGCAGGGATTCCGCGAATCGGCCGAGCGAGACCACGACGTTGACGCAGGATCTGCTCCAGAACCTGAGCCGGCGCACCGCGCAGCGCATCTGCCTGCGCGTCGACGTCGGCATCCTCGACGAGAAGTCGGGCGAGCGGGCGCTCGGCCAGCTCTGCGACCTCTCGGCGACCGGCGCCTGCACGCGCTCGCCGAAGCCGCTGACGATCGGCGAGGAGCTGCGGCTCGCCTTCGAGTACGAGCCGGGCAGCGAACCGGTCCGCCTGCACGCCGAGGTGGTCTGGTGCACGCGCGACGCGCGCGCGAACGCGAGTCTCTACCTCGCGGGCGTCCGCTTCACCGACCTCGCCGCGCCCGACGCGGTGCGCCTGCGCGAGTTCATCGAGCGCAAGCTGCGGACGGTGCGGCAGTTCCTGAACAGCTTCGAGCTCCTGAGCGGGCTCGGCGAGGTCGAGAAGGTCCTGATCTCGTCGGTGAGCTTCGACCGCGACCTCCTCGAGAACGAGTCGCTCGAGTTCAAGGCGTGCGACGACACGCTCGTGCTGGTGCGCAGCGGCAAGCTCCATGTGATCGAGACCGACCGCGCGGGGCGCGAGCTCGCGCCGCGCTCGATCGGGCCGGGCGAGTTCTGCGGCACGCTGCCCGTCGACCCGCGCGGCGCGACGTCGCTCCGGCTGCGCGCGAACGAGCCGTCGGGCGTGCTCTGCATCCCGAGCGACGGCTTCTGGTACCTCTGGTCGACGCACGCCGAGACGGCGCTCAAGATCGTGTCGTGCTGGGCGCGGTCGCTGCGCGAGCGCCTGCTCACGCTCGAATCGAGAGACTGAGCGGGACGGATCTCAGGCGAGGACGTCGAGCAGCGCGCCCTTCACGTCCCACGCGCGCCGCAGCGCCGCCGCGTCGACGTTCACGTCCGTCTGCGCGCGCAGCAACTCCCCCACCGCCTCGACCATCTCGTCCGTCGAGCCCTTCGTCGTCATGCGGCCGCGCGCGTCGTAGACGGCGAGCGCGCCCTCCGGCGCGCCGCCGGCGGGGTCCGCCGCGGGGACCGCCGCCGCAGTGATCCGCTGGCCCGCCCGCTCGAAGCGGAGCATCCCGGCGGCGAGGGCGGACGTGGTGGTGGCGACGACGTTCAAGGACATCTCGGCTCCTCATCGACCCGCGGCCCCCCCGGGGTGAAGCGCGCCCGGTCGTCGTGCCGAAACAGTGCGGGCAGGAGGACGCGCCGCTTGACGCTCCGTCGCGAGATCACGCTCTACATCGTGCTGCCGCTCGCCGCGCTGGTGCTCCTCCTGCACGGCGCCTTCTCGGCGATCGTGCTGCGCGACTTCGCGCGCATCGAGGACGCCGCGGTCGAGGACGACGTGAAGCGCGTCCACGACGCCATCGAGCAGACGACCGGGTGGCTCGTCGACAAGAGCAAGGACTGGGCGTGGTGGGACGACGTCTGGCACTACGTCCAGGAGCCCAACGACGCCTTCGTCGCCTCGAACCTGAATGCGAGCTCGCTCGCGGCGCTGCGCGTCGACGCCATCCTCTTCTTCGACGAGCAGCGCCGGCTCGTGCGCGACGCCGGTGCGGCCGAGGACGTCGACGGCACCGTCCCCGGACCGCCCGAGGTGGTCGCCGCCTTCCCCGCCAACCACCCGGCGCTGCGCTTCCGCGACGCGACCGACGTCCACTCCGGGCTCTTCCGCGCCGGCGGCTCCACCTGGATCTTCGCGTCGATCGGCGTGCTGACCAGCAGGCGCGAGGGGCTGCCCAAGGGCGCGCTCGTCTGGGTGAAGGAGCTCGACGACGCGGAAACAAGGCGGCTCGCCGACGTCACCCACCTCGAGCTCAGGATCTGGAACGCCGACGACCCGGGCCTCCCCGCCGCCGCGCGGGCCGGGGCCGGCGGGCTCGCGCGCGACGGCGACGCGACGGTCGCCGTGGTCGACGACCAGCGCATCCGCGGCTTCGCGCGGGTCGACGACTTCTTCGGCCGGCCGGCCGTCGTGATCGAGATCGAGGAGGCGCGCGCCGTCCACGCGCAGGCGCGCTCGACGCAGCGCTCGCTGCTCGCCGGGCTCGCCCTCGCCGGCGTCCTCCTCGGCGCGGCGATCCTGCTCGTGCTCGAGCGGCGCGCGTCGCGGCCGCTCGCCCGCCTCTCGACCGACGTGCGCCACATCGCCCACCGCGGCGACCCGTCGCGGCGCGTCCGCAGCAGCGGCGCGCTCGAGCTCGAGCAGCTGGGCGACGGCATCAACCGCATGCTCGCGGCGCTGGAGAGCGCGCAGAACAACGAGCGGCGCATGAGCCACGAGCTCGAGGTCGCGCGCGACGACGCGCTGGCGGCGGCCAAGGCGAAGGCCGACTTCCTCGCCAACATGAGCCACGAGATCCGGACGCCGATGAACGGCGTGATCGGCATGACCGGGCTCTTGCTCGACACGTCGCTCGACGACGAGCAGCGCGACTACGCCGAGACGATCCGCGGCTGCGGCGAGGCGCTGCTCGAGCTGATCAACGACATCCTCGACTTCAGCAAGATCGAGGCGGGCAAGCTGCAGCTCGAGAAGGTCGACTTCGATCCGGGCGCGAACCTCGAGGAGTGCGTCGCGCTGCTCGCCGCGAAGGCGGACGACAAGGGGATCGAGCTGTGCTGCCAGATCGATCTGTCGGTGCCGCCGCGCGTCGCCGGCGACCCGGGTCGCATGCGCCAGGTCGTCCTGAACCTGCTCGGGAACGCCATCAAGTTCACCGACCAGGGCGAGGTGGTCGTGAGCGCGGCGGCCACGAAGGCGGCGGACGGCCGCTTCGAGCTGCGGGTCGCCGTGCGCGACTCGGGCATCGGCATCGGGCCCGAGACGCGCGCGCGGCTGTTCCAGTCGTTCACGCAGGCCGACGCCTCGACCACGCGCAAGTACGGCGGGACGGGGCTCGGGCTGGCGATCAGCCGCAGGCTCTGCGAGCTGCTCGGCGGGTCGATCGGCGTCGAGAGCGAGCTCGGCAAGGGCTCGACCTTCTGGTTCACGGCGCAGCTGCACGAGCGGCCCGACCCGCCGCGTGACGAGGCGCCGCGCGTCGAGCTCGCGGGCCGCCGCGCGCTCGTCGTCGACGACAACGCCACCAACCGGCGCATCCTCGAGCACCAGGTCGCGGGGCTCGGCCTCTCGGTCGAGCTCGCCGACGGCGGGACCGCCGCGCTCGCGGCGGTGCGCCGCGCCGTCGCCGCCGGGAAGCCGTTCGACGTGGGCGTGCTCGATTTCATGATGCCGGGCATGGACGGGCTGGAGCTCGCGCGCGCGCTGCACGAGGTCGCGGGCGCCGAGGCGCTGCCGCTGGTCCTGCTCTCGTCGGCCGCCGCGCACGGTCCGGGGCGCGCCACGCTGGAGAAGCAGTTCCGCGGCTGGCTCCACAAGCCGGCGCGCGCGCACGCGCTGCGCGACGCGCTGCGCCACGCGCTGCGCGCGGACGTGCCGCATGCGGCCGAGCCGGCGCGCCCGACGCCGGAGCGCGCGAAGGTCCGCTTCCGCGGCCGCGTGCTGGTCGCCGAGGACAACCCGGTCAACCAGAAGCTCGCGACCCGGCTGCTGCAGCAGCTCGGGCTCGAGGTCGAGGTCGCGAACCACGGGATCGAGGCGGTCGCGCGCGCGCTCGCGACGCGCTACGACGCGATCTTCATGGATTGCCAGATGCCCGAGATGGACGGCTTCGACGCGACGCGCGAGCTGCGCCGGCGCGAGCCGGCCGGGCGGCGCACGCCGATCGTCGCCATGACCGCCAACGTGATGGACGGCGACCGCGAGAGCTGCCTCGAGGCCGGCATGGACGACCACGTCGCCAAGCCGATCACGCGCCAGGCGCTCGTCACGGCGCTGGAGCGCTGGGTCGGTCCGTCGGACCGCGCAATGGGTCCGGTAGAGACGGAGCCGGCGTCGCTCCGCTGATCGGGACGGCGCGCTCGGCCAGGACGTAGACCGCGAGCGTCATCGCCCACGCCCCCACCACGTCGACCGTGTAGTGGAGGTGGGCGAGGAAGACGGTCGCCGTGACGAAGAGGTGGGCCGCCAGCGCGATCGGCGCGAGTGCGCCGCGGCCGCGGCAGTAGAGCCAGAGCAGGAACGTGCTCGCCACGTGGCCCGAGAAGAAGAGGTCCTTGGTGAGCCCGACCTGCGCCGCGTCGGTGGTGAGCGCGGTGACGGGGTTCACGATCGCGAGCCACGCCTGGCGCAGCGTCTCGAAGCTCGCGCCCGCGTTCACGTCGGGCCGCTCGACCGGGCCGAGCCCGGTGAGCGGGATGGTGAGCCCGCGCAGCAGGCTCAGCCACCCGCCGACCCACAGCATCCGGATCCCGGCGGCGCGGTCGCGCAGGAGCAGCGCGATGCCGACCGGCACGTAGGCGACGAGCCAGAGCTGGTAGTTGTGCCGCTCGATCCAGTCGACGCGCGGCACCCAGCCGAGGACGAGGTCGGGGAGCGGCGGCGCCGCGCGCTGCTCGTTCCAGAGCGCGAGCGCGACCATGGCGGCGTGCGCCGCGTAGCGCCACGCGAGCGCGACCCAGAACGATTCGCGCCAGCGGAACCTCATCTCGCTCCGCCGCCGGCCGAGCGCGAGCGCGCGGTCGGGAAGCGGACCGGGCTCTCGCGCCCGTCGCGCCCCACCGTCGACACCGCGAACTGCCAGTCGTCGACCGAGATGCCGGGCAGGACGAGCTTGCGCGCGCCCTTCGCGACGAACACATCGTCGTGCCAGGTCGCGGCGGCGGACGCGCGGCGCCAGACGCGGTAGCCGGCGACCCCCTCGCCCGCGACCTCGCTCCAATCGACCGTCGTGTCGGGCTTGACTGCGCCGTCGAGGTGGACGGCGGCCGGCGGCGGCGGCGCGCCGGCGCCTTCGGAGACGAGCGCCAGATTGAGCCGCGCGACGTTCGCGAGGTAGTCGAAGTCGACGAACTCGGGCAGGTCGCCGTACTGCACGCCGCCGTCGACGCGCACGTCCTCGTGCTGGTGGTGGTAGTCCTCGCTCTTCTCGGTGAAGCGGATCGCCGGGAAGCCGCGCTTGTTGAACGAGGCGTGGTCGCCGCCGCGCCCGAAGCGGTCGGAGCGCGCCATCACCTCGACGTCGAAGCCGGTCAGGTGGCGCTGCGCGACGAGCTGCGCGTAGCGCGCGAGCTGGCGCGACGGCCCGTCGCTCTCGCCGCTGACGATGCGGAAGAAGGGGTCGTCCTCGGCGCCGGCGGCGAACGCCTCGGAAAAGCAGCGCAGCGAGCGCGCCGGCGGCGCGGAGCGGTCGGGACCGCGGCTCGCGCCGACGATGTCGTCGGCGACCATCCCCTCGACGACGCGTCCCTCGCGCTTCAGGAGTCCGGCGAGCTCGTCGCTGCCGAAGAGGCCGCGCTCCTCGCCGTCGAAGGCGCACAGCAGGATCGTCGCCGCCGGCTTCTCGCCGGCGAGGCAGCGCGCGAGCTCGAGCGCGACGGCGGTCCCGCTCGCGTCGTCGTCGGCGCCCGGCGCGTCCTGCACGCCGTCGTTCTCGTCCTTGCAGCGCGAGTCGTAGTGGCCGCCCACGATCCAGAGGCCGCGCGCGGGATCGCTGCCGGTGAATTCGAAGATGAAGTTCTCGAAGTGGGCGACCGTCGTGTTGCCGCGCGCCATGCGCTGGTCGAACGCCTGCACGCGCACGCTCGCGGGCGTCTTTTTTTTCTTGGCCGCGGCGTTCGTGGCGTTCGTTGCCGCCGTGAACTCCTGCAACAGCCAGCGG
>DAINBU010000152.1:0-10756 GCA_036732755.1 Planctomycetota bacterium
GGTGAGCGCCGATTCGTCGTACGCGTCGACCGAGAAGACCCAGAAGAGCGAGTCCTTCGGGAGGAAGAGCGCCGGCACGGAGTGGGTGAAGCTCGCCTCCACCTGCCACCACAGCGAGGGCTGCCAGATCGCGTCGAGCCGCCCGTCGTAGATGCGGTCGGCGATCCAGTCGTAGTAGACGTGCCCGTAGAGGTCGATCTTGCGGACCGGCGACCAGGTCGCGTCGAGGCCGCCTTTGGCGTCGGCCGGGTCGGAAGCGTCCTTCGAATAGAAGCCCGACGCGCCGATCCCGAAGCTCTCGCCGAGGTGCGTCGCGACGCGCCCGCCGCCGATGAAGTCGCCGTTCGCGCCGCCGAAGCCGTTGTCGGACGGCACGCCGCCGAAGAGCTCGACCTCGGAGGAGTCGCCGAACGGCGTGCGCACGGCGAGCCCGTCGACGCGGCGCGTCGCCGCGCCCGCGACGACGTACTGCCGGCCGAGCCGCGCGAGCGCACCGCTCGCCGCGCTCTTCCACGTCACCTGCGCCGTCGAGAAGCCGACCGCGTCGGGGTCGACGCCGCCGTCGTAGGAGTGGAGCCCCTGGCGCGCGAAGCCGTCGCCGTCGAAGGTGACCGAGTCGTCGCCGACCGTGCCTTCGCCGTGCAGGTGGAGCGTCTCGATCACGGAGCGCAGCGGGACGGCCTGGCCGAGGCTGCGCGTGCGGCCGACCCGCGCGTAGACGCTCGTCTCTCCCGACCAGCGGCCGAAGCCCGACGGCGCCGCGTCGCTCCCGCCGCCGCCGCCTTCGCTCGACCCGCTCGCCGACGAAAAACGCGTCGCGATGCCCGCGTGGTAGCCGGCGAGCTCGTCGTCGGCGCCGTTGGCTCGCCAGCGGTACTCGCGGCCCGTCTGCGTGAGCGCGCCGCCGCTGCTCGCGACGTGGCAGGCGGAGCACGACAGGCTCCCGCCCTGCGCACGGCACGGCGCGGCGGACGCGACGACGATCGCGGCGACGACGGATGCGAAGCGGCGCATGTCAGTCGATCGCGGCGCCCTTCGGCATGCGCGTCCCCGAGTTCGCCAGCCCGGTGCGGCGGCCCTCCGGCTTGCGGGAGCCGGGAGCGTCGGGACGGGACGGTACCGGCGCCCGCGCCGTTCGCAATGGGAGGCGGCGCGCGGGGAAGATCGATGCTCGCCCCGCGCGCCGCGTCCCGAGGTTCCATCGAATTCTCGATCACTTCTCCTTCGGCGGCGCCGCGAGCAGCTCACGCGCCTTCATGTGGTCGAGGGCGCGCCGCACCGCCTCCGACGGCTCCTTGCCGTCCGCCGGCCGCATGTGGCGGTCGACGCAGTCGAGTACGAGCTTGGTCGCCTCGTCGACGCGCCCCGCGCGGATCCAGTCGACCGCGACGTCGTCGACATTCCTGACGTCATCGACCGGATAGTCGGGGAAGCGCGCCCCGATCGAGAGCAGCAGCGCCTGCCCCTCCGTCTCCTGCTTCTGGTCGATCAGCACGCGCCCCTGCCAGGTGAGCGCGTCGACGCACTGCGAGCGCTGCTGCGGCGCGACCTCCAAGACCTTGCCGTACGTCTTGAACGCCTCCTCGAGCTTCTTGAGGCGCCGGGCGATGTGGCCGAGCTCGAGCCAGCCGCGCGCCGACCACTCGGGCGCGGCGGAGCAGTTGGCGGCGCCGGTGAAGCAGCGGCGCGCGTCCTCGTTGCGCTTGACCGTGCGCCAGATCTCGCCGGCGCGGAAGTTCGCCTCGGCCGCCGTCTCGACGTCGGTCACGAAGTCGCGCGCGACCTGCTCGTACGCAGTCGCCGCCTTGGTGAGGATCTCGAGCTTCTCCTCGTCCTTCTTGCCGGCGGCGGTGCGCTTGAGCTTCGCGGCGTCGCCGAGCGCCTCGGCCGCCTTCTTGGCCGGGCTCGCGTCCTTGTCCTTGGCCGCGTCGGCCGGCTTCTGCACGGGCGCCGGCGCGGGCTTGCCGTCCCCGTCGGCGGCGGCGGCCGTGCCGGAGGGGAAGAGGAAGGGCAACAACAGCAGGTATGCGGGAATGGGCGACAGGAACGGCATGGCTCCTCCTGAAGGTCGCCGCGCCGCGGCACGCGCGGGCGGCCGCGCGGCGACCGAAACGGCGCGGGCGCGGCGAGGCGCGCGCGCCGGCCCGGTGGGTCCCCGCGCCGCGAGCTGCGGCGGCGGGGAGCCTCGCGCAGGAAGAGTCGATGGTCGGCGGCGGTGGTTACGGCGAGGGACGCCGGACCGCCGCGAATGCGCTCATCACATCGCGTCGGCGAACGCGATCGACTCGATGAGCGCCTCGAACGTCGCGTCGTCGTCGGCGTCCTTCCTGGCCATCGAGAGGACGATCAGCGCCTGCCGGTCGAGCACCACCGCGACCAGCACGTCGTTGTCGCCCTTCTTGCCCTTGACCACCAGCCCCGGTCGTCCGCCGATCTTGCGCGGCTCCGCCTTCGAGCGCGAGACGCCCGACGCCGCGACCACGTCCTTCGCCTTGTCGATGTTGAAGTCGTAGGTGACGTCGCTCACGTCGATGCGCGCGCCGCCGTCCTTCTTCCGGAATTCGACGACGAGGTCGTCGTGGAGGGAGATGCGGTCGTTGGGCGCGATCTCGAAGCCCTCGGGCGCCGCGACCGTGAAGCCGTAGAGGGTGCTGCGGAACCGGCGGCCGTCGATCGTCCACGGCTTGAAGTTCTCTCCGACCTTGACCTCGCGGTCCCCGTGGCGGAACGACTCGAGGTCGATCTTGAGCGTCATGCCGAGCGCGACCGACTGGAACGCCTTCTCGATCTGCATCGTCGCCAGCGAATCGGCCCCGAGTCGCAGGTGCGCGGCGTCGACCGCGCCCTGGCCGAGCACGCCGTCGAGCGCGTACCACTTCCCGCCGAGCGACACCTCGGCCCACATGTGGCCGCCCCAGATCCCCGAGAAGTAGAGGAAGCCGATCGCGACGCGCGCCGGGATGCCGACCGCGCGGCACAACCCGGCCAGCAGCACGCCGTGCTCGGTGCAGTCGCCGGCGCGCGACTTCATCACCCCGCTCGCATGCTCGAAGAGGTTCCGCATGTTCTTGTCGGTGATGTAACCGAAGACGAACTTCTCGAGCTTCTGCGCGGCGGCCCACGCGTCCTTCTCGTCGCCGATGGCTTCCTGCGCGAGCTTCACGAGCTCGGGGTTGTCGTTGTCGATCTGGACCGACGGCTTGAGGCACTCCTTCTCCTCGTCGGTCAGGTTCGCGAGCGGGAGCGTGAACTTCTCCGTCGGCACCACGCGGCGGACGCGCAGCGTGACGTCGCGGTCGTCGCGCTTGGAGACGATGGTCTGCCGCTCGTCCTCCACCTTCGGCATCGGCGTGTTGGCGTCGCCCGCGCGCAGCCGGAGCACCACCTCGTCGGTGCGGTAGGGGTTGGGGAGGCGGACGTTGGTGCGCGGGGAGATCTTGTCGAACATCTCGGGCGTGTCGGGCTTCGCGAAGGCCTCCACGCAGGTCGCCTTGTCCGACCGCACCGTCGTCATGGCGATGTTCATCAACTTCGTGACGGACATCACGTCGTCGAACTTCTCGTCGAGGTACGCGTCGGTCGGGACCGGCAGCACCGAGTTCTCGACCTTCACGTGGAGGAGCTCGCGCGGGCCGACGCCCTTCACTTCGACCATCTCCTTGCCGACCACCTTCGTCGTGACGGTCGTCTCGCCGCTCTCGAGCGTGTAGGTCTGGAAGGTGAACTCCTTCTCGCCCTTCGCGAACTTCTCCTTCGAGAACTTCTCCGAGGTGCTCTCCGACAGCCAGGCGGGGTTCCAGTCGATGGTCCGCTTCTGCGACGACTTGCCGATCCTCTGCTGGATCGTCGCCGTCGCGCCGCTGCGGACGAGGTGCTGGCTCGTCTTGGCCTGCGACATGTTCGACTCGCTGAAGAGCTCGAGCACCTCGCCGTTCTCGTCCTCGAGCGACCAGTTCGACGTCACGACCGAGATGTTGGTGTCGAGGCGGTTGATGGTCATCGACGAGTCGGTCGTGCGGCGCAGCACCTTCTTCCCGCCGACCTCGTCGTGCACCTTGTCGAAGTGAATGAAGCCGACCTTCGCATCGTCGAAGTACATGAGCTGCCAGACCTCGTCGTCGCCCGTCCGCGCGCGCGCGAATGCCGCCGCGAGCAGGAGGGGAACGACCGCGAGCCTCACGGCGAGCCGCCGCGGGAGCCGCGCCTTCAAGGACGGGAGGAAGGGGATTGAGTGCGCCATCGGATTCACCTCGTCGTCGGACGATGCGGGTGGGGCCCGTACCGGCCGTCCTGCGTCACAGTTCCGAGGACTCGCCTTCGGCCAGGAACTTCGCCGCCGCGCGCAGCCGCGCGAGGCTCTTCGCCTTGCCCAGGATCTCCATCGATTCGAGCAGCGGCGGCGTCGCCGACTTGCCGGTGATCGCGACGCGCAGCCCCATGAAGAGGTCGCCCACCTTCACCTTGAGGTTCATGGAGAGGTCGCGCAGCGCGGCTTCATCCCGCGCTGTCTCGATGTTCGCCTGCTTCTCCAGCAGGTCGGCGCACGCTGCGACCACCTTGGAGAGGTCCTGCGCCGGCAGCTTCGCTCTGCGGAACGCCTCGCGCGTGAGCACCACCTCGTCCTTCCAGAAGTAGTCGGTCCACTCGTCGAAGTCGCCGAGCTTCTTCATGCGCTCGCGGATCAGCGGGACGATCTTCGCGACCAGCGCGCGGTCGAGCTTGCGGTCGGGGAAGAAGGCGACGATCCGGTTCACGAGGTCGTCGGCGTCGATGCGGCGGATCCACTCGCCGTTCAGCCACTCGAGCTTGGTCAGGTCGAAGACCGGCCCGCCGAGCGAGATCTTCGTGATGTCGAACTTCTCGAGCAGCTGCGCGCGATCGAAGATCTCCGCCCCCTCGCCCTCCGCCGGCGCGAAGCCCATGAGCGCCAGGAAGTTGATCAGCGCCTCCGGCAGGTAGCCCTGCGCGCGGTACCACTCGAGGCTGGTCGGGTTCTTCCGCTTGCTGATCTTGCTGCGGTCGGCGTTGCGCAAGAGCGCCAGGTGGCAGAAGACCGGCGGCTCCCAGCCGAAGGCGCGATAGAGCAGCACGTGCTTGGGCGTCGAGCTGATCCATTCCTCCGCGCGCAGCACGTGCGTGATCTTCATCAGGTGGTCGTCGACGACGTTCGCGAGGTGGTAGGTCGGGAAACCGTCCGACTTCATCAGCACCTGGTCGTCGACTTCCGTGTTCTGGAACTCGATCTCCCCGCGCAGCACGTCGTTCACGACCGTCTTCGCCGACTTGTCGACCTTCATGCGCACGACGAACTTCTCGTTCGCGGCCGCGCGCTGCTTCGATTCGTCCGCGGGGACGCTGCGGCACGTCCCGTCGTACCCCGGCGGCAGCTTCGCCGCCGACTGCCGCGCCCGCATGACCGCCAGGCGATCCTCCGTGCAGAAGCAGCGGTACGCCGACCCGTTGTCGATCAAGACTCCCGTCCACTCACGGTAGATGTCGCTCCGCTCCGACTGCCGGTACGGCCCGTACGGCCCGCCCACGTCCGGCCCCTCGTCGTAGTCGAGCGCGAGCCACTTCATGCAGCGCATGATCGCGGCCTCGCTCTCGCGCGTGCTCCGCGTCTGGTCCGTGTCCTCGATCCGCAGCAGGAACTGCCCGCCGTTCTTCCGCGCGTAGAGCCAGTTGAAGAGGCCGACATACGCCGTCCCTACGTGCGGGTCGCCGGTGGGTGACGGGGCGATGCGGACGCGGACGGTGGGCATGAAGCGCGGGCTCCCGTGAACAGCAAGAGTCGGTCGGCGAAGAAGCGCGGGAGCTTAGCGGTCACGCGGGCGGGCTACACTCGCGCGGATGGCGACGCGCACGCTTCCCGGCCGCTGGATCGTCCTCGCGATCGTCGTGTTCGGGGCGGGGATGGGGCTCGCGGGATTCCTGCTGCGCGAGGCGCGCGGGCCGAGTCTGCCGCTGAAGCCGGGGGCGATCGTCGTGGTGACGTGCGAGCCCGCGGCGAAACCAGCGGGGTTGAAGTACCAGCCGCTCGCCGATCCGAATCGCACGACGTTCTCCGCCGCGTTCGCGCCGTCGAGCGAGTTCGTCGCGAACCTCGGGTCGCTGTGGACCGGGAAGATGCCGCGCGAGAGCGGTCTCGTGCGGAACGGCGACGCGCTGCGCGCGGACCTGCCGACGCTCGCGGAGATCGTGACGGGGCAGGGGTTCGTGGCGGCGGCGTTCGTGGCGAGGGATGCGGACGAGTTGAAGAAGTCAGGCCTCGCGCGCGGCTTTGCGAGCGTCGACGCGCGGCCGGCGGCGAGCGACGCCGAACTCGCAGCGAAGGCCGCCGAGTGGCTCGTCGGGCGCGGGACGGCGCCGAGCCTCGCGTGGCTGCACCTGAGGGGGGAAATGGCCGTCGACGGATTCGTCGCGCGACTGCACGAGCTTCACGTCGACGAACACGCCGTGATCGTGACTGCCGGTCCGTTCGCGTCGAGCGCGGGCGGACGCGTCGGCCTGACACTGCGCCTGCCGGTCACGCTGCTCCCGCTGCGCGTCGATCCGCAGCCGGTGTCCCTGGTCGACGTCGTCGCGAGCCTCGTCGAGGCCTTCGGCGTGCGGGCGCCGGACGGGATCGGGACGCCGTACCTGATGCATCCGGACGTGCGCGAGCCTCACTTCGTGCTGACGACGCGGCCGCTGTCAGGGGCGTTCGCGGACGCCGACGAGCTGTGGCTCCACACGACGAAGGTCGAATACGTGAATGCGCCGGTGAGCGGGAGCCCCGAGCCCGACACGCCGCTCGCGAAAGAGCTCCGCGCCGTCGTCGAGGAGCGCTTCCGATACCAGTTCGAGGAGGTCGACCTTGCAGAGCTCCTGAAGAGCGAGGCCGCGCGATCGCCGCCGGTGGTGCCCGTCCATTCCGCCGCTTCGATGCCGGCACGAATCCCAATTGCGTGGTCGACGCGCAGCCGACCGTCGAAGTAGCGGGCGGCTCCGCGGAACCGCTTCGAACGCTCTCGATGCCACGCGGAGGCTTCGGCGATTTCCTCGCCCGCCTCCTCCGAGAACCACAGCTTCACTGCGGTCCCTTCATCCGTTTCCGGACTTCCTCGAGCGACAGCGCTTTCGAGGGATCCTTGACGTAGGCATCGAGGCGCCGGTCGAGCTCGATCTTGAGCTTGTCCGGCAGCGGCTCGGCATCAAGCTCCGCCGCGATGCTGTCCCAGAGCTCTTCGACGAGCTTCAGCCGCTGCTCGAGGCTCAGTTCCAGCAGGTCTTTCAATGGAACGGTCATCACGACGAATCTCCGCCAGGGCAAAGCGTTGCTCGAAGCGATTCGGGGGGCGTATCCGGCGGAGAAGGCGCGGGTCGGGGAGTGTGAGGCGGGGATCAAGGCGATGGGCGGGGGGTAAGGCCCGGTTCACCACCCCACCCACCACGGCACTGCCCGCACCCCCGGCCGCAGCGCCACCGCCTCCTCCACCCGACACGCCAGCACCCCCCTCGCCCTCGACCCAGCGAGCTTCATCCACTTCGCGAGCGACTCCGCGTGCTGCGGGGTCGGACTCGCGGTGGTCTTGACCTCGACGCCGTAGAGGAGGTTGTTGCGCTCGAAGACGAGGTCGACTTCGAGGCCGTCGCTCGAGCGCCAGAAATGGAGAGGGGTCGCGTCGCCGGCCTGGTGGAAGGTCTTGATCCATTCGGCGAGGACGGCGGTTTCGAAGAGGGAGCCGAAGGTGGGGCCGTGAAGGAGGGCATCCCTGTCGTGGAGGCCGGTGAGCCACGTCGCGAGGCCGGAATCGATGACGAGGACCTTCGACGCCTTGGTCAGGCGCTTGCCGAAGTTCCGGTAGTAGGGGCGGAGGAGCTGGACGACGTGGCTCGTCTCGAGGAGGGAGAGCCAGCGCTTGGCGGTCGGGCTGGAAAGGCCGAGCTCGCGCGCGAGGTCGCTGAAGTTGACCTGCCGGCCGGTGTAAAAAACGACGAGCGCGAGAAATCGATGGAAGTCGTGGAGGTCGCCGACGGAGGAGAGGTCGCGCACGTCGCGCTCGAGGTAGGTCTGGACGTAGCTCGAGAACCAGAGCTGCCGGTCGACGGCGGGGCGCGTCCTGGGCTCGGGATATCCGCCGCGAAGCAGCCAGTCGGCGACGTCGGGCGGCGAGATCGCGCGTGCGGTCGTCGGTCGGCGGCGCGCGGCGCCGGATCCCGCGGCGAAGACGCGGCGCAGCAGCGCATCGATCGACCGCGGCGGCGGCGCGCGCCCGACCTCCGCGATCGAGAGCGGGGCGAGCGTCAGGATCGCGACGCGACCGGCGAGCGTCTGCGTGATCCCATGCATCAGCGGGAAGCTCTGCGAGCCGCTCAGGACGAAGCGTCCGGGCCGGCGATCGGCGTCGATCCGCTCCTTCACGTGATGGAGCAGCTCGGGGGCGTACTGGATCTCGTCGAGGATGAGCGGCGGCCGGTTCTCTTCGAAGAAGGCGGCGGGGTCGCTACGGGCGCGGGCGCGCACCTCGGGCCGCTCGAGCGAGACGAAACGATGGCGTGCGCCGAGCACCTTCCGAAGGAGCGTCGTCTTCCCGGACTGCCGCGGCCCGGTCACGAGGACCGCGGGAAACGTCCGCAGAGCGCGTCGCAGGGTCGCCGTGAGGTGGCGGGGGAGGAAGTCCATGGTCCCCTCCAGGGTCGTGCAAATCTAAAGTTGTACTTTAAATCTGCAAGGACCTTGGGCGCGGGGCGAGGGCGCACCGCCTTCCTCGAACGGGGTCCGGCGGCGCAGATCGGATCGAACGGCGCGAGGACTACCTCGAGAGCGACCGGCTCGACCTCGACCGACTCTCGTCGAGTGCGAGCTGACGACAGGTGCGTCGTCAGAGGTGGCGACGAACGGCGCGACCTTCAGCTCCCCTCGGACCCGACGAACGCCTTCAAGTCCTCCGGCAACCCCGCCACGACCTCGAGCGGCGTCTTCTTCTTCGGGTGCATCACCACCAGCCGCGCCGCATGCAACGCCTGCCGCGGCAGCATCAATCGCCCCAGCACCTCCGGATTCAGCCTCTCTTCGTAGTACGCCAAGAAGAACTCTTCATCGAGCCCATACACCTTGTCCCCGACGATCGGGTACCCGGCGTGATGGAGATGACAGCGGATCTGATGGCGTCGTCCGGTGTAGAGGTGACACCGGACGAGGGTGAACTCCTCGCCCTCTCGCTGGAACCGCTTCTCGACCTTCACTCCGGTCTTCGACGCCACGCCATCGGGCACCACCGCGCGCCGGTTCCCGATCGAGCTCGCGGGATGCTTCCCGATCGGCGCGTCGATCACGAACTCGTCGTCCTTCACGCGGCCGTGGACGATCGCGAGGTACTCCTTGAGGGTCTCGCGGCGGCGCATCTGGCGGCCCATCTCGGCGGCGACGGCGTCGGTCTTGGCGACGAGGAGGACGCCGCTCGTTTCGAGATCCAACCGGTGGCAGAGCTTCGGGACGATGACGCTGTCGTCGTCGGAGTTGGCGTCACCCTCTATTCCTTCTTCGAGGGCCCACGCCCGCGCCGCTCTGTTCGCCTCCGCCCGATACCGCTCCTGCAACCGCGTGATGACGGTGTCCTCGAGCAACCGTCCGCCGGGATGCACGGGAATGTCCGGCGGCTTGTCGACGGCGACGAGACACTCGTCCTCGAACAACACGGTCAATCCTCGCGGCGGTCCCGCGGCGTGCAGATCCAATTCGCGCTTGGGGCGCGGCAGCTTCACGGCGACGACTTCGCCTTCGTGCACTTTGCGTGACGACCGCGCGACGCGGCCGACGAGCTCGACTTCGCCGCCCTCGATCAGCTCCTCGATCTTGGTCCGCGACCGCCAGTGACAGCGCTTCGCCAGGAACCGGTCGAGCCGCATCCCGGCCTCGTCCTTGCCGACGTGCAGCCGAAGATGGGTCCGCAGCGACGACGACGGCTTCTTTTCCGACTTCTTCCGCTCCTTCACTTCGGCGCGTCCGACTTTTCGCCACCGCCCGCGGCCGTATCGATGCCTCTCCGAAACCTCGCCCTCTTCTCCGCATCGATCGGCGCCCACCGCTGCTGGTTCACGCGCTGCTGGATCACGTTTCCGGGAAACACGACGCTGGTCACCTGCCTCCCGTCGATTCCGAAGAAGTGCACGCGATTGCTCGGGCCGACGACGACGACGGTGTTCTCCTGGACGTCCCAGTAGAGATCGGTGTCGCCGGCGGCGCGCGCGTCCTCGAAGGCTTTGTGCGTCGGGCGATCGCCCTGGCGCGCGCGGTCGCGCGCATGCCCGGTGCGGCGGCCGTCCATGCGGGTGCGATGCTCGAGGTCGCGGCTGGCGTCCCGCAACAGGTTGGCGACGCGGTTCACGAGGCGCTCGAGCGCGACGCCGATGCCGGGCACGCGCGAGCCGCCGCGACCGGAGAAGACGCCGGTGTCGCGCCGCACGTGGCGCAGCGCATCGGGCAATCCTTGGAGGATCGTCTCGTCGAACGGCGCCGCGCCGCTCGCGAGTGAAGTGACGCCGGCGCTGCTGTTTGCTCCGCCGCCGCCTCCACCCGCCAGCTCCGGCCGCCTCCCGACCAGGTTGAGCCCGAGCATCGCCCCCTCGGGCGCCTTCTCCGTCCGCACGACCTGAACGGTCAGCGCCATCAGCTCGCCGCGCTCCCGCGGACGCCGATCCGCCTGCCAGCGATCCTCCGGCCGCGCCGGCGCCGTCGGCTTCTCACCGTTCGGGACGAAGTACCCGACGCACA
>DAINBU010000153.1:0-10726 GCA_036732755.1 Planctomycetota bacterium
GACGGGAAACCTGCTCCCCGCGACCGATTCGCCACGTCCTCGAACGACGTCCGACATCGTTGCTGCGCCACGGGAGATGCACGGCGCGCGCATGATCGGACTCGGGTCGTATCCGGACGCCGGGAGCCACGGCACGGTCTGGAACGAGAAGACGCGCCTCTTGCCTTCTTCGCTTTCAAATGAAGATGCACCGTGGTCGGGCATCGACCTGGCACGAGCGATATCGGCGTACGAGCTGCCACGTCGACGCTGCACGCGAACGGCCCCGGCTCAATGAAGCGCGGTCAAGTCCCGGAATGGCCACGACGTCCGCATTCGCCGTGTTTCACCGCTCCGCGTGAACCCGCCTCACGCCCAGTTGCGCGCCGAACATCTCCCGTGGCGCAGCAACGATGTCGGACGTCGTGCGAGGACCGTGCGAAGAGGCCGCGGGGAGCCGTCTCCTGTCGTCGCGCGACGGTCTCGAACGGTGATGAAAGGGCGGAGGGGAAAAAGGTCGAGGGACGGGACGCCGCGTGAGGCGGTCGACCACGGAACTACTGCGAGTCGTGCCCGAATGCGCCGAGCGCAGCGAGCCCCCCGTTCATCTTTTGGTTGGGGCGAGCGTGTCCCGTCCATCGAGCCTTTTTCCCCTCCGCCCCTCGATCCGCTCCCGCCCGTCGCGCGTTCAACCACGAAGCCCTGCTCCCCGCGGCCTCTTCACCCGCGCCCTCGACGTCCGCTCCTGTCCCCAGCCAAGGTCACTTCTTGCGAGGCGGCACCGAGAACGAGATCGGCAGGACGTTGCCCTCGAGCGTCACGAACTCGACCCGCATCTCCTGCGGCGTGACGCGTACGCGCGCGTAGCCGCTGTCGGGGAAGCTCGTGTCGTAGCCGGTCTCCTTCTTCGTGAAGCGCCACGGCGCGCTGGTCGTGCCCGGCAGCGCGTAGTGCATGCCGTCGACGACCATGTCGGTGAAGACGTGGTCGTGGCCGTAGAAGAAGACCTGGACGCCGGTCGCGACGCAGAGGTCGTGCACCCACGCCTGCTCGCCCACGTGCGCGGCGCGTCCGCCGCCGCGGCCGTACGCCGAGTTCTCCGCGTCGCCCGCGTTGCCGCCCACCGTGTGGTGGATGAAGGTGACCTTGTAGGGCAGGTCGGAGCCGCGCAGCGTCTTCTCGAGGAAGGCCTTCTGCTCCGGCCCGAGCGTGAAGTCGTCGGGCTTGCCCTCGGCGGTGCCGTCGTTGCCGAGGTGGTGCGGCGTCTTGGTGTAGCCGCGCACGTTGAGCGCGACGCACAGGACGTCGCCCCAGCGCCACGCGAAGTAGTCCTCTTCCGGCCCGCCGCCGAGCGGCGAGGTGTCGGGGCGCGGGTTCATCGCGTAGCGCTCGCGCGCGTCGATCGCGAAGGCGCGCTGCAGCTGCGGATGGCAGCCCGACTCGCCCTCCCAGTTGCCGACCACCTGGTAGAAGGCGCCCGCCTCGCCGAGCTGGCAGACCGCGCGGCGCGCCTCGCGATGCGCCGCCGCCGCGACGTCGGGCGCGTCGAACGCCCAGTTGAAGCCGCGCCCGTGCAGGTCGAAGACGTCGCCGAGGCTCACCGCGAAGTCGGGGTGCTCGGCGCCGATCGCCTGCAGCGCGCGCGCGCACTCGAACGCGACGCGCTCGCGCGTCGTGCGGTACCAGACGATCCCGTCGAGCACGTAGTTGAGGAAGCGGTCGTCGGCGGAGACGTCGGGCGGCAGCGTCGGCTCGAGCGCGCTCGGGAAGACGTGCGAGTCGGAGAAGACCGCGAAGGTGAACGGGGCGCCGCGCGGGCGCACCGTGACGAAGCGGCCGCCGTACTCCTCGCGCTCGACCGCCGCGCCGCTGCGCGCGTGCGCGCCGCCCTCCTCGAGCACGAGGCGCCAGCGGTAGGCGGCGCCCTCGTCGAGGCCGCGCAGCACGAGCTCGCACGCGGTGCCGGCCGGCAGCAGCGGGTCGGCGGCGGCGGGGTCGGCGGGGGCCGGCGTGCCGGGCGGCGCGATCGCGGCCGGCGCGCCCTCGACCCGCAGGCACTGGAACGGGCGCTCGAACGGGACCGGCGCCGCGAAGCGGACCTCCGTCTCGGCCGCGCCTGCATCCTCGCGCCGCAGGAATAGGCGCGTGCGCAGCGGCCGGCCGGCCGGCAGGACCGAGAGCTCGATCCCGTGCTCGGTGGCGCGGCCGGCGAGCGGCGGCGCCTCGACCAGGCCGACCTCGTCGGCGCGGACGCCTCCCGCGCAGATCGCGATGAAGACGGCGGCCGGGATTGGTCGAGACGGCGACATGGAAGGGCGGGCACGATAGCGCCACAGCCGGTGCGGACCGCCACGGGAGGGGGAGATCCGATGCAGCGTTCGACGATCGCGCCGCGCGCCGCACGCGGTCTTGCCATCGGGTCCGCGCTCGCGCTGTCCGCCTGCATCGAACAGAGCCCGACCGTGACGATCGAGGGCGGCGTCTACGCGCCGACGCTCGAGGGCAACATCGGCCTCGCGGCCACGGTCGCCACCGACGTCGACACGATCGACCTCGACAGCTCGCTCGACCTCGGCAAGACCGAGTACGTGCCCTACCTGCGCGGGGAGGTCAACCTCGCCGGCTTCGACCTCGCGCTGTCGGGTTTCCGGACCTCGCAGACCGGGACCGGCACCGTGACCGCCGACTTCGGCAACATCACCGCCGGCTCGACGGTCGACTCGAAGCTCGACCTCGCCCTCGCCCACGCGGCGCTCTGCTACGACTTCATCGAAACGAGTCCCTTCACCCTCGGCGCGGGGATCGGCGCCGACTACTTCGACCTCGACATGGCCGTCCACAACGTCGCGTTCGGGCTCGACGAGTCGGTGGAGATCCGTCAGGCGGTTCCGCTGCTCGTGGCGCGCGGCGTCGTGCGCACGCCGGTCATTCCGCTGGACCTGCAGCTCGAGGCAAGCGGGATCACCGGCCACTACGAGGACTTCGACGGCTCGCTCATCGACATCGAGGCGCTGCTGCACTGCAAGATCGTCGGGCCGCTCTCGCTGTACGGCGGCTACCGCTACGTCCACTGCGATTTCAAGGGAAGGACGGACGACCGCGGCTTCGACGCGGACGTCTCGGTGTCGGGCTTCCTGCTCGGCGCGACATTCCGCTTCTGAGCGGACGGCCCGGAGCGATCAGCGATTCGACGAGGAGCGGCGCCGGCGGCGGCGGCGCGGCGCGTCATCGCCCGCGGAGCGCTCGGGGGCGTGCGCGTCGCGCGGCGCCGGTGCGTGCGCGGGGCCGTGGTGGCTCGGCGCGGGGTCGCCGTGACTCGCTCTGCCGTGTCCGGCGCTGCCGTGTCCCGCGCTGCCGTGACTCTGGCTGTCGTGACCCGGGCTCGCATGGTCGTGGCCGCCGTGCGCCGGACCGTCGTGGCTCGGGCTGGCGTGGCCGTGGCTGCCGTGGCTCGGGCTGGCGTGGTCGTGGCCGCCGTGCGAGGGCGACGGGGCGTGGTCGCGCCGCGGCTCGTCGTGGTGAGGCGCGGGAGAGCGGCCGTGTCCCCCGTGCCCACCGTGGCCGGAGTGGCCGGAGTGGCCGGAGTGACTGGAGTGGCCGGAATGGCTGGAGTGGCCGCCATGCGAGCGCGGAGCGCCGCGCCCATGGCTCGGTCCGTGCGGCCGCGAGACGCGCGGCTCGACTTCGCGCTGGCTGAGCTCGCGCGCGAGCGCGAGGAGATCCTCGCTCTTCACGAAGATCGACGGGATGCGCTGCTTGGTGACCGACTCGATCGAGCGCACCGAGCCGAGGTCCTCGAGCGTGACGAAGGTCGACGCCGTGCCGGCCCGCTGCGCGCGCGCCGTCCGGCCGATCCGGTGCAGGTAGTCCTCGGCGGTCGGCGGCACGTCGAAGTTGACGACGCGCGCGATGCCGTCGATGTCGAGCCCGCGCGACGCGAGGTCGGTCGCGACCAGGACGCGCACCGAGCCGTCGCGGAAGCGCGCGAGCGACTGGTTGCGCTCGCCCTGCGTGCGATCGGCGTGCAGCACCCCGACCGAATGGCCGCCGCGCCGCAGGATGCGCTCGAGCTCGTCTGCGCCGCGCTTGGTCCGGCAGAAGATCAGCGTCTGCCCCTCTTCACGCTGCATGAGCCAATGGGCGAGCCACGGCTTCTCGCGCGGGGTGCAGGAGTAGAGCTCCTGCTTGCAGTTGGCGACCGCGCTCATGGTCGGGCCGACGCTCACCTCGGTCGGCTCGCGCATGTAGGCGCGCGCGAGCGCCTTGATCCCCGACGGCATGGTCGCGGAGAAGAGGAGCGTCTGACGATCCCGCGGCACGTAGCGGATGATCGCGTCGATCTGGTCGGCGAAGCCCATGTCGAGGAGGCGGTCGGCCTCGTCGAGCACGAGCACCTCGACCGCCTGCATGTCGAGGCGGCGCCGCTCGATCAGGTCGAGCACGCGGCCGGGCGTCCCGACCACCATCGACGGCGACTTGGCGAGCTGGCGGTGCTGCTCGTTGAAGTCCTCGCCGCCGATGATCGCGGTGGCGGTGAAGCCCTTGGTCCGCCCCATCTGCCGCACGCACTCGAACGTCTGCAGCGTGAGCTCGCGCGTCGGCGAGAGCACCAGCGCGCGCGGCCCGCCGTCGGTGCGCAGCCGCTGGATGATCGGCAGGCAGAACGCGGCGGTCTTGCCGGTGCCGGTCTGCGCGATGCCGATCACGTCGCGACCGGTGAGCACGACCGGGATCGCGGCGGCCTGGATCGGCGTCGGCCGCTCGTACTTGAGCACGGCGAGGTCGGCCATGATCTCCGGCCCGAAGCCGAGATCGGCGAAGCGCGGCACGTCGGCCGGCAGCGCGGGAACGGGAGGTGTCGTAGCGGGAGCGGGGGGAGCGTCGGGACTCTCGTTCAAGGACAAAGCGATACCTCGATGGGGTCGGAAGTGCAGGCGGCGGCGACGCGCCCTGCGTCGCATCCGGGTCCGGCGAGAAGGCGCGCACACGGACGTGGGGCGCGCGCTGGAGGCCGCGGCGCGAACGCGCGCGGCCGACTCGACCGACCTGCGGAACCTGGCGAACGTCGGCGAGGACGTCGCCGCAACGGTGGGAACGAACTCAAGAGCGCAACAGGCTAGGGGGCCCCCGGGGCCGGGTCAATGGCTGCCCGGCCACGACGCCTCGACGACGCGCTCGACGACGGGCGCGCCGAAGCGGACGGTGATCTTCACCGAACCGGGGCGCGCGCGCGCGGCCTCGTTGGGCTCGAAGGCGAGGCGGCTGCGCAGGATGAGGGTCTCGTGGTCGGGCGTGCGCTCCGTCTCGTCCTTGGGGGCGTCGACCAGCGCGACCAGCGACTCGTCGCCGATCTTCACGTCGTCGAGGAGGAAGTCGGGCGGCGTCGCGCCGCGCGCGAAGGCCTGGCCCAGGACGATCTCGAAGCGCGGGCTGCCGCCCGCCTCGAGCACGACCCGGCGCGGCTGCACGAACGGCTTGCGCTTCACGACGATCGGCGCCTCGTATCGGGCGAGGTCGCGCTTGTCGTCGTCCCGCGCGAGCAGCAGTCCGTCGACGTCCTCGACCTTGTCGCCGTGGTACTCGACCTCGACCCACGCGCGCCTGGGGTCGGTCTTGTCGACGAAGCGCGCCGACATGCAGTCGCAGCCGGTGACGAGCTCGAGCGCGTTCCAGTCCATGGGCGCGTCGGCGACCAGCGCGATCCGCTCGACCACCGTCTCCCCCACCGCGAGGTCGGTGTGGTCGCCTTTGGCCGGCTCGAAGCGGAGAGGCGCGGACTTCGGCGTCCCCGTCGACGCCGCCCCGGCGGAGGGCGTGGAGGGGGCCTCTGGGGCGCATCCGGGGCCGACGCCTCCGACGGCGACCGCCGCGGAGAGCAGAAACCCGGCGGGAAGAATGTTCCGGAGGGGCGTGGGCGGTCGATAGGTCATGGCGACGATCATCGCGCGAGAATGGCCGATTGGAACGCCCTGTACCGACCCGTGACACGGAGGATTCGAGATGCGCCGCATGCTGTCGACCGTCTGGATGCCGGCCATTTTCCTGATCGTGATGTCGACCCTCTCCCCCGCCAAGGACAAGCAGGACGCGGGCAAGGAGGCGCCGAAGGGCGGCGCGCCGGTCACGCAGGCCGACCTCGAGGCGCGCGTGAAGATGCTCGAGAAGGTGGTCGCCGAGCAGCACGAGGAGCTGATCCGGCTGGGCCGCTTCGCCGACGGCGTCGCGGTCGGCGTCGGCCGCCTCGCGGTCGCCGGCGAGGCGTCGCGCGTGCACGGCTTCGAGGAGGCCGGCCCCAATCCGGCGGCGCGCACCGACCTGCTCGAAGGGATCAAGAGCCTGCACGACGCGGTGCAGAAGTCCTTCGAGAAGCCGGACGAGAAGGCGGGCGAGGACAAGGAGAAGCCGGCCGGCGGGCGCTGATCTCCGCGCCGGCGCGGCGCGTCACTTCGTCGACAAGCCGCGCAGCAGGCTCCCTTCGAAGTCCGCTCCGAACGTCGACCGGGCGCTGCCTTCGCCGTAGCGGCTGCTCGCCGTCGCGCCGATCGCCCAGCCGCGGCCGTCGGGTCCCGAGAGCTCGACCGCGTCGATCTCGCTCCAGCCCGACTTCTTCTTGGTGTCGAGGGTGATGCGCACCTTCGTCACCTCGGCGGCGGTGGTCGCGAAGCGGAGCTCGAACGGACCGCCCGCGGACAGCGGATCCTCGCCGCTCCAGACCGTGCGCCAGCCGGCGCGCGCCTCGAGGATCTCGACCGCGACGACCGCCCCCGTCGTGCACGTCTCGTGGATCGTGACCCGGTCGGCGCGCAGCGGCGCGTAGGAGAGCTCGAGCCACTCGCGGCCGGCGTCGGGCTGCGCGCTCGCCCACGCGCGGCCGTCGTCGGCGTCGACGCGCTCGACGTTCGGCGCGCCGCACGCCTGCGTCTCGTGCCACGCGGGGATCTGCTTCTGCTCGTCGAGCGCCGCGCGCAGCCGCGCGCGCACGTTCTCGTCGACCTCGCGCGCCAGCCACTCCCGCGTGAGCGCGACGAAGTCGTCGTCGCGGAAGCGGCCGATGCGGCCCGACGCCTCCAGCCGCATCGGCAGCTCGTCGCGCGACGCGAGCTCGTAGGCGCGCAGCGCGGCGGCGCGGTCGCCCCCGCGGATGTAGGCGAGCAGGGCGATGCGCCCGTCGACGTCCGACTCGCGCTCGAGCAGGCGCAGGAACGTGGCGTCGGCGTCGGCGCCGAGCAGCGCCGTCAGCGCCTCCCACGCGCTGCGCCGCAGCTTGAGCGGGTGCAGCAGCGGAGCGATCTCCTCGAGGAGCTGCGCGGTCCGGCGGTCGCCGATGCGCCCGAGCCCGGCGAGCGCCGCCGCGGCGCCCTCGTCCCACCCCTTCTGCCGCGCCACCTCGAGCAGCGCGTCGATGGTGGCGGCGTCGCCGCGGAAGCTGCCGCCGTCGAGCATCCCGATCACCTGCAGCCGCAGCGCGTCGGGCAGCTCGCGGTCGACGACGATCGCCTGCAGTTCGCGGCGCAGCTGCCACGCGTAGGCCGCGACCGCCATCCGGAAGAACTCGGAGCCGGCGCCGCCGTCGGCGAACGAGAGCACGTACTCGCGCAGCAGCTCGCGCGGATCGAACGGCGCGGGGCCGGCCGCGCCGGCGCGCGCCGGCGAAGGGTCGGCGGCGGCGACCGTCGGGACGCGCGGGACGCCCGTCGGCGCGCGCACCGCGTCGGAGAGGGGGCGCTCCCTCGCCGCGCGCTCGCACGCGTCGATTCGCTCGGCCAGAGCCGAAGCGGTGCGGCGCAGCGCCGCGATCTCCGCCTGCAGCGCGGCGAGCTCGCGCGCCCGCGCGCCGTCGTCGTGGCCGAGCCACGCGATGCCGCCCGACACGGCCGCCACCGCGGCGACGATCGCGATCCCGAAACCGAGGAGTGCTGCTCGTCGCATCGTCGTGGTCCTCGCGTGCAGGGACGTGGAAGGAGCGGAATCGTCGGCGCTGCCACCCCATCAACGCAAGGCCAAGTACGCAAAGCGTTTGAGAGCGCGGGGCCGCGCCCGTAAGGTCTCCCGCCGCGGGAGGGTCGTCGAGGTGAAACCGGCGGAGACTCGAATGCTCGAGGGACGCAAAGGCGTCGTGCTCGGCGTCGCGAACAAGCGCAGCATCGCGTGGGCGATCGCCCGCGCGGCGCAGGCGGCGGGCGCCGAGGTCGCGCTCACCTACGCCACCGACCGCTTCAAGGAGGGCGTCGAGGAGCTCGGCCGGACGATCGGCTGCAAGCACTACTACCCCTGCGACGTCGGCAGCGACGCCGAGGTGCAGGCGCTGGCCGACGGCTTGAAGCGCGACCTCGGCCGGCTCGACTTCCTGGTCCACGCCGTCGCCTTTGCCCGCAAAGAAGAGCTCGCCGGCGGCTTCGTCGACACCACGCGCGAGGGCTACCGCATCGCGCAGGACATCTCGAGCTACTCGCTCACGGCGCTCTGCCGCGCCTGCAAGCCGCTGCTGGAGAACCCCGGCGAGGGGAGGACCTCGAGCGTGCTGACCCTCACCTACCTCGGCGGCCAGCGCGTCGTCCCCAACTACAACGTGATGGGCGTCGCGAAGGCGGCGCTCGAGGCGTCGGTCCGCTATCTGGCCGCCGACCTCGGCCCGTCCGGCATCCGCGTGAACGCGATCTCGGCCGGCCCGATCAAGACCCTCTCGGCCGCCGGCGTGAACAACTTCTCGACCCTGCTCGACACCATGCCCGACCGCGCTCCGCTGCGGAAGAACGTCTCCGCGGAGGAGGTCGCCGACGCCGGCACCTTCCTCCTGTCGGAGGCGGCGCGCGGGATCACCGGCAGCGTGCTCTTCGTCGACGCCGGCTTCCACGTGCTCGGCGTCTGACGCGATGCCCGAAGGCCGCACGAAGACGAAGCCGGCGAAGCTCCCGGGCGCGGTCGTCTTCGACGTCGGAAACGTGCTGCTCTCCTGGGATCCGCACGCGATCCTGCGCGAGCACCTCCCGGCCGGCGCCGACCACGGCCACTTCCTGCGCGACGTCTTCGCCCATCCCGACTGGATCGAGCTCGACCGCGGGACGCTCGACGAGGGCGAGGCGCTGCTGCGCTTCGCGACGCGCACCGGCGCCACGCCCGAGCTGGTGCGCCGGCTGGTCGATGCCTCGAAGACCTCGCTCGCGCCGATGCCCGACAGCCTCGCGCTGCTCGAGGAGTTGCGGCGCACCGGCGCGACCCGGCTCTACGTCCTCTCCAACATGAGCCACGCGACGTGGGAGTACCTCGAGCCGCGCCACGACTTCTGGAAGGGCTTCGACGGCCTCGTGATCTCGGCGCGGATCGGGATGGTGAAGCCCGAGCCGGGCATCTACCGCCACCTGCTCTCCACCTTCGGCCTCGCGCCGGAGGAGACGGTCTTCTTCGACGACCGCGCCGACAACGTGGCCGGCGCCCGCGCCGAACGGATCCGCTCGTTCGTCTACGAAGGCGCCGCCAAGGCACGCGCGCGCCTGTTCGACGGCGCGTGGCGGGAGTAGTCCGGCGCGCCGCCCCTCACTTCCGCGGCGACGATCACGGCGCGCGTCCGATCGAGGTCTTGCGGTCGGCGAGGAAGGGGAAGCGCGCGCGCACCTGCGCGACCTCGTTGGCGTCGACGCTCCCGACCACGACGGCCGCCTCGCCCGACGCCGACGCGCGCGCGAAGCCGAAGGGGTCGAGCAGCGCCGAGTCGCCGCAGTGCGGCTCGCCCGACGCCGCGCCGACGCGGTTCACGCCGAGCACGAAGCACTGGCTCTCGATCGCGCGCGCCGCGAGCAGCGTCGACCAGGCGTGGCGCCGCTTCTCCGGCCAGTTGGCGATCACGACGAAGAGGTCGGTCGCGTCGACGGCCGCGCGGAAGAGCTCGGGGAAGCGCAGGTCGTAGCAGATGACCGGCGTGACGCGCACCCCCTCCACCGTCGCCGTGGCGACCGCGGCGCCGCCGCTGAAGTGGCGGTCCTCGCCGGCGAGCGCGAAGGGGTGGATCTTCTGATAGTGGAGCAGCTCGCGTCCGTCGGGGGCGAAGAGCGAGAGCGCGTTCCGGGGCCGCGGCTCGGCCGGCTCGGCGTAGCCGCCGATCACGTGGAGGCGCAGCCGCTGCGCCTGCTCCGCGAGCCATGCCTTCGTCGCGCCGGCGTGGCGCGCGACCGCCGCCGCGTCCATCGAGAAGCCGGTGGCGAACATCTCGGGCAGCGCGACCAGCTGCGCGCCCGCGCCGGCCGCGCGCTCGAGCAGCGGCGCCGCGCGCCGGAAGCTCTCCGCGGGGTCCTCCCACGCGAGGTCGAACTGCACTCCCGCGACGAGCATGTCAGCCTCCGCCTCCCGCACCGATCCGCGCGATGCGCTCGGCGGCACGCTGCAGCGTCTCCATCTTCTTGCAGAACGCGAAACGCAGCAGGCGCCGCCCCTCCTCGGGCGCGCTCCGATAGAAGACGCTCGGCGGGATCGTCGCCACGCCGTGCTCCTGCACCAGGCGCTTGGCGACCGCACGGTCGTCGCCGAACCGCTCCGGCGGGAAGAGCTTCGTCGTGTCGGCGAGCACGAAGTAGGCGCCCTGCGGGGTCGCGAGCTCGAAGCCCGCGCGGGCGAGCACCTCCATCAGGAAGTCGCGCCGCTCGGCGTACTCGCGCCGCAGCGTCGCGAAGTACTCCTCGCGCAGCTCCGTCAGCGCCGTCGCCATCGCGACCTGCAGCGGCGTCGCGACCGAGAAGGTGACGAACTGGTGCGC
>DAINBU010000154.1:0-10645 GCA_036732755.1 Planctomycetota bacterium
GGGGACAGTGGCGGGGACAGTGGACGAGCGGCCTCGCCCGAAGTCCCATCCCTACGCGGGTTTACGACTTAAAACACGCAGCTTCCCAAGCTGAATGTCGTGGGTTCGAGCCCCATCACCCGCTCCATCGAAGGGGTGCCGCACGCCCCACCGCCGGCTCGGAACGAGCCGGTCGCCCGCCTGCGCGAAACTTCGTCTCCTCCGCATGCACGGGCTCGCAGCCGGGAAGTCGTGTAGGGGCTTCCAGGGAATTCAGCGAGCCGCCTCGATTGGCGATTACGTCGTAGATCGCCGGATATTCGCGCACCGGGAGCGGACTGGAGCGCGAGGGGGACCCGAGTGGTTGCGCGTCACCGCGCGAGCGGTCGCCGACTCGTCGAGCAGTCCGCAAGGGCGCCACCCAGAGCATGCACCACCGATCCATGGGACGCACGATCCCGTCCCTCGCACTCGCCTTCGCGTTCGCAGCGTCGCAGACGAGCTGCAGCAAGGTCCTCTCGAGCGGTTCCTCCGGATCGGGCGGAGCGCTCGAGGGCACCGCCTCGATGGAGGCCGCGACCCTTCCGGCCTTCCCCGGCGCGCAGGGCTTCGGCGCAACCACCGTCGGCGGGCGCGGCGGCACCGTCTACGAGGTGACCAACCTCGACGACTCCGGCCCCGGCAGCCTGCGCGACGCCGTCGCCGCCAAGGGTCGCCGCATCGTCGTCTTCCGCGTCGACGGGACGATCGAGCAGCACGAGCCGCTCAAGATCACCAACCCCTATCTCACGATCGCCGGCCAGAGCGCGCCGGGCGGCGGCATCACGCTGAGCGGCGAGGAGGTGCGCGTCCAGACGCACGACGTGGTGATCCGCCACCTGCGCATCCGCACCGGCGACGTCGTGACGCCGGTCGACGGCTGGGACAATCGCGACGTCATCAACTTCGGCGCGCCCAGCAACGTCGGCGGCACCTACAACGTCGTGGTCGACCACTGCTCGCTCAGCTGGTCGGTCGACGAGATCTTCACGACCTGGTACCAGTCGCGCAGCATCACGCTGCAGAACTGCATCCTGAGCGAGCCGCTCTTCCACAGCAAGCACCCGAAGGGTCCGCACAGCATGGCGATCCTGATCGGCGACGGCAGCAACCACATCTCGATCCACCACAACCTGATCGCCGACGCGAACGGACGCAGCCCGCAAGTCGGGGACGCCGGCGTCGTCGATTACCGCAACAACATCGTCTACAACTGGGGCGAGTACGCCGCGCTGTTCAAGACCCCCGACCAGAGGGTCGGCTTCGTCGCCAACGGCTACCAGGCGGGGCCCGACGCCGACACCAGCTTCTCGCCGAGCGCGGTCAAGCTGCACACCGACACGTCGAACCTGCAGCTCTACATCGAGGACAACTTCGACCCCGTCTGCACGCAGCCGACCGACGACAACTGGGACATGGTCGTCTGGACCACCGACCAGCCGGTCACCGACAAGTCGCTGCGCCGCTCGTCGGAGTTCGACCATCCGGCCGTCGCGACGATGGACGTCGTCCACGCCTACTCCTACGTCCTCCAGTACGCCGGCGCGACCAAACCGGAGCGCGACGCGATCGACGCGCGCATCGTCTCCGACGTCCAGAACGGCACCGGCGGGATCATCGACTCCCCCGCCGACGTCGGCGGCTGGATCACGATGCGGCAGGGCACGCCGCCCGCCGATGCGGACCACGACGGGATGCCCGACGCCTGGGAGACGGCGCGCGGCCTCAATCCCTACGACGCGACCGACTCCGTCAAGGACCGCAACAGCGACGGCTACAGCAACGTCGAGGAGTACCTCAACTCCCTCGCCCGCTAGGGTCGCAGCGGCGCGCTAGTCTCCGCCGCATGCACCTCGCGTCGGCCGCCGCGACCGCCGGTTCGCTCGCGCTTGCGCTCGTCGCGCTGCGCGCGCGGCCCGCGAAGCAGCAGGCGCCGGCGGCTCCGCCCCTCGAGTCGACGACCTTCCTGCTCGACGCCCTCGAGCGGGCGCAGGTCGGCGACACGGAGGCCGCGGCGCCGGCGACGGTCGAGGCCGAATACGAGCTCGGCGCCCTCGAGGCGGCCGGCTCCGATCCCGCGGAGGGCCGCTTCGCCTTCGCGCTTCCGCTGCCGGCCGCGCGCCGCGAGGCGGAGCGGCCGGTCGCGGTCGACCTCCTCCGCGCCGACGGCAGCGCGATCGCGCTGCAGCGCGGCGGCGAGTCGGGCGTGCGCGCCCGCATCGTCGGCTCCTCGCAACTCGTCGAGTGCGAGTCGCACGCCGCCTTCCGCGGCCTCCCGCGCCGCACCTTCGCCAAGACGCCGGGCGTCGACTTCCGCGGCGTCTACGTCGACCACGACGCCTCCTTCTCGCTCCGCTTCGAGCGCCTCGGCGAACGCGCGACGCTCCACTGGCGCGGCGCGTTCCTGAAGAAGCCGGGCACCCCCGCGCGCCTGCCGCGGATCGAAGTGGTCGCGGAGGGAAAGGTCCTGGGCGAGCTCGACTTCCGCGAGAGCGGCCCCGAGCAGGCCGGCGTCGAGCTGCCGCCCGCGTCCGGCAGCCGCGAGCTCGTCCTGCGCGTCGTCTACCCCGAGCCGGTCGCGGCGCAGCCCACCGGCGGCGTCGTCTTCGACCGCATCGAGATGCGCGAGCGCAACGACGGCCGCGACCGCCTCGTCGTGCGCATGCCGGAGCTCGACCCGAAGATCCGCGTGCGTTACGCGGCGCAGCCGCCGACCGGCGCGGCGCGCCTCGCCGCGGGCGAAACGGCGCGCGAGCTCGAGGTCCAGGTCGTCGCCGGCGAGGCGGCGCTCTTCTCCACGACCGCGCAGCCGCTGCGCGCGACGCTCGACGGCGTCCCGCTCGCGGAGGGCGACGGCACGCGCCGCGAGCTCGCGCTGCGCTTCGACGCACGCGCCGTCCGCCGCCTGCGCGTGACGGCGCCCGAAGGCGGCCCGCCGAAGGGCGACGTCTGGTTCGTCCAGCCCGACGCGCTCGCGCTCTCCGGCGCGACGCTCGGACGCGGCCGCTTCGCCGCGAAGGCGCTCGAGAGCGGCGCCCCGCTCCACGTCGGCTGCCGCGACGACACGCGGCGCGCTCTCCTGGTGCCGGTCGGAGACGTCGTGGAGATCGCGGCGCCGTGCCGCGACGGCGACGTCGTCGAGTGCTCGCTCGCCCTGAAGCAGCTCGTCGCCGAGCCGCTGCCGCTCGACCCCGTCGCCATCGAGCTGACGCTGGTCGGCGCCGACGCGGGCGAGCAGCCGCTGCTGCGCACGACGCTCTCGGGCTTCGACCGCTGGAGCGACCAGCGCCTCGAGCTGCACGGCGTCGCGCCGGGCGGCACGCTGCGCCTGCGGACGTCGCTCGCCTCGTCGAGTCTCGACGCGGCGCCGCTCGCGACGCGCCTCGTGCGCGTCGCCTTCGCCGAACCGACCCTCGTGCGCACGGCTGCGCCTGCCGCGCCGGCCGCGCCGGCCGCCCCGCGCCCGCCCAACGTCCTCGTCTACCTGATCGACGCGCTGCGCGGCGACCATACGTCGCTGCTCGGCTACGGGCGGCCGACCACGCCGCGTCTCGAGGAGCTCGGCCGCGACGCCGTCGTCTTCGAGAACGCGTGGGCGCAGGCGCCCTGGACGCGCCCCTCCGTCGCGTCGCTCTTCTGCGGCGTGCTGCCGAGCTTCCACGGCGCCGGCAAGCGCACCGGGCTCGCCGGCGACGACGACACCCTCGCCGAGCTGCTGCGCGCCACCGGCCGGACCACCGCCGCGTTCATCGCCAACTCGAAGGTGCACGCGGGCGGCCTCTTCTTCGAGCAGGGCTTCTGCACGTTCGTGGCGACCGACCGCCCCGCCACGTTCGTCCGCTCCGACGAGGTGAACGACGCGCTGATCCCGTGGCTCGAGCGCAACCGCGCGCGCCCCTTTTTCGCCTACGTCCACACCCTCGACCCGCACAGCCCCTACGACCCGCCGCCCGCCACGCGCGGCCGCTTCGCATCGGAGTACCGCGGCTTCGTCACGCCGCAGACCACCATCCACCAGCTCGACGCCCGCGCGCCGCTCGCGCCGGCCGACCTCGCGCAGGTCGTGGCCCTCTACGACGAGGAGATCCTCTTCAACGATCAGCAGCTCGGCGTGCTGCTCGACGCCCTGAAGCGGCTCGACCTCTACGACGAGACGCTGATCGTCGTCGTCTCCGACCACGGCGAGGAGTTCCAGGAGCACGGCGCCTTCGGCCACGGCGGCCGCCTCTGGCGCGAGCTGCTCCACGTGCCGCTCGTCGTCAAGCTGCCGAAGAGCGCCGCCGTCGCGCCGGCGCGCGTCGCGGCGCCGGTGCGCCAGGTCGACGTCCTCCCCACGATCCTCGCCGCGGTCGAGCCGGCGCTCGCGGCGCCGCCGCTGCAGGGCGTCGACCTGCGCCCGTGGATGCGCGGCGACGAGGTCGAGCCGCTCGCGTCGATCGCCGAGGAGGAGCCCGACCTGCGCTCGCTGATCGAAGGCGGCTTCCACCTGATCCAGGAGCGCAAGGGGGCCGACGGCGGCCGGCTGCGGCTCTTCGACCTCGCCGCCGACCGCGACGAGCAGAGCGACCTCTCGGCGGCGCAGCCGGCGCGCGCGCGCGCCCTGCTCGGCCGGCTCGACGCCCTCTTTTCCGAGTTCGACCGCCGCGGCTTCCCGCGCCGCCTCGGCCGCGACTTCGAGCCGCAGGCGCGCGACGTCGAGGCGCTCGACAAGCTCGGCTACACCGACCGCTGAAGCGCGGCGCCGCGCCGGCGACCTCCGAACCGCTTGCCGACCTGCCGCCGCGCGCGTCGCGCGGCGCGCGCGCGCCGGGGATTTCCTTCCGGCCAAGGCCTCAAGGCCGACGCGGCGCCCCTCCGAAGACGCACGCACGCCCTCCTTCGTGACGGGAGGGCTGAGCGTCCGCGTCGTTCCGGAGATCTCCCGTGCTCGGCTCCCTCCTCGTCCGCGGGTCGGCTTTGGTCGTTTCGCTCGTCCTCCTCGCGCAGGGCGACGGGAGCTCCGCGCCGATCAACCAGCGCAAACTGGAATTCCGCGGCGACCGCATCGCCGCTCCGGCGGGCGTGCAGGTCCTCTCCGACACGTCGCTCAAGATCGGGCGCGAGACCGTCGAGTTCCCCGCCGACGTCACCGTCGTCTTCAACGAGAAGGGCGAGGCGGTGTTCAGCCTCGCGAAGGGCGCCCGCCCCCACTCGTGGGTCCTCCGCATCGGCAAGAAGAAGGTCGTCGGGAGCGCGACCGCGCGCGTCGTCGTCCCGCTCCTCGGCGTCGGCGACCCGCGCATCGAGTGGAGCCCCTACACGTTCCTCGTCCCGCCGCCGCGAGACCACCTGCAGCCGGCGAAAGACCTCAAGGATCCCTTCGATGCGAGCCCCTTCCGCTAGCGTCGGACTCGTCGGTCTCGTCGGTCTCGCCGCCCTCCTCGCGCTGGACGGGAGCGCGGCCGCGCAGGCGGACGAACCGCAGACGCCCCCGCCGGCCGACGCGTCCGACGAGACGTCGCAGATCCTCGTGCCCGCCGACCCGGTCTCGTGGGAGGCGCTGGCGCAGAACCTCTTCACCGGGGCCGAGTCGACGGCGAGCGACCCGGGGCGCCTCGCCCCGCTCGCGCGCCACATGCTGAAGTTCGGCCCCGTCGCGTTCGTGCCGAGGTTCGACGAGGAGCTCGTCTACGACGACAACGTCTTCCTCACCGAGAACGACCGCGAACAGGCCTTCCTCGCGCGCACTACCGTCGGCGCGATCGCCGACTACTCCTTCGGCGACGGCCAGCACCACGTCAGCGCCGGCTACGACATGGTCCGCAACGACTACCTGAGCGGCGACGCCAAGAACTTCGTCGAGCAGTTCGCGTCGGGCCAGATCGACCTCGCATTCCAGCACCTGAAGCTCATGGCCGGCGACCGCTGGGAGGACCGCACCGACCCGGTCCTGGTCGTCTTCTCCGACAAGATCGAGCGCAAGATCAACACCGCGTACGGCCTGGTCGGCTGGCACGAGGAGACCTGGTACTCCGACCTGCGCGCGCAGCGCGCGACGACCGCCTTCGACGACCCGGTCGACCAGCAGTTCGACCGCTCCGAGGACCTCGCCGCGCTCGAGGTCGGCTTCCTCACCGGCGAGGACTTCTGGACCTTCGTGCGCGCCGACGTCTTCACGCGCGACTTCGACCAGACGGCCCTGAACGACGGGACCGGCGTCGCCGGCTCGGTCGGCGCGCGCGTGCGGCGCGGCGACGCGCTCGACTCGATGGTGCGCGTCGGACTGCGCGCCGAGAGCTTCGACGACGACGTCCCGACCGACGCCGACGACGACGCGGAGAACGTCGAGTTCGAGGGGCGCCTGCGCTGGTGGTTCTCGCGCAACGCCGCGCTCGACGCCCGCGCGCTGCGCACCACCGAGTTCTCGCCCCTCTCGAACTACGAGCTCGAGAACCTCGTCGAGATGGCGTGGCTGCAGCAGATCGACGCGCGCCTCTCCGCGCGCGGCGGCGTCGGCTACGAGTTCGTCAACCCGTCGAACACGAGCGACACGTTCACGCGCTGGACGGTCGGCGCGGGGCTGCGCTACGCCCTCCTCGACAACGCCGACCTCACGTTCCACTGGCGCACGCGCATCCGCACCACGGAAGCGACGGACGCCGAGTACACCGACAACCAGTTCGCGGTCGGGATCGCGATCCGGCTCTGAGAGACGGCGCGCCGCGCGCGCACGCTCCGCACGATCGAAGAGAAGCGATCGGGCGGACGGACGAAAGAAGGAGGAGGGAGTGGGGAGGACGCAACGCGTCTGGGCGGCGGCGTCGCTGGCGCTCGCCAGTTGCGCCGGCCCAGCGGTCGCACCCGGCGGACGCACCGCTCCCGCGGTGCTCGTCGACGCGCCCGATGCCGACGCGCCCGTCGTTGCGGCCGCGCCGCGCGCCGCACCCGACTCCGGGCGCCCGCTGGTCGAGGTCGTCGACCTCGGGCCGGCCCGCGCTTCCTTCGCGGAGCCGGACGCCGACCGGCTCGCCGTCGGCGACCAGGTGCGCATCGTCGTCGTCGGCCAGGCCGACCTCTCGACCGAGCTGCCGGTGCCCCCGTCGGGCCAGGTCGAGCTGCCGGTGATCGGCGCCATCGACCTGCTCGACCGCTCCGCGCAGGACGTCGCGCAGGAGCTGCGCGCGCGGCTCGACGCCGCGAACTTCCTGGTCCGCCCCGAGATCGCCGTCACGATCACGCGCTTCGCGCCGCGCCGCGTCTTCGTCGTGGAAGGCGTCGACAAGCCCGAGGCGTACGAGATCCCCGCCGGCGGCGAGCTCCACCTGACGCAGGCGATCGCGCTCGCCGGCGGCCTCTCGGCCGGCGCCGACCCCTCGCAGGTGACGATCCTGCGCCGCCCCAAGCGCGGCCAGGCGCAGCGGCTGCGCGTCGACCTGCGCGCGATCCTCGACTCCGACCGCGTCGACCTCGACCCGGTGCTGCTCCCCGACGACGCGATCCTGGTGCGCGACGTGAAGCAGGGCGAGGAGCAGGTCTTCGTCACCGGCAAGGTGCGCACGCCCGGCCTCTACCGCTTCTCCCCGCGCGAAGGGATCACCTTCCTGCAGGCGATCGTCCTCGCGGGCGGCCTCGACAAGTTCTCGAAGCCGTCGGGCGCGGCGCTGCTGCGCCGCACGCCGACCGGCCGCGTGACGCTCGCCGTCGACCTCGAGCGGATCCTCGCGGGCGACCTCGACCGCGACCTCGCGCTGCAGTCGGGCGACGTCGTCTTCGTCCCCGAGTCCTTCTTCTGAGCCCCTCCATGCACGCCCCGCTTCCTCCCGCGCCCTCGCTCCCGCAGGTCCTGCGCACGCTGCGCCGTCGCTGCGCGCTGGTGCTCGCCGTCGCGCTGGTCGCGGCCGGCAGCGCCGCCGCCTGGGCGACGCGCGCCCCGAAGAAGTTCCGCGCCACCGCGACGCTCCTGATCGAGCGGCCGCTCCCGACCGACCTCGGGATCGCCTCGCCGCTCGGCGGGCTGCAGGAGCAGAACCGCTTCTCCTCGACGCAGTGGCAGGTCCTGCGCAGCCGCACCGTCCTCGAGGCGCTCGCGGCGAAGCTCGATCTCGGCGCGTGGCCCGAGTTCGCCGGCAGCGAGCCCGCCGAGCGGCTGAGCGAGCTCGCCGAGCAGATCGAGGTCGAGCCGCGCGGCGAGAGCGCGCTGGTCGACGTCAGCTTCGTCGCCCTCTCGGCGGCGCGCGCGGCGCAGCTCGTGAACGGGCTGTGCGACGCCTACCTCGCCCACGTCGCGAGCCGCGAGAAGGAGCACGTCCAGCGCGACCTCGCCGCGATCGAGGCCGAGCTGCCGCGCCTGGTCGCCCAGCGCGACCTCGGCCGCGCCGAGCTCGAGCGCTTCAAGCAGGAGAACGCCTACCTCACCTTCGACGGCCGCGAGGAGCTGCTGAACGACGAGCTGAAGCAGCAGAGCCGCATCGTCCAGGAGGCGCGCGAGCAGAGCGACATGCTGGTGGCGCGCCGCGACGTGATCCTCGACGCCGACGCCGGTCCGTCCGCGCTCGCGAAGGCGCTCGACCTGCAGCCGCGCCCCGAGACGATGCAGAAGCTGGTCGAGTTCCAGGCGCGCCGCGCCGAGCTCGCCGGCATGCAGGGAACGCGCACCGCGCAGCTCGAGGCGCTCGACGCGGAGATCCGCTCGCTCGAGGAGTCGATCGAGCAGGACCAGTCCGACTCGATCGACGCGCTCATGATCCGCTGCGACATCGCACGGGCTTCCGTCAAGAGCGCGGAGGCGCGCCTCTCCGACCTGCGCGACACCGCGGCCGCGCTCGACCAGGCGAAGTCGCACTACGCGACGCTCGCCACGCGCGTCGCCGACGCCTCCGCCCTGAACGAGCGCCTCACGCAGCGGCGCGACGAGCTGCTGGTCCTCGAGGCGCGCAACGGCACCGCGAACCGCATCTTCGTCCAGGACCGCGCCGTCCCGCCGACCTTCCCGTGCGCGCCGCGGCCGGTCGCGGTGGTCGCGATCGCGCTGCTGCTCGGGCTGCTGATCGGCGGCGCGGGCGCGGTGGTCCTCGAGCGCTTCGACGACCGCGTCGGCGCCATCGAGGAGCTCGAGGCGTCGCTCGAGACGAGCTCGATCTCGCGCATCCCCCACCTGCCGCTGCGCTCCGGGATGATGCCGGAGATCGAGTGGCTGCTGCGGCCGGCGACCTTCCCGGCCGACGAGTTCCGCAAGCTCTTCCTCACGCTCGGCGGCGACCAGGGGACGAGCGAGCGCGCGCGCGTGCTCGGCGTCCTCTCGGCGGTGCCGCGCGAGGGCAAGACGCTGGTCGCGACCGGGCTCGCGATCGCCGCCGCGCGCGCCGGCTACGCCACGATCCTGGTCGACGGCGACCTGAAGCGCCCGCGCATCCACGAGGTCTTCTCGCTCGACGGCGAGGTCGGGATCCTCGACCACCTCGCGGGCCGCACGTCGATCGACGCGATCGTGCACTCCACGCGCTTCGAGAACCTCTCGATTCTGCCCGCCGGCACGCCGACGCCCGACCTCGAGCGGCTCGCCCAGCCGCGCGCGCTCGCGAAGCTCATCGAGCAGCTGCGCGGCAGATATCAAGTGGTGGTGATCGATACGTCTCCGACGCTGCTCTCGGCCGACGCCTTCGTCTTCGCGCGCCACGCCGACGCGCGCGTGCTGGTCGCCTCGGCTTCGAGCTCGAAGGTCGGCCCGCTGCGCCAGGCGATGGCGCAGCTGCGCCACCTCGGCATCGAGGTGAGCGGCACCGTCATCAACCGCTTCGCCGAGCCGCCGGCGCCGTACGGCGCCTACGAGTACGTCGAGGCGCAGAACGGCAGCCGCCGCGCCCGCCGCCCCAGCCAGGAAGAGAACGGCGCCGAAGAGCCGGTCGCGGCAGGCCGCGCGTCGGAGCCGTGACGTGGGGCGCGAGCTCCCGCGCGCGGGCACGCTGCTGGCCGTCGCCGCGGCCTTCGCCGCGCTCGAATTCGTCCCCGACCCGCTGGAGCAGGCCGAGCGCACCGCGCGCGCGGCCGCCGACGGCGGCGATGGCGAGGCCCTGAACGTCGCGCAGCTGGCCGCCGCGCGCGCGCCGCGGAGCGCCCTCCCCCACCTGATCGCCGCGTCGCTCGCGCGCGACTGCGCGAACGAACGCGCCGCCCTCGCGGAGCTCGACCGCGCGACGCGCGCCGAACCGTGGCGCGGGCCGGCGCAGCTCGCGATCGCGCACGACCGCCTCGTCGACGCGGTCGAGCACGAGCACGACGCCGCCCTCGCGACGCGCCGCTTCGACGAGGCGAGCCGCGCGCTCGCCGCCGCCGTCGCGACCGGGGCGGTCGCGTGCGCCGACGCCTTCGCGTCGCTCACCGCCGCCGGCGCGCCGCCCACCTGCTTCGACCGCGTCGCGGGCGACGACCCGCTCCGCCTCGAGGCGCTCGTCGAGCATCACGCCGGCTGCGCCGAGGCGGCCGCGGCGCTCGCCGTCGCCGAGCGGCTCGATCGCATTCGCAACGACGAGCGGCCGCGCGCCCGCGCCCGCGCGGAGCGCCGCCTCGGTGCGGCGACCTTCGCGGTTGGCCGCTTCGCCGAAGCCGTTGACCATTTTCGGCGCGCCGCCGAGCTCGCCGGCGAGCCCGA